>NZ_AP022613.1:4677854-4989711 GCF_010730195.1 Mycobacterium conspicuum
GGGCACCGTCGTCGTCACCTCGGGCGACACCCCGCTGCTGGACGCCGACACCCTGGCCGATCTGGTCGCGGCCCACGGCACCAGCGGGGCCGCGGTCACGCTGCTGACCACGACGCTGGCCGACCCGTCCGGTTATGGGCGCATCCTGCGCACCCAGGACGATCCCCAAAAAGGCGAGGTGATGGCGATCGTCGAGCACACCGACGCGACGCCGTCGCAGCGCCAGATCCGCGAGGTCAACGCCGGTGTGTACGCCTTCGACATCGCGGCCCTGCGCTCGGCGCTGAGCCGGCTCAGCTCCGACAACGCCCAGCAGGAGCTTTATCTCACCGACGTCGTCGCGATCCTGCGGCAAGACGGCCGGGTCGTGCATTCTCGCCACGTCGACGACAGCGCGCTGGTGGCCGGCGTCAACAACCGGGTCCAGCTGGCCGAGCTGGGCGCCGAACTGAACCGCCGCATCGTCGCCGCCCACCAGATGGCCGGCGTCACCATCGTCGACCCCGCGACCACCTGGATCGACGTGGACGTGACGATCGGCCGCGACACCGTCGTGCATCCGGGAACGCAGCTGCTCGGGTGCACCCGGATCGGCGGCCACTGCGCCATCGGCCCGGACACCACCCTGACCGACGTCACCGTCGGCGACGGGGCCTCGGTGGTCCGCACGCACGGCACGTCGGCGGTGATCGGGGACGGCGCCGACGTCGGCCCCTTCACCTACCTGCGGCCCGGCACCGTGTTGGGTTCCGACGGCAAGCTGGGCGCGTTCGTCGAGGTGAAGAACTCGACCATCGGCACCGGGACCAAGGTGCCGCACCTGACCTACGTCGGGGACGCCGACATCGGCGAGCACAGCAATATCGGCGCGTCCAGCGTGTTCGTCAACTACGACGGCATCTCCAAGCGGCGCACCACCGTCGGCTCGCACGTCCGGACCGGGTCGGACACCATGTTCGTGGCGCCGGTGAACGTCGGCGACGGCGCGTACACCGGGGCCGGGACGGTGCTGCGCGACGACGTCCCGCCCGGCGCGCTGGCGGTGTCGGCGGGCCCGCAACGCAACATCGAGGACTGGGTGCAGCGCAAGCGTCCGGGAACCCCGGCGGCCGAGGCGGCCGAAAGGGCCAAGGAGCAGACCGACCCCGAATCGACATGATGAATTTGTGCTTTCGCAACCGGTACCCTATCGCTACGTACGATCAGGCGAATAGGCCACCATTTCGAGCGGTGAGGGCAGCGCGTTGAGCCACGACTGGACCGACAATCGCAAAAACCTGATGCTGTTCTCCGGTCGCGCGCACCCCGAGCTGGCCGAGCAGGTCGCCAAGGAGCTCGACGTCCACGTCACCGCCCAGACGGCGCGTGAATTCGCCAACGGCGAGATCTTCGTGCGCTTCCACGAGTCGGTGCGCGGCTGCGACGCGTTCGTGCTGCAGTCCGCGCCGATGCCGGTGAACAACTGGCTGATGGAACAGCTGATCATGATCGACGCGCTCAAGCGCGGTAGCGCCAAGCGGATCACGGCGGTGATGCCGTTCTATCCCTACGCGCGGCAGGACAAGAAGCACCGCGGCCGCGAACCGATCTCGGCGCGGCTGGTTGCCGACCTGCTCAAGACGGCGGGCGCGGACCGGATCGTCACCGTGGATTTGCACACCGACCAGATTCAGGGCTTCTTCGACGGTCCCGTCGACCACATGCGTGGCCAGAACCTGCTGACCACCTACATCAAGGACAACTACCCCGACGGCAACATGGTGGTCGTCTCGCCCGACTCGGGCCGGGTGCGCATCGCCGAGAAGTGGGCCGACTCGCTGGGCGGCGTCCCGCTGGCCTTCATCCACAAGACCCGTGACCCCCGGGTGCCCAACCAGGTGGTCTCCAACCGCGTCGTCGGCGAAGTCGAAGGGCGCTGCTGCGTCCTGATCGACGACATGATCGACACCGGCGGCACCATCGCCGGCGCGGTCAAGCTGCTGCTCGAGGACGGCGCCACCGATGTGATCGTCGCGGCGACCCACGGCGTGCTGTCCGACCCGGCCGCCGAGCGGTTGGCCGCATGCGGGGCGCGCGAGGTGATCGTCACCAACACCCTGCCGATCGGCGACGAGAAGCGCTTCCCCCAGCTGACCGTCCTGTCCATCGCGCCGCTGCTGGCCAGCACCATTCGCGCGGTATTCGAAAATGGCTCGGTCACAGGGCTGTTCGACGGGGACGCGTAAATGTCGGCTGGCGCGACCATCTACCACAACCCCAAGTGCTCCACCTCCCGCAAGACGCTGGACCTGTTGCGGGACAACGGCATTGAACCCACCGTCGTTCAGTATCTGAAGACGCCGCCGTCCCGCGACGAACTGGTGCGCATGATCGCGGACGCCGGCATCGATGTGCGCACGGCCGTGCGCAAGCGTGAACCGCTGTACGCCGAACTGGGACTCGACGACGCGACCGATGACCAGCTGCTCGACGCCATGGCCGAAAATCCCATCCTGATCGAACGTCCGTTTGTGGTGACGGCGAAGGGAACTCGGCTGGCGCGGCCGATCGATGCGGTCCGCGAGATTTTGTGAGAGCTGCTGTTTTCGGTGCGGCCGCCGCCGTGTTGGTGGTGTCGGCCTGCGCGCCGAAACCCCCGGACTTCCAGTCGGTCTTGCCGACGACGGCGTCCGGCGCCACGACGACGACGGCCAAGCCGGTCCCGTTCGCCAAGTACCTCGAAGGTATCGGGGTGTCCGGGGTGCCGGTGGCGCCGAACACCCTGACCGACCTGACGGTGTCGATGCCGACACCACCGGGCTGGAAGCCGTACAGCAATCCGAAGCTGCCCAAGACCACCGAGGTGATCTCTAAGGGCAGCAGGTATCCGGCCGCCATGCTGGAGGTGTTCGCGCTGCGGGGCGCCGATTTCAACGCCGCCGACGCGATTCAGCACGCCAACGCCGACGCCCAGCTGGTCTCGAACTTCACCCAGCTCGACGCGTCGACCGCTGACTTCAACGGATTTCCCTCGTCGATGCTGCAGGGCAGCTACGACCAGGACGACATGCGGATGCACAGCTATAACCGGATCGTGATCGCCACCGGCTCGCCGCCCGGCAAGCAGCGGTACCTGGTTCAGCTGACCATCACCAGCCTGGCCAAGGAGGCGGTCGCGCAGTCCTCCGATATCGAGGCGATCATCCGTGGGTTCACCGTGGCCGCCAAATAGCGCGACAGCTCACTAGCGGCGGCCCGCTTCCTGGACGAGTTGGACCCGGGAGGTGACGCCAAGCTTGGCGTAGACGTGGGTGAGGTGGGTCTGGACGGTGCGCGGGGAGATGAACAGTCGTGCGCCGATGTCCTTGTTGCTTAATCCCTCCCGGACCAGGCGGACGACGTCCAGCTCGGTAGGTGTCAGCGACTCCCAGCCACTGGCCGGGCGTCCCCGGGTCCCGCGACCGCGCTGAGCGTAACTGATTGCCTCACCGGTGGATAGCGCGTTGCCTTCCGACCATGCGCCATCAAAGTCGTGTTGCTCCAACGCTTCTCGTACCTTCGACAGCGCTGAGTCGTAGGACGCTTGAAAAGCCTTGAATCGAATTTCGCCGTGCCGCTGCCGCATGCCTTCGGCCGCACCGAACAGCCGGGCGGCATGCTCGGGATTGGAGTCGGCGACCAACGCGGCGAGGCGTTCGAGTGCATCGGGCAAATGCAGGTATCCGCCTGTGCGGTCGGCAATTTCGAGAGCGTCGTGCAGGTCGCGTTCGGCCTGCTGCGACTCACCCTGGGCGACCGCGACGCCGGCCCGTGCGGTCAGCGCCGTCACCTGGTGACTCCCCGGAACCGCCGCAACGGTGTCGTCTGCCCAGCGGCGGGCGGTGACCAGATCGCCGCAGCCCATGGTCGCTTCCGCCATGGGCACAAAGCTCCTCACAAACAGTTCCTTGAGCGGAGAGGTGCATCCCCAGGCCGCATCGCAGGCCTGTTTGGCCGCCGTGATGTTGCCGCTTGCCAGCTCGGCGATGGCCAGGGCCAGGTAGGCGGTGTCCTCGTGGAAGCCGCCCATGGCGGCACCGTTTTCGAGGGCCGCCTGCGCTGCGGCGCGGCCTGCCGTTGCGTCGCCGGTGAACGTCAGCGCCTGCGCCAGCGTCATGAGACCAAAGGTTTCCATCGGGAGGTCTTGTGCCGCGCGCGCCTCCTCAACCAGCTCACGAGATACCCGCAGCGCCTCGGCCAGCTTGCCCTGCAACACGAGCGCCCCGCCCAGGAACACCCGGCTGTACCGAGACATGAAGCTGTCGCCAAGTTCGTTGGCGAGGGCACGTCCCTCCTCGCCGGCCGCCTGCGCAGCGATCGGATCGCCGACGACGTTGCCGACGAAGCATTGGTAGGCGCGCAGATGGTAAAGCGCGGCGAGGTCGTCCGCCGCGCGGGCCAGCTCGGCCGCCTCGGCGAAATATGGCTCAGCCAACTCGGCGTAGTTCATCGCCAACACGGCGCACGTCAAGAGGATGTGTACGACGAGTCTCTGATCGTCGCGTTGACGCGCCGCGCCCAGGGCTTCTTGCGCTCGCGGCAAGTTGTTCGGGGTCGAGAACCAGACCGCCAGCAGCTCGGCGTCGGCGACCGCCCGTACCCAGACGTCGGTAGCGACATCGACGTCGCGGTATCGGTCGTCGCTGAAGACCGCGTCGAACCCGGCCACGCCTTCACGGAATCGCCCACGCGTCACCCACAGGCGCTGCAGCGACGACACCAGACGCAACGCCGGATCAAAGTCGCCGGCATCGCAACTCCATGCATGCGCCGCCCGCAAGTTGTCCATCTCGAGCTCGGCCCACGGAACCAACGGTGTTCCGTCGCCACGGATTCGCGCGGCCAGCTCCGTAGCTACTCCGGTGTAGTGATCGCGATGCCGCGTCCGCACCGCCTCGGCTTCGCCCGACTCGGCAAGTTTTTCCAGACCGTACTGGCGGACGGTCTCCAGCATGCGGTATCGCATGACGTTCTGGATCTCCTCGGCGACGACCAGCGATTTGTCTACGAGCAGTCCGAGCAGATCGATCAGCTGAAAGTGCTCCACGTCGGCATCGGCCCCAACCGCGTGCGCGGCGTCGAGGTCGAATCCGCCCATGAAGACCGCCAGGCGGCGAAACAGAATGCGTTCGGGATCGGTGAGCATTCCGTGCGACCAGTCGATGGAAGCGCGCAGCGTCTGCTGGCGGCGAACCGCGGTGCGTGCGCCGCCGGCGAGCAGGCGGAAGCTGTGATGGAGGCCGTCGACCATCTGGGTCAGTGACAGCGTGCGGGTTCGCGCGGCCGCCAGCTCGATCGCCAGAGGCATGCCGTCCAGGCGCCGGCAAATTTCGGCGATTACCGACGAATTGTCTGCCTTGAGGGCAAAATCTGGCCTGGTTCGACGGGCGCGGTCGATGAACAATGCAACGGCCTCGTCGTCCACCGACAGCGACGGCACCCTCCAGGTCAGCTCGCCGACGACGCCGATCGGCTCGCGGCTGGTCGCCAAGATCGTGACATCGTGGCCGGCATCAAGCAGGGCCACCACCAGATCCGCGCAGGCATCCAGCAGATGCTCGCAATTGTCGAGTATCAGCAACATCTTGAGGTCCCGGACAAACCTGCACACCGTCTCCATGGTGGAGCGGCCCGGCTGGTCGGCCAGACCCAGCGTGCGCGCCAGGACGACCGGCACGACAAGCGGATTGGTGACCGGCGCGAGATCAATAAACCAGACGCCGCCGGTGAATTCGGTTGCCACTCCGGCGGCGACCTGCACCGCCAACCGCGTCTTGCCGACGCCGCCCGCGCCGGTCAAGGTCACCAGTCTGTTCTCTTTCAGAAGCTGCCTGACGTCGACGATCTGTGAAGCACGGCCCACGAAGTTGGTCAACTGGATCGGAAGATGACCATTGCCAGCATCATTCGTGGTGCGCAGCGGCGGGAAGTCGTTACGAATGTCCGAATGGCACAGCTGCAGAACACGTTCCGGGCGCGGAAGATCGCGCAGGGCATGCGTCCCGAGGTCGGCAAGCCAGGCGCCATCGGGCAGGTGGTCGGCGACCATCGCCTCGGCCGCACCCGACAACACGGTCTGGCCGCCGTGCGCCAGATCGCGCAGCCGCGCGGCGCGGTTGATCGTCGGGCCCGCGTAGTTGGACTCGTCGCGTAGCTGAATCTCGCCGGTGTGGATCCCGATGCGCAGCCTGATCGGGGTCAGCGGCGCCCGCTGCAGCGTCAGCGCGCACGCCACCGCGTCCGACGCGCGCGCGAAGGCGGCCACGAAGCTGTCGCCCTCGCCCTGCTCGAGCGGGCGCACCCCATCATGCGCGGTCACCACCTCAGCCACCGTCCGGTTCAGCAGGGCCAGCGCTGCCGTCATCGTCTCGGGCTGGGTCTCCCACAGCCGCGTCGAACCCTCGACATCGGCCAGCAGCAACGTCACCGTCCCCGTCGGCAGCAACTCGCTCAAGCCCAACTCGCTCCAGTTCAGCGCCGGTAACTCCGCAGATTGGCTCATGGTAGCCAGCATCGCGTCCGGCAACGGGCAAAACATCCGCACAACCGCGCAGATCCACCCGACTGCGGCGCGCGGATTTACGCGACCCGCCGCGTAGATCTACGCGCTGCGGCGGATGGTCTGCCGGCCTTCGACCCGGATCTTTGACTGCATGACAATCAACACCGTTCTCGCCCCGAGCGTCTTCGACGCCGGTCTGCCCACCTTCCGCTACGACCACCTCACCGATCCCGACGAGGCGCTGCGCGTCATCGCCGACACCCGGGCACAGTCCCCGATCGCCATCGGCCCCTACGGACCCGAGGTGTTGACCTACGAGCTGGTCCGCACCGTGCTGCGCGACGACCGCTTCGTCACCGCCGACGGGCTCGGGCTCGACGTGCAGGGCGTCACCTCGGGTCCGCTGTGGGATCGGGCGGTCAGCAACATCCTGAGCCTGGACGGCGCGGCGCATCACCGGCTGCGCCGCCTGGTGTCCAAGGCGTTCGCGCGGCGGGGCGCCGAGCGGATGCGCACGCTTGCCGCCGACATCGTCAATGGGCTGGTCGACGCGGTCGCCGCGACGGGACGCTGCGACGTGGTCACCGACATCGCCCGTCAATACCCCACGCCCGTCATCTGCGCGCTGCTGGGCGCGCCGCCGCGGGACTGGCAGCAGATCTCCGAGTGGGTGGACGACATCAAGAAGCTCTTCGAGTTGAACATCGCCGAGGACGGCGCGGCGATCCTGGCCGCGTGGGACCAGCTCGACGCCTACCTCGAGGAGCTGATCGACCGCAGGCGCGCGTCGCTGACCGACGACCTGATCTCCGACCTCATCCGCTGCGAAGAAGCCGGCGACCGGCTGACCCATGACGAACTGCTCATGCTCACCGCCACCCTGCTCGGCGCCGGCACCGACACCACCCGCAACCAGCTCGCCGCCGCGGTCCAAGTGTTGTGCGCCCACCCGGACCAATGGGACTTGGTTGCCCTTAAGCCCGAATTGGCGCCCGATGCGGTCCATGAGTTAATGCGTTACCGCCCAATCATTTTCGGCACGCTGCGACGTGCCGCCGAGGACGTCGAACTGGCCGGGGTCCGCATCCCGGCCGGCACGCTGGTGGCCGCCAACACCGCGTCGGCCAACCGCGACCCCGCCGTCTACGACGACCCGGAGCGTCTCGACATCACCCGACAAGATCCGCCGGCCATCCTTAATTTCGGTGGCGGCGTGCACTACTGCCTGGGTGCGCATCTGGCGCGGCTGGAGCTGACCGAGGCGCTGCGGGTGATCACCGCCCGCATGCCCAAGCCCCGCCAGACCGGGCCCAGCCCATGGAAGGGCATGGCCGGAATCACCGGACCGCTCAGCGTGCCCCTGGAGTTCGACCCCGGACACTGACCAGGACCTGCAGGGCGCACCGAGACTGCGCTCAACGCGCCCAAATGCGGCGAATGTGACGCTGGACGCAGTCTCGATGCGCGCCGCGGAGCCTGGATTTCCGCTCTGAGGTGCACATCCGCTACCCTGGCTAGGCGTCACGGCGAGGGTGGCTGGCCAACACCAGCACACCGTTATCGACGGAGACCGGCAAGCTTGTCGCGATCCTGGCCGTGCTGGAAACCACACAGGAGCGACATCATGGCTAAATCCGCAGTCAACCAGCTGACCGTCTCGGTCCGTGCCCAGACCGGCAAGGGCGCGTCCCGCCGCGCCCGCCGCGAGGGCAAGATCCCCGCCGTCCTCTACGGCCACGGCGCAGACCCGCAGCACCTGGAACTGCCCGGACACGACTACGCCGCGGTGCTGCGCCACTCGGGCACCAACGCGGTGCTCACCCTGGACATCGCCGGCAAGGAACAGCTGGCGCTGACCAAATCGCTCGACATCCACCCGGTCCGCCGCAACATCGTGCACGCCGACCTCGTGGTCGTGCGCCGCGGCGAGAAGGTGGTGGTCGAGGTCAACGTCGTCATCGAGGGCGAGGCCGGACCCGACACCCTGGTCTCCCGCGAGGCCGACGCCATCGAGATCGAGGCCGAGGCGCTGTCGATTCCCGAGCAGCTGACCGTCAACATCGACGGCGCCGAGCCCGGCACCCAGTTCACCGCCGGGCAGATCACCCTGCCGCCGGGCGTCAACCTGATCTCCGACCCCGACATGCTGGTGGTCAACGTGGTGAACGCGCCGACGGCCGCCGAGCTCGAGGAAGAGGGTGCCGGCCAAGCCGCCGAGGCTCCCGAAGCCGAAGCTGCCGCGGAAGCAGAGGGCGGCTCGGAGGCTCAGGCCGAGGCCGCCTCGGACGAGTCCGAGTAACACGACATGGCCGATCCGCTGTTGGTGGTCGGCCTGGGCAACCCCGGCGAAAACTACGCCCGCACCCGGCACAACGTCGGGTTCATGGTTGCCGACCTGCTCGCCGCACGACTGGGGTCAAAGTTCAAGGCGCACAAGCGCTCCGGGGCCGAAGTCGTCACCGGTCGGCTAGCCGGACACGCGGTGGTGGTGGCCAAGCCCCGCTGCTACATGAACGAGTCCGGCCGGCAGGTGGGGCCGCTGGCCAAGTTCTACTCGGTGGACCCGGCGGACGTCATCGCCATTCACGACGACCTCGATCTCGAGTTCGGTCGCATCCGGCTCAAGCTCGGCGGCGGCGAAGGCGGTCACAACGGGCTGCGTTCGGTGGCTGCGGCGTTGGGTACCAAGGACTTTCAGCGGGTCCGCATCGGGATCGGCCGTCCACCCGGGCGAAAGGACCCGGCGGCCTTCGTGCTGGAGAACTTCGCCGCCGCCGAGCGCGCCGAAATC
The DNA here is from genome assembly GCF_010730195.1 of Mycobacterium conspicuum. Taxonomy (NCBI): domain Bacteria; kingdom Bacillati; phylum Actinomycetota; class Actinomycetes; order Mycobacteriales; family Mycobacteriaceae; genus Mycobacterium; species Mycobacterium conspicuum. Next base: position 4,687,166 of record NZ_AP022613.1, read on the forward strand.
CCCACCATCTGCGAACAGGCCGCCGACGCCACCGAGTTGCTCATCCAAACGGGGCTAGAGCCCGCCCAGAACGTCGTCCACGCTTGGTAACCGTCGCCGATATGTCGACGGCGTCTCACCACAAAATGCGGTGAACGCGCGGGTGAACGCGCTCAGGCTGTCGAAGCCCACCGCCGTGGCGGTCTGCTGCACCGACTGACCCGGCGCCGCGAGCCGAGCCATCGCGCGCAGCATCCGCGCGTGCAAAAGGTATGTGCGCCAAGGCATGCCGATCGACTCGTCGAATTGGCGACGCAGCGTGCGCTCGGACACGGCGACGAAGCGGCTGACGTCGGTGACCGTCACCGAGTCCAGGTGCGCCTTGGTGTAGCTCATCGCGGCGGCCACAATCGGATTGGTCGACGTCGGAAGGCTCAGCGGCGCTTCATGATCGAGCGCCTCGAAGACCAGATGGCCGAGGGTCTGGAAGAAGCCGTCGGAGACCGGGTCGCTGTCGGCCCGGTCGATCGACCAGCGCAGCGCGTAGATCATCATCTGGCGGATCAGCGGCGAGACGGCCAGGATCCGCGCCCGGTTGTCGACCGGCGGAAGCAGCTCGGGATCGAACATCACCGCCACACTGCGGACGTCGGGGGTCATGGTGGCCTGATGTTCCAGCCCGACGGGAATCCAGGCCGCCTGCTGCGGCGGCAGCAGATAGTGCGCGGCCGCGGTCTCGACCTCGACAACCCCGCCGATCGCGTACTGGATCTGATGCAGATCGTGCGAGTGCCACCCGGTAACCAGCCGGTCGCCCTCGTAGAGGTAGCTGCCGGCGCGGGCGCGGCCACCGCGGCGCAACTCGACAAGGCTGGCCGATCCGGATAAAACTCTGGCCGTAGATGCGGAGACGGTCACGAGAGTCCAGGGTACAAGTGGAGCCATGAACACCGACGACCTGATCCTGGTGAGCATCGACGACCACGTCGTGGAGCCGCCCGACATGTTTCTGCGCCACGTGCCGGCCAAGTACAAGGACGAGGCGCCGATCGTCGTCACCGACGACAAGGGTGTCGACCAGTGGATGTATCAGGGCAGGCCGCAGGGCGTGAGCGGGTTGAATGCCGTGGTGTCGTGGCCCGCCGAGGAGTGGGGCCGCGACCCCGCCGGCTTCGCCGAGATGCGCCCCGGCGTCTACGACATCCACGAACGCGTCCGCGACATGAACCGCAACGGCATCCTGGCGTCGATGTGCTTCCCGACCTTCACCGGTTTCTCCGCCCGGCACCTCAACATGACGCGCGAAGACGTCACCCTGGTGATGGTGTCGGCGTACAACGACTGGCACATCGACGAGTGGGCGGGGTCCTATCCCGACCGGTTCATCCCGATCGCCATTCTGCCGACGTGGACTCCCGACGGCATGTGCGCCGAGATCCGCCGGGTCGCGGCCAAGGGCTGCCGGGCGGTCACCATGCCGGAACTGCCGCACCTGGAAGGGCTTCCGAGCTATCACGACGAGGAGTACTGGGGCCCGGTGTTTCGCACGCTGTCCGAGTGCAACGTGGTGATGTGTCTGCACATCGGCACCGGTTTCGGGGCGATCAGCATGGCGCCCAACGCGCCGATCGACAACATGATCATCCTGGCCACCCAGGTGTCGGCGATGTGTGCGCAGGATCTGCTGTGGGGCCCGGCGATGCGCAACTACCCCGACCTGAGGTTCGCGTTCTCCGAGGGCGGCATCGGTTGGATCCCGTTCTACCTGGATCGCAGCGACCGGCACTACACCAACCAGAAGTGGCTGCGCCGCGACTTCGGCTCTCAACTGCCGTCCGAGGTGTTCCGCGAGCACTCCCTGGCCTGCTACGTCACCGACAAGACGTCACTGAAGCTGCGCCACGAGATCGGCATCGACATCATCGCCTGGGAGTGCGACTACCCGCACTCCGACTGCTTCTGGCCCGATGCCCCCGAGCAGGTGCTCGCCGAACTGACCGCCGCCGGCGCCGACGACACCGACATCAACAAGATCACCTGGCAGAACGCCTGCAACTTCTTCAGCTGGGACCCGTTCGCCCGCACACCCCGCGAGCAGGCCACGGTTAAAGCGTTGCGCGCCAAGGGATCCGACGTCGACGTGTCGATCCGCCCGCGCAAGGAGTGGGCGCGGCTCTACGAGCAAAAGCAGCTGGCAGGCCTGAAAACTACGTAACCAACGTCACCGAGTTCGCCCGGCGCAGCTTGCCCGACGGCGTCTTCGGGATGGTGCCCGGCCCGAGCACCACGACGTTGCGGGGCCGCACGTCGACCTCCTTGAGCACCTCGTGGGCCACCTGGTGCTCGATGCGCCGCACCGCGGCGGGGTCCTCGAACGCGTTGGACTCGACGGCGACGGCGAAGGTCTCGCGCGAATGTCCGGCGTCGAGGCGCACCGCCACCGCGCAACCCGGGCGGACGCCGTCGACGCGGCCCGCCGCCCGCTCGATGTCGGTCGGGTAGATGTTGCGGCCGGCCATGATGATCACGTCCTTGACGCGGCCGCACACCACCACGTGACCCTCGTCGGTGAGGTAGCCGAGGTCGCCGGTGTCATACCAGCCGTGCTCGTCCTGGGCCGGGATGAAGCCGCCCATGGTGAGGTAGCCGGGCGTCAGCGACTCGCCGCGCAGCTCGATGACCCCGACGCCGCGCGGGGGCATCACGTTGCCCTGCTCGTCGATGACGCGCGCCTCGAGGTCCTTGAGCAGGGGCCCCAGCGTGGCCAGCCGGCGGGTGTTGCCCTTGGTGGCGGGCACTGCCCGGCGCAGGGCGGCCAGCAGGTCGGCGTCGACCTCGTCGACGACCAGCCCCGCGTTGCATTCCGAGAACGACACGGCCAGCGTGGTCTCGGCCATGCCGTAGGCCGGCAGGATCGCCGAGGACCGCAAGCCGAACGGCCGGCCCGCGTCCAGCAGATCCTCCACGTCGGCGGGTTCGACGGGCTCGGCGCCGGACAGCGCGAAACGCAGCGTGGACAGGTCGAAGTCGCCGGGCTTGGCGTTGCGGCGTAACCGCTTGGCCAGCAGCGCGTAGGCGAAGTTGGGCGCCGCGGTCATGGTGCCCTGGTATTTGTCGATGAGCTTGGCCCACAGCAGGGTGTCACGCAGGAAGTCCATCGGCGTGACCTTGACCAGCTCGGCGCCGAAGTACATCGGGATCGTCAGGAAGCCGACCATGCCCATGTCGTGGAAGCAGGGCAGCCAGCTGACCATGACGTCCTTGTGAATGTCGTACTGGGCGCCGATGAACATCGCCTCGGCGTTGGAGTAGATGTTGCGGTGGGTGATCTGGACGGCCTTGGGCGAGCCGGTGGACCCGGACGTCAGCTGCATCAGCGCCAGGTCGTCCTCGCCGACCTCGATGGGGTCGATCGGCTCCGACGCCAGCAGGTCGGCAACGGTCAGGACGGTGATGCCCTTCTCCTGCAGGACCGGGATGGCCACCAGGAAGGGCTCGGAGACGATCACCGCCTTGGCCTCGATCATGCCGATGACGTTCATGGTGTCCTCGGCCCACACGACCAGGTCGGTGCGCGGGGTGGGCTGGTGCAGCATGGTCAGGCTGGCGCCGCGCATCCACAGCCCCTGGGCCGTCGGGGCGATCTCCACCGGGAAACCGGCCAGGACGCCGATGGCGTCGCCGAGGCCGATGCCCGCGGCGGCCAGGCCACCGGCGATGCGCCGGGCGCGCTCGTGCACCTCGCCCCAGGTGTGGCGGACGGGTTCGTGGGGTTCACCAGTGACCATGCCCGTCGTCGCGATCCGGGCATTATGGAACATCTTCTCGGTAAACCTGCTCACAAAACCTCCTCGGTTGCGGCGCTTACCCCAAGAGCCCGGGATTTCATGTTCCGCCCGCCGGGCCTGACTTCGCAGCAGGCGCGCGAGCACAGTTGAGCTGCAATTAGGTCTCGGTAACGCCTACATGACCGACGAAGCGGCCGTCCACCGGGGCGCCCGGTGGACGGTGATATCGCATGGCCTTGCTCACAGGTACTCGTCACCGCCGAACATCTTAAGCTCCTCTTAAGTAACTGTCCAAACTCTCACGCCGAGTTTGAGGGACATGTCACTTTGGTCGCCCAAGGCCCTCAGGCCTCCGTCATGGGCGCGGGCACCACGCGGGCACCGGGCACCGGGCCGGTGACCACCCGCACGGTGCGGCACACGCCCGCCCCCGACAGCTGCGCGCAGACGTCGGTGGCCGAGGCCTCCGAGGCGCACAGGAAGGCGCACGTCGGGCCCGAGCCCGACACGATGCCGGCCAAGGCCCCCGCCTCACCCCCGGCGCGCAGGGCGCGCCGCAACGCCGGGTCCAGGCTGACCGCGGCCGCTTGCATCTCATTACCCAGCAGCGGCGCCAGCTGCTCCGGGTCGCCCGCGGCCAGTGCCGCCAGCACCGGCCCGGGCTCGTCGAGCCGCGGCGGATCCCCGACCTTGCGGAGCCGGTCCAGCTCGGCGAACACCTTCGGCGTGGCCAGGCCGCCGTGGGCGAACGCCAGCACCCAGTGAAAAACGTTGCGGGACAACACCGTAGCCAGTTCCTCGCCGCGACCGGTGCCCAGCGCGGTGCCACCGTGCAAGGCGAACGGCACATCGCTGCCCAGTTTCGCGGCGAGCATGCGCAGATCGCGGCGCGGCAAGGACAGCTCCCACAGCGAGTTCATCGCAACCAGTACCGCGGCCGCGTCGGCGCTGCCGCCCGCCATTCCGCCCGCCACCGGAATGGATTTGTCGATCATGATCGAAACATCGGGTGCCCGACCCACGTGTTCGGCCAGCCGCTCGGCCGCCTGCCAGGCGAGGTTGCGTTCGTCGGTGGGCAACTCGTCGGCCCCCTCGCCGACCACTTCGAGCGACAGCACGTCGGCATTGCGCACCGTGACCTCGTCGAGCAGGGAGACGGCCTGAAACACGGTTGTCAGCTCGTGATAGCCGTCCTCGCGGCGGTCGCCGACGGCCAGGTACAGGTTGACCTTTCCGGGCACCCGCACGGTGACCGACCCGGTGGGCACCCATAACTCGGCGGTGTTGCCATCAGACACCGCAGCAGATTAGCTCGCCGGAGCGGGCTCCGGCGCCGCGCCCTGGCCGGCGTCGCGAGCACCGGAACGACGCAACAACCGGACAAAGTCGTCGATGCTCAGCGTCTCGCCGCGACGCGCGGGATCGATGCTGGCGGCCAGCAACCGGTTCGCCGACTCATTGCCCGAGCCCGCCCACTCGGCGAACGCGTTGCGAGATGTCTTGCGCCGCTGGGCGAATGCGATGTCCACCAGTTCGAACACCTGCTTACGGAAGGTTTCGTCGGTGGGCTCGACGGGCCAGGGCGACGTCGCGTAGCGATCGATGCGCACCAGCCCGGAATACACGCGTGGGATCGGCCAGAAGACGGTCGGCGGCACCATGCCGCAGCGGCGCACCCGGCCGAAGAAGCGCACCTTGACGCTGGGCACGCCGTACTCCTTGCCGCCCGGCTCGGCGGCAAGCCGTTCGGCGACCTCGGCCTGCACCATCACCGTCAAGGTCTGGATCGACGGAAATTCGGCCAGCACGTGCAGCAGCGCCGGGACCGCGACGTTGTACGGCAGGTTGGCGACCAACGCCGTGGGCGCCGTTTCCAGGTCGGCGCGGCGCAGCGACAACACGTCGCGATTGAGCACCGTCAGCCGGTGGATCTCGCGGTGCGAGTGCTCCGCGACGGTCTGCGGCAGCCGATCGGCCAGCACCGGGTCGATTTCCACGGCGGTGACGGCGGCGCCGCGGTCCAGCAACGCCAGGGTCAGCGACCCCAGGCCGGGCCCCACCTCAACTACGGCGTCAGACCGGCCGACCCCGGAGATCGAGACCACGCGTCGCACGGTGTTGGCGTCGTGGACGAAGTTCTGCCCCAGCGATTTGCGGGGCCGCAAGTCGAGTTCTTTGGCCAGTCGTCTGATCTCGGTGCGCCCGAGCAGCCGAATGGTCAGCGGGCACCAGCTCGCCCGCTGCACACCGGCCACGCACCCCACCCCTGGCGCGCGCGTGTCACCTCGGCAATCGCGATCTGCTCTTCGCGGGTCGCGAGGTCGGCCCGGGGCGCATAGCGCCCTCCGCCGTTGGCCAGCCAGGTGCCGAAGTCGAACTGCACGCCGCCGTAGAACCCGTTGCCGGTGTTGATCGCCCAGTTTCCGCCGGACTCGCAGCTCGCGACGGCGTCCCAGATCGCGCCGTTGCCCACGTCGGGCACCTCGGTGCCCGGTTTGGTGCCCACCCGAACCACCGCGTCGCGGGCCGGTGTGATGACGGTGTTGGCGACGGGCAACCGACCCGTTTCGACACCGTTGACCTTGGCCACCGCGAACGTCACGTCCTGCTCGCCCGGGGTGCCCGGGTCCTCGACGATGTGCCGGCTCATGTTCATGTCCGGGTCCTCGATGCGGCGGTTGGTCGGGGGCAGCGGCATCCGCTGGGTGACCCGCTCGATGCGGTTCCGGGTCACCTGGACCTGCATCCCGTCGACGATCGGTGCTGCCGCGCCGGGCACGGCCTGGTCGCCGTCGAGCAGCGGAGCCCCGGCGGCGTTGAGCAGGCCCGCGACGTTGGGCGCCGCCAGGTGCACCGTACGCACCGCGCCGCCGTCGTTGATCTGCACCGTCTTGGCGCTCACCACCGGCAGCGCCATCCCGGCCAGCGGAACGCGGCTGCCGCGATTGGCGGCCGCGGGCGCGGTATCGGTCATCGCGAGCTGGGCCAACGCCTCGTCCACGGTGGAAGCGGTGGTCCACACCTGCTTGGCGCCCTGACCGTCCAGCGAGATCTGCAAGGGGCGGCTGCGGCGCAGCACCACGCTCTCGCCGTCGTGCACCGCCACGTCACCGGCCGGATACAGGTCGTCCCGCTCGGTGACGGCGAACCCGTTCTCCTTGACGACGTCGATCACCCGCGACTTCATCGTCTTGACCCGCAGCGCGGTGCCATCGACATTCAAATTGACCGTCTTGGACACCGATATCGCATAACCACCGGCGAACGCCAGAACCACGAGCAGCCCCGCGACGACAAGCCGCAACGCGGGCGACGGGTCTTGCTGAAGCTTTGTCAGAACATTCACGGCGCGACAACCCGGCACTCAGTAAGCAACTTCAACTTCAACGACCTATTCAGCTCAAACGACAAATCAAATTGACAAAGACTTGCTAAGGGCCATGCGGCCCAACCGTTCGATCACAAGACGGTAACGAACCGGTCAACATACGGCAACTCTGCCGCGGCGGGTGTCGAGAAAATCACACAGCGCCGGATTTAGCCCGGTCCTAATCCGTACACCTGGCGAGCATTGCTCGTGGTGCTCCGGGCCAATTCCTCGGGCGAGACTACCAGCAATTCAGCGACGGCCCGCACGGTGTAGGGCAGGCAGTACGGCTCGTTCGCCATGCCGCGATAGGGATGCGGGGTCAAAAAAGGTGCGTCAGTTTCCACCAGAAGCTGCTCGATTGGTATCAGCGGAACGGCCTCGCGCAAGGCGTGCGCGTTACGGAAGCTGGCCGTCCCGGACAGGCTGAGAAACCACCCGGCGTCGATGCAACGGCGGGCCATCGCGCTGTCGGAGGAAAAGCAGTGAAAAATCACCGTGTCGGGCGCTCCCTCGGCGCGCAGCACGTCGAGCACCTCGGCGTCGGCCTCGCGGTTGTGGATCATCAACGGCTTGCCGACCCGCTTGGCCAGGTCGATGTGCCAGGCGAACGCCTCGCGCTGCACGTCGGGCTCGGCGCAGCCGTCGAGGCGGCCGGGCCAGTACAGGTCCATGCCGGTCTCGCCGACGGCCACCACCCTCGGATGGGCCGCCAGTTCCTCGATCTCCGCGCGGGCGGGGGCTGTGAGCGCGCCCGCGCGGGTCGGATGCAACGCCACGGCCGCGTACACCCGCCGATCCCATTCGGCGGCGCGGGTGACCCAGCGCGCCGAGTTCAGATCGTCGGCGATGGTGACCGCCGCGCCCACACCGACCGCCTCGGCGCGATCGAGGATCGCGGCGACGTCGTCGGCGTCCCTGGCACCGCACGCATCGAGGTGGGTGTGGGCGTCGATCAAGGGCGCCAGCGGCTCCGGCGCGGGCGGGGCTTCTCGTCGGTTGGAGCTCACGCGCACACAATAAAGTGGTCTCTCGATGAAGCCCTACTACGTCACCACCGCGATCACGTACCCGAATGGGGACCCGCACGTCGGGCACGCCTACGAGTACATCGCCACCGACGCGATCGCCCGGTTCAAGCGGCTCGACGGCTTCGACGTCCGCTTCCTGACGGGCACCGACGAACACGGCCTCAAGATGGTCGAGACGGCGGCAGCCGAAGGCATCCCGACCGCCGAGCTGGCTCGGCGCAATTCGGATGTGTTTCAGCGGCTGCAGGAGAAGCTGAACATCTCCTTCGACCGGTTCATCCGGACCACCGACGCCGACCATCACGAGGCGTCCAAGGACATCTGGCGGCGGATGTCCGACGCCGGCGATATTTACCTCGACTCCTACTCCGGCTGGTACTCGGTGCGCGACGAGCGGTTTTTCGTCGAATCCGAGACCGCGATGGTGGACGGGACCCGGATCGCCGTCGAGACGGGCACCCCGGTGACCTGGACCGAGGAGCAGACCTACTTCTTCCGGCTGTCGGCGTATGCCGACAAGCTGCTCGCCCACTACGAGGCCAACCCGGATTTCATCGCTCCCGAGGTGCGGCGCAACGAGGTCGTCAGCTTCGTCTCGGGCGGCCTGCGCGACCTGTCCATCTCGCGCACCTCGTTCGACTGGGGCGTGCAGGTTCCCGAGCATCCCGATCACGTCATGTACGTCTGGGTCGATGCGCTGACGAACTATCTGACCGGGGTCGGCTACCCCGACACCGAGTCGGAGTTGTTCCGCCGCTACTGGCCCGCGGATCTGCACATGATCGGCAAGGACATCATCCGGTTCCACGCCGTGTACTGGCCCGCGTTTCTGATGTCGGCCGGAATCGAGTTGCCGCGAAGGGTTTTCGCGCACGGCTTCCTGCTCAACCGCGGTGAGAAGATGAGCAAGTCGGTCGGCAACGTCGTCGAGCCGGTCACCCTGATCGACACGTTCGGCGTCGATCAGTTGCGTTACTTCCTGCTCCGCGAGGTGCCGTTCGGCCAGGATGGCAGCTACAGCGAGGACGCCATCATCACGCGGATCAACGCCGACCTGGCCAACGAGCTCGGCAACCTCGCCCAACGGTCGCTGTCGATGGTGGCCAAGAACTTGGGCGGGACGGTACCCGAACCCGGCGAGTTCAGCACCGCCGACGCCGAGCTGCTCGCGACCGCGGACGGCTTGTTGGCGCGGGTGCGCGACAGTTTCGACGCGCAGGCGATGCACCTGGCGCTGGAGGCGATCTGGTTGATGCTCGGCGATGCCAACCGGTACTTCTCGGCCGAGCAGCCGTGGGTCCTGCATAAGAGCGAAGCCGAGTCGGACCAGGTGCGGTTTCGCACCGTGCTGTACATCACCTGTGAGGTCGTCCGCATCGCGGCGCTGCTGGTGCAGCCCGTCATGCCCGAGTCGGCCGGCAAGCTGCTGGATTTGCTGGGCCAGGCCGAAGACCGGCGGGCGTTCGCAGCCATCGGCGCGCGGTTGGTTCCGGGCACCGCGCTGCCCGCACCCACCGGCGTGTTTCCCCGCTACCAGCCACCCGCGACTCAACAGAAGTGAGCGCGGATCCAGTGCCCGCGACCAGCGGTCATGCGGACCTCCATCCCAAAAAGCGTCCGGGGCACCCTGTGAGATGAGCCATAATCGGCTCGTGGAGCGACGACGAAACCGGGAACACAGCCAATCGCCGATGACCACATTGAAGCAGTTACCGGCCCTGGTGGTGCTGGAGCGCATTCCCGTGCCCGTCCTCGCGATCGGACGTGACGGCAGCATCTTGTTCACCAACACCGCATTCGCCCAGATGGTGGGCTTCGAGCCGGACGAGGTCCTGACCCTGCGGTTTCACGAACTCTTCCATGACGCCCCCGCCTCGGAATCGCTCCTCTCGGTCGTCCACGCGCTGGCCAACATGGTCGTCCGGTTGACCCATAAGGACGGCTCGGTGGTGCGCGCGCTGATGAGCAGGTCGGCGGTGCTGCGGGCGGACGACCAATTTGCCCTGGCGGCCTTCCAGGATCTGACCGAACAGCTCTGGGAAGAGGAGCGCTAGCCCGGTTGGCTTTGGGTCGCCGGTCAGTCGGCTTTAGGTACCACCAGGGGACTCTGCGCCCGGCGCAGCGATTCACGAGCAAGGAATTGGCGGAAATACGGGAGCGAGGCCTCCGCGGCGATGCCGCCGAGCAGAAGCTCCCACATGCGACCGGTTCGCAGGATGAGTTCCTGCTGGCCCTTCTCTCCCGAGTCCCCCATCAGGCCCTTGGCGGCGATCGCGGTGGACAACAATCGTGTTCCGAACATGGCGCCGATCACGGCCTCGCTCACCACCGCGGGATCGATGTCCTCGCGCAGGTCGCCCTCGGCCGCCGCGCGCCGGGCTTCGGCGGTCATCAGTTCCACCAGGCTCGCGCAGAAATCCGCGGCGGCTTTGTTGAATCCGCTCAGCGCGGCGGTCAATTGCTCAGCCGCGCGGACCGTTTTCTCCGAGTTGAGCACGGTGGCGACGGCGAAGGTGCCGTGGATCATGTTCTCCAGGGCCGGCGAAGACGACCCGCACACGTTGCGAAACGCCGCGACGAGTGTCTCCGAGCCTTCTTCGATGATGGCCGACGCCAGCGAATCCTTCGAATCGAAGTGGTGGTACAGGGCGCCCTTGGTCATCCCCGTCCGCTCGATGATGGTGCCCCACCCGGCGGCCGCGTAACCAACCTCGCCGAACACGTCGATGGCGGCATCAATGATCTTTCGCCGCGTTACTTCAGACCGAACCTGGCGCGCCATCGTTCGCTTACCTCCGACGATCTCGGCGTCTCATACCTTTCGGCCAGAGCGCTAAGCGTAACAGCCGGTACAGTCCCCGCGACGAATAACGGGCCGCGGATTTCAGTCAAACGGAATCAGTGCCGGCCACGCCCGCGCGAACGGCAAGCGAGGCACGCCTCCTGACGAACTGACGGAAGTATTCCAGTCGGTCCGGCTGCAAAATGGCGCGCAGCAACAGCGCCCAGCTCTTCTCGAGGTCGAGCAGGAATCGCTCCGGGTCGTCGAGGTTGCTGGTCTGTCGCAGCCCCATCTGCATCGAGACGATCAGCCGCCCCACATCCTGCGGATCGCACTCCGGATCTATGTCACCCTCGGCGATGGCACTCTCGGCCACCCCGGCCAGGGCTTGAATCCATTCGCCCAGCAACCGCTCCTGCAGCCCCTCCGACCAGCCAACCGATTCGAGCAGGTTCAAGCCGGCCCTGACCCCGTCCCGTTTGGTGTCCTCGACGGCGATCAAGTAGGTGAAGTCGATCAGCGTCTCCAGGCCGGAGAGCTTGCGGGCCAGCAACTCTTCCACCGCGACAATCCCCGAGGCCGATTGCCGTTCGATGATCGCCACCGCCAGCGCATGCTTCGACCGGAAGTGGAAATACATTGCGCCCTTTGTCAGTTCGGCCTCGGCGAGGATGTCATCGAGGCCGACGTCGTGGTAAGCCCGTCGAGCGAACTGGTGTGAGGCGGCCCGCAGAATGTGTCGCCGCGTGGTGTCGGCCCGTCCGTCGGGCGTGTGAACTGTCATCGGAGCAGCGGACTCAGTTTCTGGGTCGGACTTGCGATCGTGTCTGGGCCTGCACCGCGGTCCGGATCCATCGCCTCCACGGTCACCAGGCCTTCCTCGAACAGGCGGCACGCTTCGGCGAGAGCGAGCATCCCACCGGTGTGCCGTACGTCACAGTAAGTGTTTGCGGCCGCATCTGAGGTTAGCAGCCCGTCGCGGGCCCGCGCGGTTTCGACGCGAACCGCCGCAATATTACATTGGGCAACACTAAAGGTCGGTTTTATTCGCTTAATTCGTTTAGAAAGTATTAATAACTGCTTGCTGATGGGTTTTTGGTTTGTCATTGGTGGGCTGGCCGCCGAACAACTCGCCAGCCGGCGGGTTCATACCAATCGGTGGTTTCGGGGTTGACCACGGGCCACTGGTTGGGCCCGCGGTCGGTTTCCGTGCCGTCGGCGGTCGCTCCGTATGTATCGTGCACGGCCGGCCCGGCACGCCGGCCAGATGAGGCGAGCGCGCAGGCCAGCGCCGCCCCGCCGGCCCATGCCGCCCCAGACCGGCGCCGTGGGCGCCCCGTCGCGGACGTCGCCGCCCAACCCGCCGGGTGGGCTGTTGGGAATCGCCCCGGGACGGTCCGCGCTCCCGGCCCCGCCACCGGGCCGAGCCCGACCGTGGTAGCACAAGCGCCGTCCGCAGGTCACGGGCCGACGATGCGCCCAATCAGTTTCGTACTACAGGTATGGCTACTTAGCGAATTGGTAGGCGCCTCATCGTGCAGCCGGCGACACCGAGCCGGCCCACGCAGGTACGAATGGGGCGCTGATTACTGCCCGCTGGCAGGCATCTGCTGGCCGCGCGGTATGTCAAGTGTCGCAATCGGATAACCACCCGAGCCGTCGCGGCCGTCGCGCGCCAGCTGCATGGGCGGATAGTTGACCACGTGCGCCGCACCGGGCTTGTGTTGTTGCCAGTCCACGGCGGCCCGCAGCGTGTAGTGCCCGGCGGCCAGACCCGTCAGGTCGATGTGAACCGTCTCCGACGTCGACTCCGGGACGGGTTCTTCGCGTGCGCTGGAACCGGATTCGTCATGGACCAGCGTCTTGAGGTTGACCGTCGCGGGCAGCGTCCGCACCACCGTGCCGGCGAAATCCACCAACCGGTAGCCGGACACCCAATTCTCGGTGGCGGCCGCCGCGCCGTAGTTGGTCCACACGACGACGATGCTCGCCACCTTGTCTTGGATGGATTGCGATCCCGGCCGGCCTTCGACCGAATACCGATAGCCGGCCGACGCGTTCGCCTGGGCCCACAGCAGATACAACTTCGGGTCCATCGCCGAGGTCGAATCGCGGTCCGGGAAGTTGATACTCGAGGTCATCGATACCTGATACCGGATGACGTCGTGCAGGCCCTTCTCGTAATACGTCCGCGGGTCGGTGCCGCTCGGCAGCCCGCACCACTCCGTGATCACCAGCGCCGAGGCCAGTCGCTGCTTGATCGCGGAGACGACCGGATCGTTGGTCTGCACCAGCTGAGACCCGCTGGACTCGGCCCACGCCGGCAGCGGCGCCTGCACACCGAGGCAGTCGGCGCGGATGCCCACCGGCGCCACCAGCTTCTTGGTCACGTCGTCGGCGAGCAGTTCGCGCGTGATCTCCGAGTTGTCCGGGTTGACCACCAGGCGGGTATGGGGAAACGCGTTGACGTGCGCCGCGACCAGCTGCTGAATGGACGACTTGGTGATGCTCTGATCCCGGAACTGGCTGTAATATCCCAGCGCCCTTACGCTTTCGTCGGGAGCGGCGCCCGGCGCACCCAGCGCGTCACGCAGGTAGGCGATGTCATTTCCGCTGGCATCCCCGTAGCCGGAGAACTCGAACACGCTAAGCCGCTCGTCGCCGTCATAGCGGCGACCCAGCGCGGCGAGCAGGTCGGCGAAGCGGCTCAAGTACGTGGGGTCGTTCCAGTTCGGTACCACCTGCGTCACCCCGGGCGTGGGACCTTTGGGCGGGTAGGTGGTGCTGGCGCCCGGGGTCGCGCGCACCCAGTCCGGAATCTCGATGTTCGTGTTGTCCTGATACGAGCTGTTGCAGCAGGAGTTGTAGCTCAACACGCGCAGCGTCAGCCGCATGTTACGCACGGCCAGCTTGTTCAGCGTGTCGTCGATCGCGCTGAAGTCGTACTTGCGATCGTCGGGGGCATCGGGGGGCAGCGTGCGCGGATCGACCGGCTGCAGTTGCCGCCAGGTCACCCGCAAGCTGGCGTCGCTCGACGCGGGCCATGCCGGATACCGCTGCTGCGCGCTATTCGCTTGCGGGAAAAGCGGTTCCAAGAGATCTTCGTACTGGCCGCGCAGCGGGTTGGGTATTTCCTGCACGGAGGGCGGGATGGCCGGACTGACCATCGCGTTCAGCGGGCCCGGGTTGCTCTTAGCGCTGCATCCGTTCACGACCAGCATCGCGCACGCGACAACAACCAGCGCAACTTTTTTCAGCATCGGAACCATCGGATGTCAGATGGCGCCCAGTGACAACGCCTCGCGGTCGGCGAGAAACGGCATCGGCATCCAGCGCGCCGCCAGTAACGCCTCCATGGCGTTGCCCGGCACGGGACGCGACAGCAGGAAACCCTGCGCACGGTGACACCCGTGTTGCATCAAAGTCAGTGCGGCAGCAGGGGTTTCGACGCCCTCGGCGACCAGCTGCAGGCCGAACGCCTCGGCGAGCCCGATGATGGCGCGAACGATGGCCAGGTCACCGGCGTTGGTGCCCAGGTCGCGCACGAATCCGGTGTCGATCTTGAGCATGTCGACGGGAAGGGACTTCAGATGCGACAGGACCGCATAGCCGGTGCCGAAATCGTCGATCGCGATCTGGACCCCGACCTCCTCCTTGAGCTCACAGAGGGTCTTGTGGGTGGCTTCGATGTCGTGCACCACCGCACGCTCGGTGATCTCCAGGCATAGCGATCCGCCGTCGATGCCGAACTCGTCGATGGTGTCGGCGACGCTGCGGACGAAGCCGCGGGTGATCAGTTGAATGGGCGACACATTGATGCGCAGCACGGCGCTCTGTCCCACCCCGTTGGCGCGCCATCGACTGAATTCGGCGCAGGCGCTGCGCATCACCCATCGGCCCAATTCCCCTGCGAGGTTTGTGGATTCGGCCACCCCGATGAAGGAATCCGGGAGCAGCAGCCCCCAGATCGGGTGCCGCCAGCGCACCAGCGCTTCGGCCGCCACGATGGCACCGGTCCACAGGTCCACCTCTGGCAGGTAGTGCAGCAGCAACGCCTCGCTGTCGATGTCGCCCTGCAGATGTAGCTCAATGTCGTTGCGGAATGCGCTTTTCAGGGACATGTCGTCGGTGGACAGCGCGACCTGATTGCCGCCCCCGCGCTTGGCGGTCAACACGGCCTCGTCCGCACGACGAAGCAGATCGGTGCTGTTGTCCCGCCCCGGCATTCCCACGGCGACGCCGATGCTGACGGTGCGGGTGATCATGTGGCCGCCGATCGCCAGCCGCTCGCGCAGCATCGTCCCGAGGCGTCGAGCGAACGACTCCGCCGCCGCCGTCGTCATCGGCTGGTCCGGAATGATGACGAACTCATCACCGCCGAGCCGTGCGATCATGCTCTGGCTTCCCGCACACACCCGAATGCGTTGCGCGAACACCCTGATGAACCAGTCGCCCGCGGTGTGGCCGAGGTAGTCGTTGATCGGCTTGAGGCGATCCAGGTCGAGGTAGAGGACGGCAACGGGTCCGCTGCTGCCGACGGCGAGCCGCTCGGACAGGTGGGCGACCAAGGCCCGACGGTTGTACAGTCCGGTCAAATCGTCGTGCTCGGCGAGATAGCGCAGCTTCTCCTCGGCCGCGATTCGCGCCTGAAGCTGCGCGAACAGGGCGGCGACGGCCTCGAGTGTGTTGATCTCGTCTTGCTTCCATTTGCGGGCGCCAAACTTGACGAAGCCAAGCACCCCGGTGGTGATCTCGCCCGACACCAGCGGCGCGGCGACCACCGAGGGCGAGGTGGGCGTGTTGGGGCGACCAAGCCAGCGCGCGAGGGCATGGCGATTGTGATCCGGCCGTATCACCACCGGCTTCCTGCCGTGTTCGCACTGCGCGAGCACCGGGTCGGCGCTGGTGAAGTGGACGACGGCCAGCGGGTCGGGGTCGGGTACGTCGGTTCGCGGGGGCCACTCGGCAACCAACACCGAGGCCCGCACGTCGTGGTCGTGGTGGCGCAGGAAACTGGCGTCCACATCGAACTGTTCGACGAGCTGTGCAAGGACCTCTTCACTCACCCGCGTCGCGGTGGATGCCGTGGCGACCATCAGGCGCGTGGCGACTGACGTGACCACCAGGTCCAGGCTGCGTGGCAAGGTGTCCTCCGGTGGGGCGAACATGTCCCATCTGGGCGCCTGGCCCATTCAGGGGGCGGTCGTCTTTAACGCTGCGTCTCCCCAATGCCCTGCGTTGCACATTTCCTGGTGCGTCTTGCCGGCCCGGGGCAGGTCACGGACTTTCGGTCAAAGCTAAGTGGGGCACAGCGTAACACGCACAACCCCAGCTCAGCGTGTATGGATCGTCCTCGGCGGGCCCTCGAAAAACCGGTTCATGAGACCATCAGCCCGAGGAACAGTGAGACAGCTCACACGCTGTCACACCCAGCGGTGCTGCGGTGTCTTGAGGGCACACGCCCAGAAAGAGGAGACACCCATGACAGAGCAAAAGACTCGCGTCGTCGTCGTCGGCGGCGGATACGCCGGAACGCTGGCCGCCAACCACTTGCGCAGCCGTCCCGACCTGAACATCACCCTGGTGAACCCGCGGCCGGTGTTCGTCGAGCGCATCCGGCTGCACCAGCTGGTTGCCGACACCCACGCCGTCGGCACCGTCACCGTGGATTACGGCACGCTGCTCGGTGACGGCATCCGGCTGGTCGTCGACGGCGCCGAGGCCATCGACACCGCGGACCGTCGGGTGCTGCTGACGTCGGGCGCCGCGCTCGACTATGACTACCTCATCTACGCCGTCGGTAGCAGCGGCGGGCTGCCCGCGGTGCGCGGCGCGGCCGAATTCGCTTACTCCGTAGCCGATCTGGAAAGCGCGCAGCGGCTGCGTCACACGCTGGCCGACCTGCCTTCGGACGCTCCCGTCGCGGTGGTGGGCGGCGGACTGACCGGCATCGAAACGGCTTCCGAGCTGGCGCAGACCGGACGTCCGGTGACGCTGGTGTGCGGCGGTGTCCTGGGCCCGTCGTTGAGCGCCCGCGGCCGGCGTTCCGTCGGCAAGACGCTGCGCAGGCTCGGGGTGGCCGTGCTGGAATCCGTCGCGGTCAGCGAGGTGCGCTGGGACGAGGTGGTGCTCAGCGACGGCGCCGTGCTGCCCAGCGCGGCCACGGTGTGGACGGCGGGTTTCGGGGTGCCGGATCTGGCCAGCCGCAGCGGGCTGCGCACCGATGCACTGGGCCGGCTGCTCACGGATGAGACCCTGACCAGCGTCGACGACGAACGCATCGTCGCCGCCGGTGACGCCGCGGCGCCGTCGGGCCACCCGTTGCGGATGAGCTGCCAGGCCGCCGGCCCGTTGGGGGCCCAGGCCGCCAACACCGTGCTCAGCCGCCTCGACGGGAAGACGCCGGCGACGATCAGCCAGGCGTTCGTGGGGCAATGCATCAGCCTGGGCCGCGAGCTCGGAACCATCCAGCTGGCGCGCACCGATGACACCCCGGTGAACATCGTGGTGGGCGGCGGCAGCGCCGCGCGGATCAAGGAAGCGATCTGCAAGGGCACGCTGTGGGCCATCCGGCGCGAGGCCGCCAAGCCCGGTTCGTACTACTGGCTCAAGGGCGGCAAGCGCTCCGCGCAGTTGGTGGCCACGCAAAAGGTGGCGCTTGGATGATGGCTCCCGCGTCGTCGGCCGGTGAGCACGCCGAACGGTTCACGCTGTTGCGCCCGTTGCTGTTCACCATCGCCTACGAGATTTTAGGGTCGGCGACCGAGGCCGACGACGTGCTGCAGGACAGCTACCTGCGCTGGGCGGACGTCGACCTGGCGGACGTGCGCGACACCAAGTCATACCTGGCCCGGCTGGTCACCCGCCAGGCGCTCAACTCGTTGCGGGCCGACGCCCGTCGCCGCGAGGACTACGTGGGGCCGTGGCTGCCCGAGCCGCTGCTGCTCGACGACCAGGACCCGTCGGCCGATGTGGTTCTGGCGGAATCGGTTTCGATGGCGATGCTGGTTCTGCTGGAAACGCTGAGCCCGGACGAACGCGCGGTGTTCGTGCTGCGCGAGGTGTTCGGTTTCGACCACGGCGAGATTGCCGAGGCGGTGGGCAAACCGGCGGCGACGGTACGCCAGATCGCCCACCGCGCACGCGAACACGTGCGGGCGCGAAGGAAGCGTTTCGACGTGATCGACCCGCAACGCAACGCCGAGATCACCGCCCAGTTCCTCGCCACCGCGGCCAGCGGTGACGTGGACGCGCTGATGACCATGCTGGCCCCGGACGCCACCTGGACGGCCGACAGCGGCGGGGTGGTCAGCGCCGCGCGCCGCCCGGTGGTGGGCGCCGACAAGGTGGCGCGGGCCATCGCCGGGCTGATGCGCAGGGCCGGCGCGGGCCTGCGGGTGGAGATGGTCACCTGTAACAGCGCCCCGGCGGTGCTGCTCTACCTGGGCGAGAACCTCGAGGGGGTGATCACGCTGGAGATCGTCGACGACAAGATCACCAACTTCTACGTGATGCGCAACCCGGAAAAGCTCACCACGCTGGCGGTGACGCGGGAGATCAGCCGCGACTAGCGGGCGAAGGTTCTGTCAAGCTAGGGCGATGCGAATCGACCGACTCGGCGATCTTGGCGGCGCGCCCGGCGTGCTGCGCGCGGTCGGTCACGCCACCAGCCGGCTCGGTTTGCCGCCGCCGGCCGCCCTGAGCGGCGAGTGGTTCGACGCGCTGGCGGTGATCGCGCCCAGCGTGGCCGTGCAATCGGTGCAGGCCAGCGACGCGTTTCCGGTCGCTGGCGGAGCGGTTCGCCGCGCGCCCGCCGGACCCGAAGGAGCCGTGGGCGGCGGCTGGTTCGGCTACCTGTCCTACCCGGATGCCGCGGCGGACGGGCGGCCCGCCCGCATCCCCGAGGCCGCCGGCGGGTGGAGCGACTGTGTGCTGCGCCGCGACCGCGACGCGCAGTGGTGGTACGAGAGCCTGTCGGGGGCGCCGATGCCGGACTGGCTGGCCGCGGCGCTGGCGGCGCCGACCCGGGTCCCCGGCCCGGCGCGGGACTGCTGGATCGACTGGGAGCCCCCCGACCGAGAGGCCCATCGCGACGGCGTGCTGACCTGTCTCGAGGCGATCCGCGCCGGCGAGATCTACCAGGCGTGCGTGTGCACGCAGTTCACCGGCACGGTCAGCGGGGCCCCGCTGGACTTCTTCATCGCCGGAGTGGCGCGCACCTCTCCGGCGCGCGCGGCCTATGTCGCCGGCGATTGGGGTGCGGTGGCGTCGCTGTCCCCGGAGCTTTTCCTGCGCCGCCGCGGGGACGTGGTGACATCGAGCCCGATCAAAGGCACCCTGCCGCTGGACGCGTGGCCGTCGGCGCTGCGGGCGTCGGCCAAAGACGTCGCGGAGAACATCATGATCGTCGATCTGGTGCGCAATGACCTTGGCCGGGTGGCGATTACCGGCACAGTCACCGTGCCGGAGCTGTTGGTCGTGCGGCGCGCGCCGGGCGTGTGGCACCTGGTCTCGACGGTGTCGGCGCAGGTTCGCACCGAGCTGCCCACGTCGACGCTGCTGGACGTCGCCTTCCCGCCGGCGTCGGTCACCGGGACTCCCAAACTCCGTGCCCGCCAACTGCTTTCGCAATGGGAGCAGCATCGTCGCGGAATATACTGCGGCACAGTCGGATTGGCGTCCCCCATCGCCGGATGCGAGTTTAATGTCGCGATTCGGACCGTCGAGTTCGACACGGTCGGCAACGCCGTGCTGGGGGTCGGGGGCGGGATCACCGCCGACTCCGATCCGGACGCCGAATGGCAGGAATGCCTATACAAGGCGGCGCCCATCGTCGGCCTGCCCTCCGCGGCGGCGTCGGATTTTCCGAAAACGGCGGTGTCGAGGGCACAATTTGCTTAGGCTTTGAAACAAACTGCGAGTCGACAGCGAGGGGATCTGTGATGAGAGTCGCTGTCCTTGGCGCGGCCGCAGCCGCCGTGCTGGGCGGGGCGGTGGCAATTTCTCCGCTGAGCGCGGTCGATAAGCCGACGCAGGCCTCGACGGCGTGCACGGTCGCATCCTGCGAGCGAATGGCCTCGGTGCTGGTGCCTCAAACGGGACCGGCGGCCGCGCCGGCACCCGCCGCGCTACCGGCACCACCCGCACCGCCGGCGCCAATAGCGGCACCGGCGCGGCCCGTGCCGCCGCCGCTGCTGGGGCAACCGGCGGCCGCGCGGGTGATAGCGCCGGCCTTGGTTGGCCCACCGGCCGCACCGACGGTGCCCGCGTTGGCGGCGCCGGCGACCCCCGGCCAGCCGACCACGTACATACCCGGAACCCAGATCCCCATCCCGCCGGAGCTGATGAACCAGGCCAACGCCGTCGTGAACGCCTTGGTCGCGGCGCAGGCGTCGCAGGCCGCCGGCCCGATCATCGGCGGCGTGGTGGGCGGCGCGTCGGGCCTGATTTCGGCGGTCGCCTCGCTGGGCGGGACCGGCGTCGCTCTGGTGTTCCTGCTGAACCAGTTGAACCAGCTCAACAACACGGGGAATCTGACGACGGCCAACCTGGTCAAACTGCTGGTTCCGGGCGCGAACGTGTTGGAGCAACTCGACCCGGCCGTGGTCGCTCAACTCAACTCGGTGAACCTGTCGAAGCTGACGTCGATCCCGGCGATACAGGCCGCCCTGCCGATGCTGCGTAACCTTCCGCCGCCGGTGCTGCCGAGCCCCGAACAGGTGTTGGTGGCTCTGCATAACCTGCCGCCGCCGCCTCCGCTGCCGCCTCCCCCGGTGATCTGCGGGCCGTGGATCGGCTGGTGGCAGCCCTGCATCTAGCGGCGTGACCGCAGCACCTCGTCGTAGAGCCGGCTCGACCTGACCTCCGCATGCGCGGCGGCCACCTGGTTGCAGGCGTCCTTGACGCGCATCCCCCCGGCCACCAGGTCATGCACCTGCGCCACCAGCGCGGTGGGGTCGGCGCTGGGCGTGGCGCCGGCCAGCACGACGGTGATCTCGCCGAGCACGCCGTCGGCCGCCCACGTCGCCAGCTCGGCGAGCGATCCGCGCAGCACTTCCTCGTGCACCTTGGTCAGCTCGCGGCAGACCACCGCCGAGCGGGCGCCGCCGAGTTGTTCGACGGCGTCGCGCAGGCACGCGGCCAAGCGGCGCGGCGACTCGAAGAACACACAGGTGCGCCGCTCGTCGGCCAGCGAGGCCAGCCAGGTCCGGCGTGCCGAGCCCTTGCGCGGCGCGAAGCCCTCGAAGCAGAACTTGTCCGCCGGCAGCCCCGAGACGGCCAGCGCGGTGATCACCGCCGACGGCCCCGGCAGGCACTGCACCGCGAGGCCGGCCTCGACGCAGGCCGCGACCAGGCGATAGCCGGGATCGCTGACGACCGGCATGCCGGCGTCGCTGACCACCAGCACCGTCGCGCCGGCCTTGATCGCGTCGAGCAGGACGGGCACCCGCGCGGCCTCGACGGCATCGAACATGCTGACCACCCGGCCGGTGATCGTCACGTCCAGCGCCTTAGCCAAGGTCCGGACCCGTCGGGTGTCCTCCGCGGCCACCACGTCGGAACACCGCAGCGCCGTGATCAGCCGCGCGGACGCGTCCGAGGGCTGGCCCAAGGGGGTCGCAGCGAGCAACAGCCGACCACCCTCAGCTGCGCCGCTCCTCATCGCGGTCATGACGGACAGCCTACGATCGACCAGATGACCGCCCCGCCCCGCGAATCCGCCGCCGTGGTTCCGGGGCGTGTGCTGCCGCTCGTCAGCCCGGGGCCGCTGGTTCCGGTGGCCGATTTCGGGCCGCTGGACACCGCGCGCGGCTGGATCGTCACCGGCGTGATCACCGTGCTGGCCGCGGTGACCCGGTTTTTGAACCTCGGCTCACCGACCGATGCCGGCACGCCCATCTTCGACGAGAAGCACTACGCGCCGCAGGCCTGGCAGGTGCTGCACAACCACGGCGTGGAAGACAATCCCGGCTTCGGCCTGGTGGTGCATCCGCCAATTGGCAAGCAGCTGATCGCGATCGGCGAGGCCATCTTCGGCTACAACGGGGTGGGCTGGCGGTTCACCGGCGCGCTGCTCGGCGTGGTGATGGTGGCGCTGGTGGTGCGGACCGTGCGGCGCATCAGCCGCTCGACACTGGTCGGCGCCATCGCCGGGCTGCTGCTCATCTGCGACGGCGTCAGCTTTGTCGCCGCGCGCACCGCGCTGTTGGACGGCTTCCTGAGCTTCTTCGTGGTCGCGGCGTTCGGCGCGCTCATCGTGGACCGCGATCAGGTGCGCGAGCGACTGCACGCCGCGCTGCTGGGGGGCCGCACCGCCGACACCGATTGGGGTCCGCGGCTTGGGGTGCGCTGGTGGCGCTTCGGCGCGGGCGTGCTCCTCGGATTGGCTTGCGCGACAAAGTGGTCCGGCCTGTACTTCGTGGTGTTCTTCGGTGCGATGTCGTTGGCGTTCGACGTCGCGGCGCGCCGCCAGTACCAAGTGACCCGCCCCTGGCTGGGCTCTCTGCGACGGGATCTTTTCCCCACCGGATACGCGTTGGCGTTCATCCCCGCCGCGGTGTACCTGGCCAGCTATGCGCCGTGGTTCGCGTCCGAGACCGCGATCGACCGCCACGAGGTGGGCCAGACCATCGGTCCGCACTCGGATATCCCGCTGCCCGACGCGGTGCGTTCGCTGTGGTACTACAGCTCCAAGGCGTTCCAGTTCCACGCCGGACTGACGAATTCCGCGGGCAACTACCATCCGTGGGAATCAAAGCCGTGGAGCTGGCCGATGTCGCTGCGGCCGGTGCTCTACGCCATCGACCAGCAAAACGTTTCCGGGTGCGGCGGCCAATCCTGCGTCAAGGCGGAGATGATGGTCGGCACGCCCGCCATGTGGTGGCTGGCGGTGCCGGTCTTGCTATATGCGTTGTGGCGCACGGCCGTTCGACGGGACTGGCGCTACGCCGCGGTGCTGGTCGGCTACTGTGCCGGGTGGTTGCCGTGGTTTGCCGACATCGACCGGCAGATGTACTTCTTCTACGCCGCGACGATGGGGCCGTTCCTGGTGATGGCCATCGCGCTGATCCTCGGCGACATTCTCTATCCCGCACGCCGCGGGCCCCAACCCCAAAGCCCGGAACGACGCACCTTAGGCCTGCTCGTCGCGGCGTGCTACGTGGCTTTGGTGGTGACGAACTTCGCGTGGCTGTTTCCCGTTCTCACCGGACTGCCGATCTCCCAGCAGACCTGGAACATGGAGATCTGGCTGCCGAGCTGGCGGTGAGTTTCTTTTGCCGAGATTGCCGTGAGGGCTGTGATTGGGGTGCGCGTCACGACCATGGCGGCAATCTCGACGACATGTCGGTGCCCATGCGCATCATCGTCGCGTGGCAGGGGTCTTTCTGGGCAGCGAAGCAATAGGGCGCGGTGTCTTGACGCGCGGTCAATTGCGTTGGAACTACCGCCAACTCCATCGCGATGTCTATTTACCAAAGAACGAACCGAGGACGCTCTGGCATGACATTCACGCGGCCTGGTTGTGGTCGGGCCGCCGGGGGATCGTCGCCGGCCGCGCCGCCGCCGCCCTGCACGGTGCGAAGTGGATCGACGATTTCACTCCGGTCGAGCTGTTAGGCCCGTTCCACCATGCACCGCCGGGTGTGATCCTTCGGCGGGAGGCCTGCCACCCCGAGGAGAACGTGCGATTAAGCGGACTACCGGTGACGAGTCTCGCGCGCACCGCGTTCGACTTGGCTCGACACCACCCGCGCAGTGCGGCGGTCCGCGATCTCGACGCGCTGTCCGCGGCGACCGGCGTCACCGCTGGCGATGTGATGCCGCTGATCGAGCGTCACAAAGGAGCCAGGGGCGTGCGCCAGTGCCGAGATGCTTTGGCGCTGATGGATGGCGGCGCGCAGTCGCCGAAAGAAACGTGGCTGCGGCTCATCCTCATCGACGCCGGCTTACCCAGGCCCGTCACCCAGATCAAGGTCACCGACGGCCTCCTCGTTGCGTACCTCGACATGGGCTGGGAGGGCCCGAAAGTGGCCCTCGAGTACGACGGCGACCAACACCGCACCGACCGGCGACAGTATGTGAAGGACATCCGCCGAGCCGAGTTGTGCGATCGTCTCGGCTGGCACGTCATCAAGGTGGTACGCGAGGATCCCGCGAACGCGATCATTCGACGGGCGCGCGACGCACTGACCCGCCGGTCATCGCCGAGATTGCCGTGAAGGCTGTGATCTGGTGCCGATCACGACCATGGCGGCAATCTCGACGCTAACGCTAGAGCGGGTCGCGCGCGGCGGGACAGGACATGCAGCGGGGCCCGCCGCGGCCAGTGCCCAACTCGGAGCCGGCGATGGTCAGCACCTCGATGCCCGCGTCCCGCAGGCGGGCGTTGGTCTGCACGTTGCGCTCATAGGCGACGACGACGCCCGGCGCCAACGCCAGCGTGTTGTTGCCGTCATCCCACTGCTCGCGTTCGGCGACCACCGGGTCCAAGCCGGTGTCGATCACCCGCAGCTTGTCGATGCCGATCGCGTTGGCGGCCGCGTCGAGGAACGGAGCGGCGTCGCTGATGGTGACACCGGCGGGCGTGCGCTGAATCGTGAACGCCGTGAGCGTGTCCACGATGTTCGCGTACATCACCACGGTGTCGACGTCGACCATCGTGCACACCGTGTCCAGGTGCATCTGCGCGCGCCGCTGCGCGATCGGCACTGCCAGCACCGTGTTCGCAAGACCATCGTCAAAGAGGCTGCGCGCCAACGCTTCCGCACCGGCCGGCGTGGTCCGCTCCCCCACCCCGATCGCGACCACGCCCGGGGCGAGCAACAGCACGTCGCCGCCCTCGACCGGCGCCGTCCTTGACTCGTAGGCCTTCCGCACGCCGGTGAACCGCGGGTGATGGGCGTAGATCAGGTCGGTCAGCGACGTCTCGCGCACCCGCGCCCGCAGCGCCAACGACGGGATCACCACCCGCGGCCCGACCCAGATCGAGGAGTCGCGGGTGAACACCAGGTTCGGCAGGGGGTCGATCACGAAGTCCGCCCCGTGGTGCATGCGCAGCACCAGCGACACGTCGGTCCGGGTGTCCGACGGCAGCTCGTTGAACGTCATGCCCGCCATCAACACTCGGGCCAGCGCGGCGGGCTCGAGGCCACGCAGGTGGGCCGAAAGCTCTTGCGCCAGTGGGGCTCCGAGCCGGCGCGCGTCGACGGCGGCGGCGACCCCGTGCATCCGGGCGGCCCCACTGTTCAGTGCCTCGGTCAGCAGTTCGGACAGCAGCAGCACTTCCACGCCGCGCGAGCGCAGCAGCTCGGCGAATTCGTCGTGCTCCTCCTGCGCGCGCGAAACCCACGGCAGGCCATCGAACAGCAGCTGGTCATTGTTACGCGGGTTGAGGCGCAGCAGCTCGGCGCCGGGGCGATGCAGGATGGCCACCCGTAGCGTGCCTACCTCGGAATTCGTGCCCAGCTCGACAGGCTCCACAGATAGCACGGTAGCGGCTCCACCCGTGATCGAACGGATGTGCGATAGACTGGCGCGTGTGGCGACCCGGATACAGGGGGTACAAGGCTCGCTGTTCGAACACAGCGAGCGCAGGCAGCTCGGCGACGGGGCCTTCATCGAGATCCGCGCCGGCTGGCTTTCCGACGAAGATGGCGTGCTCGACGAGCTGCTCTCGACCGTGCCGTGGCGCGCCGAACGCCGCCAGATGTACGACCGCGTGGTCGACGTGCCGCGGCTGGTGAGTTTCCACGACCTGACCATCGGGGAGCCGCCGCATCCGGTGCTGACCCGATTGCGCCGCCGGCTCAACGACATCTATGCCGGCGAGCTCGGCGAGCCGTTCACCACCGTCGGGCTGTGTTGCTATCGGGACGGCTCCGACAGCGTCGCCTGGCACGGCGACACCATCGGCCGCAGCAGCGCGGAGGACACCATGGTGGCCATCGTCAGCCTCGGGCACACGCGGACTTTTGCGATGCGGCGACGCGGCGGCGGCCCGTCGTTGCGATTGCCCCTAGCCCACGGCGATCTGCTGGTGATGGGCGGATCCTGCCAACGCACGTGGGAGCACGCGGTGCCCAAGACGTCCGCGCCGGTGGGACCGCGGGTAAGCATCCAGTTCCGCCCGCGCGACGTGCGCTAGCCCCGGACCGCGGCGACCCCTTTGACGAGCAAGTCGCGGGCGCGCTGCGTGTCCACCTTCGCCACCGGCTGGCCCGGCACCACAAGCGGATTGGCGATCACGATCACCTGGTAGTCGCCGAACTGCGCGGAGTAGTCGTAGAGCTCCCCGGTGTGCGGTCCCCCGTCGTACACCGCCTGCAGGACGCGGTGCAGGCCCTGGGTGTGCGCCCCGTCGATGTGGGGCGCGTCGATCACCTCGATGGCGCCGCGTATCTGTTGCCCGGAAAAACCCACCCGGGCGCAGTCCTTGCCGGGGTCCTGGATCGGCACCTCTTTGGAGGTCTCCACCGCGATGACGACATAGCGGACGCCGTTGCCCTCGGCGGATACCGCGGCCATGTTGCCCTGCAGGTCCGGCGGCAGCTCCGGCCCGCCCGCGGCTTTCGCGCAGGCGGGGGGATCGAACGTCAGCCCGTCGGGCAGCTTGCGGGCGGACAGCAGCTTGGGGTCAATCGCCCTTTCGCCGACGCTGGTGACGTTGAACTCCGACCCGAAGCTCGACTTGACGCCGGCGATCTTGGCGATGTCCGCATTGGAGGAGGCGGCATTCGGAGCCGGGGAGCATCCGGCGAGCAGGCACACCGATGCGGTCGCGAGCACCACCTTGAACATCGTGGCCAATCTACCCAAAGCAAGCCTTCAGCCGCGCAAGGTAGACACCGTTTTGACCAACAGATCGGCGGCGAATTGCGGCGGCAGCGCCGGCAGCGCCGAGCCGGGATCGGTCGTCAGGGTGGTGAACGCGTAGTAGTCGCCCAGGTAGGCGGTGAAAGTATATGCCCGGGAATCGATTTCGGTTCCGGACTCGACGGAAGTGCGGATGTCGGCCACCATGCCGATGGTCTCGACGCCGTCGATGCGCGGCGCGTCGGTGAGCCGGACGCTGACCAAGGTGCGCCCGGCCATCGTCCACTGCCCGCACGCGGCGACGACGTCGTGGTCCGGTGCCAGTGGTTCGGGCGAGCCCGGCACAAACACCACTACCGCGTCGACGATGCCGCCCGAACCCGACCCGGAGATGCCTTGGGCCGATTGGTCGCGTCCCTCGCCTGGGTCGGCGAGTGGCGCGCACTGCGGCGGCTTGGCCGTCACGGGAGCTTCAAGTCTCCAGATCACCTCGGGTGAGGCCGTGCTGGGAATGCTGGTGGTCACCTCGTAGCCGGCCGGCAGCGCACGCGCGACCCGTTTGATGTTGGCGGGGTTGACGACCGTGTGGCGCGGCGTCGGCGTTTTCACCGACGGCGCGGCCGGTGGTGCGGACGAATGAACGCACCCGGCCGCGAGCAGGACCACCGGGCCAATCCAGAACGGCCGCATGCTCGTTCAGCCGACCGCTTCGATCACCTGGCGGGCAACGCGTTTGATCTGTTCGGCCGTGTTGCGTCCGAAGCTCAGCTCGCGTTGCCGAGGGACATCGATGACCGTGGTGATCACCCCGACGTCTTCACGCTCCCACACCGCGCCGTAGCGGTCCATGATCGCGCGCATCGGCGCATTCTCGGAAAGCATTCGCGCCGAGAACCTTTCGACACCGTCGACCCTCGCGGCGATGGACAGCGCGCCGATCAGAAAGGTCCCGATCCCCCGGCCCTGGTAGGCGTCGCCGACGGTGAATGCGATCTCGGCGACCGTCGGATCGTCGTGGTCGCGGACAAAACGCGCGTCGGCCACCGGGTCGCTGCCGTCGGTCATCACCCAGACGAAGTGGTCGACGTAGTCGACCTCGGCCAAGTAGTGCATCAACGCCGGGGTCGGCGCGCGCGCCGTCATGAACCGCCGGTACAGCGTCTCGCTGGAGAAGTGGACGTGTCCGTGCACGGTCCGCTCGCGGTCGCCGGGCAGGACGGGGCGCAGGAACAGGTTTGTCCCGTCGCGGACACGCACCGGGATCGGCGTGATGAATGCGGCCAGCCGCTGGCGCACCAGGCTCAGCAGCCGCAGCATGACGCCGGGAATGTGCGCCATCCGGGTGAAGGTGTCGTTGTCGCCGACCCATCCGGTCAGCGGCTCGGTGGTGGTCACCGTCGCGATCCGCGGGATTCCGCGCAGCAGGGCGATCTCGCCGATGATCTCGCCGGCGCATGCCCGCCCGACGGACACCACGCCGTTGCTGTCGACGTGCTGGATCTCGGCGGTGCCCGACGAGATGAGAAGGAACGAAACCGCCCGCTCGCCCTGCTGCATCAGGACCTGGCCGGCGGCGGTCCGCAGTGGCTCGAGGCTCGCCGCCAGCGGCATCAAGTCCTCGATCGGGCAGCCGGCGAAGATGTCCATCGTCGCAAGCTCTTCCGCGCGGGCGCCGATCAGTTCGGTCACTGCGGTCCCCTGCTCACTGTGCATCTCGCGGTCCGACCCGACCCAGGCTATGGCGTCGGCACCTGCGGCGGCAAGCGTAGCGCTGACGACCGTCATTGACAGTCGTCATTGACGGCTGGCAATGGATTTGGGTAGCGTGCCAGGCATGGGTCCGTCAGTCACGGCCGGAGCACAGCCGGCGAGTGGAGTTCGAGAGATCCGGCGCCTGGAGACGCGGGCGCGCCTGTTCGACGCGGCACTGGCCGAAATCGACCGGTCCGGGCTGGGCGGCGCCGACGTCAGTGCGATAGCGAGCGCCGCGGGCGTGGTGCGGGGCACGTTCTACTTTCACTTCCCGACCAAAGAACACGTGCTGGTCGAATTGGAACGCCGCGAAGAGGTCAGGATCGTCGAGGAACTCGGCGCCGCGCAGACCGAAGCCGACGACCTGGCGGCGATGCTGTCGCTGCTGGTGCGGCGGGTGGCTGCCGCCGAGCGCCGGTTGGGCCCGGTGGTCTTTCGGGACATGTTGGGATTGCACTTCTCCTCCACCCGTCCGCCCGAGGACCAGTTGACCGAACATCCATTGGCGGAGTTCGTGATCGGTGCGATCACCCACGCGCAGCAACACGGCCGGGTCGCGCCCACGCAGGACGCGACCGAGCTCGCGATGTTCTTTCTGACCGGACTGTTCGCGTTGCTGGCCACTGGCGCCCAAGACCAAGCGCTGGGTCGGTATGTCACGACGATTGTGAAGGGGATGGAAACGCGATGAACGGGATCGAGGGCTACCGGGACTTCTTGAAGCGCCGGGACGGGGACGCCGATCTACTCAACCGGCGGTTGGCGAATCGCGAGGATTTCTTCAACGGCCTAGAGACCAATCCGGTCCGATCCGCCCACCCCGCCGACCGGGCGACGTTTCTGCGGAACCTGCACCGCCGCCGACCCGAACCGGGCCTGGACCGCAAGATCCTGTTCCTGTTGGCCACCGCCAAGCTGAATCAGGCCGAACGATTCGGCGTGGGCCTCGGGGAGACGTACGGCCTCAACAGCGACGAGACCGTCCCGCCCGAACGGGTGTACCTCGAACTCGAAGAGCACTACCACACCCGGTTGCTGGCCTACGTCCTCGACGTTTTCGACCTGACGTTTCAGGTGGTTCCGCCGCCGTTCGTGATGCGCCAGTTCGTCAAGACCGCGGTGTTCACCCCGGAGCGGCTGGGGATCCTGTTCGTCGGGGCCTCGGAGATGGCCGGGTGCGCGATGTTCGACGCGCTGCGCCGCGTCGGCATGAAACTGTTCGCCGACGAACCCGAAGTCGCCCAACGCGTCACGCTGCTCTACAGCGAAATCCTCACCGACGAGATCGGCCACGTCGGCTACTGCGCGTCGCGCTGCACGGCCGCCGAACGAGCCGTCATGCGATGGCTCTACCCGCGCATCGGCCGGCTGTTCGCCCGTCAAACCGCGGAAATCAGCCTGCTCGTCGACCCCGACGAGCTGGGCGCGCGACTCGACCGCCCGTTCGACGTCGACGCACTCACCGCCGGTCTGGACAACGAGACGTATCTGGTCACCCATCCCTGACGACCGGCTGCCCGCGTATT
The DNA here is from genome assembly GCF_010730195.1 of Mycobacterium conspicuum. Classification (NCBI taxonomy): domain Bacteria; kingdom Bacillati; phylum Actinomycetota; class Actinomycetes; order Mycobacteriales; family Mycobacteriaceae; genus Mycobacterium; species Mycobacterium conspicuum. The sequence continues at coordinate 4,717,204 of NZ_AP022613.1, forward strand.
CTGCAGAAATGCTGGGTTCGGGTTTGTGGGGTGGGCTGTGCCTCATCGCGCTGGCGCTGGCGCTGGTCTGCACTGCCGCCGCTGCCGTGTATGTCAAACGACTCGGCGACCGAGTGCCTCCTCCGCTAGGCGAAGACATCGGCGCCGCCAAAACCGTGGTACGCAAAGTGCGCAACCGCGAACCGATGTCGCCGGAAGAGTTGGACTATGCGAAGCAAATCATCGCTATTCGCAGCTCTCCGTTGGCGTTATGCATCCCCGGTGCCCTGTTCGCGGTGGGATGCTTTTACGTGTTTGGCAGCCTGTACCACTTGCATGGAGCGACCCCGTCAGAGCGCACGTTTCTCGGGGTGTTCCCCATGTTGGCCGCGATGAACTTCACCACTCAGATTCTGCGCAGCGCCCGGTTGCGACGGCGTGTGCGGAAAATGCCTTGACGGTCGCCATCCTCGCAGTCGCGTTGCGGCCCCGGTGCCGATAGTGTGTGCACCTGACATGTCCATTGGGTACATGACCGTCTACTATCTGCACTGACCACCAGGGCGGAGCGGGGGCAGGCATACGATGACCGGGACCGGTTTCCGAAAGGTGATCGAGTGAGCCCTCGTTCAGTCGGCAGGACCGTCTTGGCGCGAGTCTGGATGCCTTTGGTTGCTGTCATTGTGGTCGCCGTGGGAGCGGTGGCCATGTTCAAGGTCCACGAATTCTCCAATCCCGAACCCGTCGTCACCGTCAACACCCCGGCAGCACCTCCCGAGTTCAACCTCAAACGGATCACGTATGAGTTGTCCGGCTCCGTCGGGCAGGGGGGGATGCTGGTCTGGGTCGACGTCGACGGGCATCCGCATCAAGTTGATCTCACGACCCTGCCGTGGTCGCACACCGAGGCGACCACCCTCACCGTGGTGTCCGGCAGCATCTCGGCGCAGGTTCACGGTGGTCAAGTCGGCTGCCGCCTGCTGGTGAATGGCGTTGTGCGCGCGGAACAGTCCGACGACCATCAGGACGCGCACGTCTTCTGCATAGTGAAGTCGGCATGAGCGACCCCATCAGCGAGCCCAGGATGAAGCGACCCTTCGTCCCCAGAATGGTTCGCGTCCTTGCGATACCGATCATCGCCTTCTGGGCGCTTCTTGCCGTGTCGACGAACACCTTCATGCCGCAAGTGGAAAGGGTCGCAGAGGAATTGGCGGGGCCGGTGGTCCCGCACTACGCGCCGTCGCAGCGCGCGCTGCTGTCCATCGGTGCGAAGTTCCACGAGTCCGATTCGACCAGCTTGGCCATGGTCGTGCTGGAAGGCACCAGGCCGCTGGGCGACGTGGACCATCAGTACTACGACGAGTTGGTGCGCCGACTGCAGCAAGACCCCAAGCACGTGCAGTACGTGATGGATCTGTGGGGCAAGCCGATCACCGCGGCGGGGGCGCAGAGCCTCGACGGCAAGGCCACCTACGTGCTGCTGCGGCTCGCCGGCGACATCGGCCAGATGCAGGCCAATGAATCGGTGGCCGCCGTGCGGAGCATCGTCGCGAAGGACACGCCGCCGCCCGGGCTCAGGGTCTACGTCAGCGGCGCGGCACCGCTCGCCTCGGACACGGTCGCCATCGCGAACTCGAGCTTGAACGACATCACGATCGTGACGATCTTTCTCATCATCGGGATGTTGCTCCTGGTGTACCGCTCCATCGTCACCCTGTTCGTGCCCCTCGCCGGGGTGCTGTTCGAAATGCTTGTCGCCAAAGGGGTTATCGCAACCCTTGGGCATCTGGGCTACATCGAGCTTTCGTCGTTCGCGGTGAACATCGTCGTCGCGCTGACCCTGGGCGCGGGGACCGACTACGGCATCTTCTTGATGGGCCGCTATCACGAGGCGCGCCACGACGGCGAAAGCAGGGAGCAGGCGTTCTACACCGCGTATAAGAGCGTGACGCCGGTCATCCTGGGCTCCGGGCTGACGATCGCCGGGGCGTGCTACTGCCTGACGTTCGCGCGGCTCAACTACTTCCACACCATGGGGCCCGCCGTCGCCATCAGCATGCTGTTCACCATCGCGGCCGCGCTGACGCTCGGCCCGGCCTTCCTGACCGTGGGCAGCCTCTTCGGGCTCTTCGACCCGAAGAGCAAAGCCAAGGCGCAACTGTATCGGCGAATCGGGGCCAGCGTCGTCCGCTGGCCGGTGCCGATCCTTGCGGCCAGCAGCGCCGCCGTCGTGTTCGGGGCGATCTTCGTGCCGACCTACCGGCAGAACTACGACGACCGTCAGTACCAACCGCATAATTCCGCCGCCAATCAGGGTTTCGCCGCGGCGGATCGGCACTTCCCCAAGAGCAAGCTGTTCTCGGAAATGCTGATGGTCGAGACCGATCACGACATGCGCAATTCGGCCGACTTCATCTCACTGGACCGGGTGGCGAAGGCGCTCATCCGGCTGCCCGGCGTCGCGATGGTGCAAAGCATCACCCGGCCCATGGGTCGGCCGCTGGAACATGCCACGATTCCGTACCTGTTCACCACGCAGGGCAGCGGTAGCGGTCAACAGCTTCCGTTCAACCAACAGCAGAACGCCAATACCAGCCAGCAGGCGGAGATCACGCGACACAGCGTGGCCGTCCTGCGCAAGGAAATCGGCTTCTTCCAACAGATGTCCGACGAGCTGCACCAGACCGTGCTCACCGTCGAGGATCTCGAACGGGTCACCCACGAGATGAACGAGGAAATCTCGAATCTCGACGACTTCTTCCGACCGATCAAGAGCTACTTCTATTGGGAACGCCACTGTTTCGACATCCCGATCTGCTGGACGTTCAGGTCGGTGTTCGACACGCTCGACCACATCGACAAGTTGGCCGAGGACATCACCGCCGCCAAGACCTCCCTCGAGGCGCTCGACAAGATCATCCCGCAGATCATCATCCAGCTGAAACTCACCGCCGACGACTCGGAGGCGTTGGCCAATCTTTTGGTCAGCACGTACGGGCAGTCTTCTCTGCAGTCCACCCAGACCGGCCAGACCTATTTCGACCAAGTCAACGTGGGGCTCGACTTCGATCAGGCCCGCAGCGATGACTTCTTCTACATCCCGCACGAGGGCTTCGACAACGACGACGTCAAAACCGGCATGAAGCTGCTGATGTCGCCGGACGGGGAGGCCGCTCGGTTCATCGTCACGCACGAGGGGGACGCCAACGGCCCAGACGGTGTGCAGCACGTCGAACAGTTCCCCACGGCGATAACCGTTGCGCTGAAAGAGACTTCGCTCGCCGGCGCGCGAGTCTATATTGGCGGATCCGGATCAACCAATAAGGACATCAAGGGATACGCCGCGTCCGATCTGCTCATCGTGGCGATCGCCGCCTTCGTGCTGATCTTCTTGATCATGCTGTTCCTGACGCGAAGTCTGATGGCCGCCTTGGTGATTCCCAGCACGGTGGCCTTCTCCTACGCCGGAGCGTTCGGTCTCTCAATCCTGGTCTGGCAGCACCTCATCGGCCTGCCGCTGCATTGGCTGATCTTGCCGCTGACGTTCATCATCCTGGTGGCCGTCGGTTCGGACTACAACCTGCTGCTGATCCTGCGCGTCAAGGAGGAACTGCACGCCGGAATCCACACCGGCCTGATCCGCGCGCTCGGCAGCACCGGCGGCGTGGTGACGTCCGCCGGTTTGGTGTTCGCGTTCACCATGCTGGCGATGCTCACCAGCGACCTGCGCACCATCGGTGAGGTGGGTTCCACGGTGTGCATCGGCCTGTTGCTCGATACGCTGATCGTGCGTTCGTTCGTCGTGCCCTGCATCCTGCGGATTCTCGGGCCCTGGTTCTGGTGGCCGACGCTGGTGCGTTCCCGTCCGCTACGGCCGGTGGGACAGAGCTAGCCGCCGTTGGGGCAGTAGACCGCTTCGGCGGTGTTGACCATCGCCGTGACATCGCCGAACGACAAGCCCTGGGCCCCCATCACGGCGTGGACGTCCTGGGCGATCTTCTCCGGCGGCAGACCCACGAACCAGCGGTCGAAGCAGATGTGGCGCGCCAGCTCGACCATGGCGACGTCGTGGCCCTGATCCGGCGGCCACGTGAAGCCCTGAGCGCGCAGTTGAGCAAGGTAGGCGCCGTCCGCGGGGTCGGCGGTCGCAATCGCGGTGCTGGCAACCAGGGCGGCGCCCGCAACAACCGGGATGGTCAGTCTGGCTAGCCAGCGAGGGGGAAGCATTGATGCGATTCCTTTCTCCGCTTTTCTTGACGCTTCTTAGGTTCTTGGGGCCCTTGGGGTTCCGACAGTGTGCGGCCCCAAAGCGGCGCCGAGATGAAGAATAGAGAAAGTAGGGTAAAACTGCGCAACCTTTCGGTAACTCATCCTTTCGACGGATAACTGTCGCTCGCCATTGACGACGCTGGGCGCCGTCGATAGAGTCAACTACTTGATATCAATCACTTGACATTGTCGTCGAGGTAGGAAGCAACGCCATGGAATCACCCGAGCTGGCACGCCCATTCGCAGCGCACCGTCAACGGACTTACATCGGCCTGCTTGCGGTCGTCGGCGCCGTCTTCGTCTTCATGACCATCGCCGAGGCCACCGGGCTGCTGCCTCCGACGTTGACGGTGGACGTGGCGGCAAACCTGATCTTCGGCATTCCGGTACTGCTGTTGCCTCTCATCTTGTTCTGGAATGCACGGGGCGAGCAGCGATCTCGCCTGCAGCTTGCGGCGGAACTCACGCTGATCTACATACCGCTCACGGCAGGTAGCCAACTGACCTATGAGTTGCCGTTCCTGCTCGGCCACCCGTTCAACCTGTGGAATGCCACGACGCACCCGGGGTGGCGGTGGCTGTGGTGGCAGTACGGCATGGCCGACACCCGCTACCGCAGCGACGACCCGTGGATCTTCGGACTGGAGTTCGCCGCGGTGCCCGTCGGCATCATGCTCACGATCGCCTGGCTGCGCTTGTTGCGCAAAGGTTTATCGGATGAGTCACGGATCAAATGTCTATGGTTGATCTTCTTCGGCGTCGCGGAGCTGCTCACCGGAACGGTTGTCTACTACGTGAGCGAGATCCGCGCCGGCTTCCATGACATCGGTCAGGGCGCTTATGGGTTGTGGTTCAAGCTCGTCGGGGAGAACGTCCCATACATGATCTTGCCGGTCTTCGTGCTCTACGCCGTCTACCTTCAGGTCGACTACCTGACCAGGCGAGCGGGAGCGGCGGCGGCAGTGAGCGCCGAGACCGAGTCCGCGGCATCGGACGAAGCTTTCCGCGACGTAGGCACTTTTGCCCGTTAGTCGAGAACGCCAGGCGCACAGCAGCTTTCACCGTCCTGGACGGTGCGATGCGTGGCGGCGCGGATGCGGCTAGGGCGCGAGCGCGATGATGCCGGGTTCCATAGGTGGCGGTGCCGGGGCCGCTCCGCCGATGCCACCACCATGGCCGCCCCCGCCAACGGCGATGCCCGGCGGAGGACCGACTACGGGAGGCGCCTTCTTGGGCGGGGTGGGGGCCGCCGACTGCGGCAGTTTAACCAGGTGGGCGTCCGGGACCTGGGGCAGGGGCGGATCCGGATTGGCCACGTCAGCGCCTTGGCTGAAGGACGCCAGCCTCACTTGTTCGCCGGATCTCTGCCGGCGAGTGAAGCCCACCTGATGGTTCGGGCAGTAGGCTCCCGCGGACGCCCACACGAATCGGATCGCTGACCGATGGACACGACCCGGGTCGGCGCCGGGGGTCACGGTCTTGGCGTAGTCCTCGAATTCGTCCACCACGGTGTCCAAAGGAACACCGCCGTTTAACTCGCCACAAACCTCGTGAGCCGTCTTGATGAGGTTCGGTATGCCCGAGACAGCCGGAACGCCTTGCTCATCGAGCAGCGCCAAAAACTGCGCGTCCTGGCTTGCGTCGGCCGATGCCGCGCCGCCGTGCAGAATTGCGGCGCCGGTGAGCGCGACGGCGACGGAAACTCGAGAGCCGACGCGAATGGTGATGCCGGTGAACATGGCCGGGCTCCGTTCTGCTCGGTCCCCCGCTTCGTGCGTGATGTCTGGTCGGGCTTCCCTCCCACCCCGGGAATTAACTGGCAATTTACCACCAGTTCACCAAGAACGGGAGCCTCACACGCGCGTCAAAAGACGATCGCGCGCAGGACCAAACATCCCCGGCACCCGGTGGAGGCGGCTCGTTTTGAGGTAGCGTTTTGAGAGGATGCGCGACAGATGCGGAGGGGCGCCACGGTGAATCTCGGTCTATGGGGCTATCTGACGATACTTGCCGCCGTGATGGCAGTCGTGTTCATCACTTGCGTGTTCGTTTTCATACGACGACTAGAAGATCGAACACCTGCGTCGCTCGGCGAAAAGGTGGGTGCCCACAAAGCGGTGTTGGCGAAATTGCGTAAACGCCAAGCGATGTCGCAGGACGAAGTGGACTATGCGACCGAGCTAGTCTCTGATGCGCGGTCCCCGCTGGCGTACGCGATACCGGCCGCCCTGTTCTCGATGGGGTTCTTTTACGTGGTGGGCTGTCTCTACGAGTTACACATCTATGGCGGTGCCCCGTCCTTTCGGACGTTCATCGGGGGGCTGCCCATGTTGGCCTCGATGAATATTGTCGCTCAGCTGCGTAGGGTTGCGGGATTGAAGCGGCGCTTACCGGAAGCCGCTAGCAAGGTCTGACCCGAGGCGTCCGACACGATCTCGGCAATTACGCTGTGTGGCCGCGTGATTCGGCGGTGACCGCCGGGTCGCCGTCTTCCCACAGCAGCAGTTGACGGACCGATTCGCGTGACCCGTAGGGCCGAAGCATCTGACTGGCGGGGCGGGGGCGCACCCGTTGCGGCCACCAGAACCAGCGCCCGAGCAGCGTCGCGACCGACGGCGTCATGAACGAACGCACAATCAGCGTGTCGAACAGCAGGCCGAGCGCGATCGTGGTCCCGATCTGACCGAGCACGCGCAGATCGGCGAACACGAAGGAGCCCATGGTGGCGGCGAACACCATGCCCGCGGAGGTGACGACCGAGCCCGAGCCCGCCATCGCGCGGATGATGCCCGTCTTCAAGCCGGCGCCGATCTCCTCCTTGAACCGGGAGATCAGCAGCAGGTTGTAGTCCGAACCGACCGCCAACAGCAGAATGACCGCCAGCGCCAGCACGATCCAGAACAACTCGATACCCATGATGTCCTGCCAGATCAGCACCGAGAGACCGAAGGAGGCGCCCAACGACAGCGCCACCGTGCCCACGATGACGAACGCGGCCACCAGCGAGCGGGTGATGAACATCATGATGAGCAAGATCAAGGCCAGCGCGGACATGCCGACGATCATGAGGTCGTATTTGGCGCCGTCCTGAATGTCCTTGTACGTCGCGGCGGTACCGGCCAAGTAGATGTTGCTCCCCGCCAGGGGTGTGCCCTTGAGGGCTTCGGTCGCGGCGTCCCTGATCGCGTCGATGTGTGAAATGCCTCGCGGGGTAGCGGGATCGCCATCGTGTGTGATGATCATGCGGGCCGCCTTGCCGTCCGGCGACATGAACATCTTCATGCCGCGCTGGAATTCGGAGTTGGTGAAGACCTCCGGCGGTAGGTAGAAGGAGTCGTCATTTTTGGCCGCGTCGAACGCTTGCCCCATCGCGGTGGAGTTCTGCGTGGCGGCGGCGGCCTGGTCGTTGATCCCCGACGTGGTGGCGTAGTTGGTCAGGGTCAGGTCCCGATTCTTCTGCTGGAGCGCGATCTGGGGCGGCAGCAGCGCCAGCAATTTGGGCTGCAGCGCATTCAATTGATCCAAGCTTGCCGTGATCTGTCCGAACTGGTCGGTCAGCGCGTCGATGCCGTCGAGGGCGTCGAAGACCGCTCGTAGCGCCGCGCAGGCCGGGATGTCGAAACAGTGCCGCTCCCAATAGAAGTAAGCGCGCAGCGGCCTGAAGAAGTCGTCGAAGGTGGCGATTTCGTCGCGCAGGGTGGTAACCGTTTCGACGGTGGTATGGAATGCTTTGGTCTGCGCGGCCGTAGCGGCCGCGGACTGCTGCTGCAGGGCGTACTGCTGCTTCAAGATCTCGATCGTCGCATTGATCTGGTCGGCCTGTTTCAACAGGTCGGCGGCGCGGTCTTGTTGGTACTTCAGGTTTTCGATCTGGCCCGTGTTTTGCGCGCTGATCTGAAACGGTATCGAGCTGTGGTCCAGCGGGGTGCCCAACGGGCGGGTGATGGACTGCACCTCGGCAATGCCCTTGGTGTGAAAGATCGCCTTGGCCACCCGCTCCAGGATGATCATGTCGGCCGAATTTCGCAGATCGTGATCGGCGTCGATCATCAGCAACTCGGGATTGAGCCGGGCTTGCGAGAAGTGGCGCCCGGCCGCCGCGTAGCCCACGTTGGCCGGGGCATCGGCCGGCATGTAGGGGCGGGTGTCGTAGCTCGTCTTGTATCCCGGCAGGGCGAGCAGGCCGATCAGAGCGATGGCGACGGTCACCACCAGCACGGGTCCGGGCCAACGGACGATGGCCGTGCCGATGCGCCGCCAACCCCGGCTGCGCATCGGGCGGGCGGGTTCGAAGAGGCCGAAGTGCCGGCCGATGCTCAGCACGGCCGGGGCCAGGGTCAGCGCGGCCGCCAGCGCGACGACGACGCCGGTCGCCGCGGGGATGGCCATGGTCTGGAAGTAGGGCAGCCGGGTGAAGTGCAGGCAGAACACGGCGCCGGCGATCGTCAGGCCCGAACCCAGGATGACGTGCGCGGTCCCGTGGTACATCGTCGCGAAGGCGGCGGTCCGCTCCTGGCCGGTGAGGCGCCCTTCGTGGTAACGGCCGAGAATGAAGATCGCATAGTCGGTTCCGGCGGCGATGACCAGTAGCGTCAGGATGTTGGTCGAGTACGTCGACAGCCCGATGACACCGGCGTTCGCGAGCACGGCGACGACTCCGCGCGACGCGGTCAGTTCAATCATCACGGTGAAAATCACCAGCGCTGCCGTGGTGACACGGCGGTAGATGAAGAGCAGCATCAGCAGGATCACGCCGATGGTGATCAGGGTGGTCTTCAGCGTGCCCTTGCTGCCCACCTCGAACTGATCGGTGACGAGCGGCGCGCCGCCGGTGACGTAGGCCTTCACCCCCGGCGGCGCGGGTGTGCTGTTCACGATGTTGCGCACCGCATCGACGGACTGGTTGGCCAACGACTCGCCCTGGTTGCCGGCGAGGTAGACCTGCACCAACGCGGCCTTGCCGTCGGCGCTCTGGGATCCGGCCGCCGTCAGCGGATCCCCCCAGAAGTCCTGAATGTGCTCGACGTGCTTGGTGTCCTGGCTGAGCTTGCGGATCAAGCCGTCGTAGTAGTGGTGCGCGTCGGCACCGAGCGGCCGATCGCCCTCGAGCACGATCATGGCCGCGCTGTCGGAATCGAACTCGTGGAACACCTGGCCGATGCGCTTGCTGGCCTGCAGCGACGGCGCATCCTGCGGGCTGAGCGACACGTTGTGTTGTTGGGCAACCCGTTCCAGCTGCGGCACAAAGACATTCGTGACCACGGCCAGGCCCAGCCAGAACCCCGCGATCAACACCGAGTACCGACGGAGCAGATCGGGCACCGAAAGTCGTTGGGTGTCAGGGGTACTCATCCGGACTTGTCCAGGCAGAAGGTGTAGGCGTTCAATTTGTTGACCGTTCTCTCGTCCTTCACCACACCGTCGATGGTGATGCGGCAGCTCAGCGAACTGCTATTCCCTTGGGCCATGACGTTGACGAATACCGCGGGATCGGTTGTCGTGACGTCGTAGGACCACGGCAGCGGCGCGTTGTCAACGCGCTGCGGTTGGGCATGGACGTCCAGGTAATTGATCGACGCCACCGTGCCGGGCGGCCCGAAAACCTCGAGCACCACATGTTTGGGGTTGAACGGAGCGGAGTCGTTGGTGAGGCCGCTGCCCGCCTTCGTGCTGTAGTGCGAGCCGAAGATGCCGTGCAGCCGGTACACGCCAAACGCGACGAGCGCGACCACGACCACGGCCACCACTATCATCCACCCCCGCTTGAGCAGGCCGCCGGGCGAGATCCGTTGTCTCACGGAGGACTCGCGTGCGTGGCAACGGCGCGGATGAAGTTGTCGGCGAAAACCTCGCAGACGGTATCGATGTCGTCGAAGTGCAGTTCCGGGATGCCATCGGTGACCGGCCGCATGAACGTGTGGATCATGACCGGGCCGACCAGCTGTTGGAAAAGCAATGGAGTCGGCATATCGCGGATCCGCCCGGCCCGGATCTCGTCGTCGAACCAACGACCGAGCACACCGAATACGCGAGGACCGGTGTAACCAAAAAAGGACTGCACGGCGGGGCTGCTCGGGCGCGAAAACGCTTCGGCGAATATCGCGGGGGCGACGCGCGGTTCGCGGCCCAGGGCTTGAACGAGTACCCGGTAGAAGGATCGCACCGTTTCCCGCAGATCGCCACGCGGTAGGTCGAGAAAGTCCTCGATCTCGAGGATGGGGCTGTGCCGCTCGAAGACCGCCCGCATCAACTCATCTCGGCCGCCAAACACCGTGTGCAGGCTGTAGACCGAACATTCCGCCCGCGTCGCAACGGCCTCTAATGTCGTTGCGGTTAAACCCAATTCACTGATCAAAGCCGCAGCCGCATCGAGGGCCCGCGTACGGACGGGGGGCTGGCCGCCGGGGTCGACACCGGCCGCCCGGACCGCGGCGTCCAGGGCGGCGCGCGATCCTCCGAGGCGGCGCAGCAAGGTGCTGCGCGACATGCCGGCCTCTGCGGCGATCGCGACCACGGGGACGTCGGCCACATCCTTGGCCAGCTTTTCGGCGGCCCGTAAAGCCGCCTCCACCAACTCGGAAGGCACCACCTCGTCCGCAGCATCCGAGGCCGGCGGGACGCGTTCAGCAGTCACGCCCTGGCGTGCCATGGCGTCTCCCTACCCCGAAGGCAACCTTGAACATTGAGCCGCCGCAACCCCTTCGGCCCTGGCTCGACTCGTGATACGTTACCTTATGCACTATGGGATCGTATTTCAAGACTGAGCCTGCGCGAGCGGGCGCTGACTGATTCGGTGCTCGAGTCCTAGCGCAAGAACTGGCCACGCATCGGTGCGGTTCCGGGCATGATGTTCGGCGGGGCGACCGCATGGGGGCGCGTACCGACAGCCGGCACCGCCGCGCGACGCTTTAAGGCGGGGGCGCGCCAGATTGCTACGGCTGCGAATCCACCGTGGCCGCGTGCCGCGGCTGATACAACAGCGCTCGAACCAGCGGGCGCGGCCCCACGGACCGAAGCATCTCGCTGGCCGGGCGGACCCGGACCCGCTTCGGCCACCAGAACCAGCGTCCCATCACCGTCATGATTGACGGCGTGATCAGCGATCGCACGACGAAGGTGTCGAACATCAGGCCGAGCCCGATCGTCGTGCCGAACTGGCCGATCGCCCGCAGATCGCTGGTGATCATCGTGGCCATGGTGACGGCGAACACCAGACCGGCCGCCGTGACCACCGGGCCAGTCAGGCCCATGCCCCGGATGAGTCCGGTTTTCAGGCCGGCGCCGATCTCCTCTTCGATTCGCGACACCAGCATCAGGTTGTAGTCCGAGCCCACCGCCAAGAGCACGATCAGCGCGAATTCGGTTGCCACCCAGTGCAACTGGAAATTAAGGAGATGCTGCCAGATCAAGGTGGAGAACCCGAAGGCGGCCCCCAGCGACATCACGATCGTGCCGACGATGACGCCCGCAGCAACCAAAGCGCGGGTGACGATCACCATGATGATGAAGATGAGCACGATGGAGGCCACCGCGGCGATCATCAGGTCGAACTTCGCGCCGGTGGCGATGTCGTGGAACGTCGCGGCGGTGCCGCCGAGGTAGATGTCCGCGTTTTGCAGCGAGGTGAGTTTGATTGCCTCCTTGGCCGCCTTGCGTTCCTGGTCCACCGAGGCGATTCCCTCGGTGGTGGCCGGATCCACCGAGTGGGTGATGATGAAGCGCGCGGCCTTGCCGTCCGGGGACACCATCAGGCTCAAACCCAGCTGAAAGTCCGGGTTGGAGAAGATCTCGGGCGGCAGGTAGAACAGGCTCTCGACCTGAGAGTCGTTGAACGACTTGCCCATTACGGCGTTGGTGTCGGTCAGCCGATCGAATTGATCGATGAGGCTGTCGAAGGTGCTGTAGATGGTCAGCGTGGTATCGCGGATCGCCTTGGAGGTGGCGATGTTCTGCGGAATGATCGCCAGCAGTTCGCGGGTGGCCTTGGCCGTGTCGTTGAGGTCGGTGGTCAGATGGTGGAACTGCTCGGCGAGCTTGTCGAACCCGTCCAGGGCGTCGAACAGGCCTCGCAGCGACCAGCAGATCGGGATGTCGAAGCAGTGCTTCTCCCAATAGAAGTAACTGCGAATCGGCCTCCAGAAGTCGTCGAAATCGGCGATGTGGTCCCGGATTTCGTCGGTGATGGCCGCCGTGTTCGCCGCGGTCTTGGCGCTGTCGTCCGCGGCGTTCGCGAGGTTCTGGGTCACCGCGTACTGGCGCTCGAGCAGGGCGATCAGGGTGTCCAGATAGCCGGTGATCTTCTTGATGTCGGCGACGCGCTCCTTGAGGTAGTTCAGGTTGTCCCGGACCGGCGCGCTTTGCACGCTGAGCTGGAACGGAATCGATCCATCTTGAATCGGCGGGCCGAGCGGTCTGGTGATGCTTTGCACCCGCTCGATCCCGGGCACGTGAAACAGGGCCCCGGCGATCTTGTCCAACACCAGCATGTCGGTCGGATTGCGCAGATCGTGATCCGACTCGATCATCAGCAGGTCCGGGTTCAACCGCGCCTGGGTGAAGTGTTGATCGGCCGCGGTGTACGCCTGCACCGAGGCCGCGCTCTTCGGGAGGTAGTACAGGTCGTTGTAGCGCGGGTTGAAGCCCGCCAATCCGATCGCGCCGACAATGGCCAGGATCACCGAGGTGGCCAGGATGGGTGCGGGCCAGCGCACGATGGCCGTCGCCAGGCGGCGCCACCGGGTGTAGTTGAACTTGCGCTTCGGATCGAAAAGACCGAAGCCGCTTGCGAATGCGATCAGCGCCGGCGTCAAGGTCACCCCGGCGGCCACCACCACCAGCAGCCCGACTGCGCACGGGAACGCCAGCGAACTGAAATACGGCAGCCGCGTGAAGTGCAGACAGGCCAGCGCCCCCACGATCGTCAGGCCCGAGCCCAGCACCACCTTGGTGACCCCGGCGAAGGTGTCGTAGTAGGCGGCTTCACGGCCCAGTCCCCGCTCGCGGCCCTCCTGATAGCGGCCCACCATGAAGATCGCGTAGTCGGTCCCGGCCGCAATCGCCAACGCCGTCAACAGATTAACGGCAAACGTCGACAGCCCCATGATGCCGGTGTCGCCCAACAGCGCCACCACGCCTCGGCCGGTGGCCAGCCCGACGAACAGAATCACCATCGTCAGCAGCACGGTGCCGATCGACCGATAGACGAACATCAGCATGATCGCGATGATGATGACGGTGATGATCGTCATCTTGAACAGGCTCGCGTTCCCCACGACGATCGTGTCGTCGGTCAGGGCTCCCTGACCCGCGACATACGCCTTCACCCCCGGCGGCGGCTTGGACTCGGCGACGATCTTGCGCACCGAGTCAACCGACTTGTCGCCGACCGCACCACCCTGGTCACCGCGCAGGTTGACCTGGACGTAGGCGGACTTGTGGTCATAGCTCTCGACACCCGAGGCGGTGAACCGCTGCCCCCAGAAGTCGAGGGCGTGTTCGACGTGTTTGGTGTCCTGCCTCAGCTTCTTGACCAGATCGTCGTAATACCGGTGCGCGTCCTGGCCCAGCGGCTTGTCACCGACCAGGGTCACCAGGACGAGGTTGTCGGAGTCGTACTCCTTGAATTTCTCCCCGATGTGCTTCATCCCGGTCACCGACGGCGCATCCGACGGCGACAGCGGCACCGAAACGTCCTCGGCGACCGCCTCCAACTGGGGGACAAAGACGTTGACGCCGACCGCGATCAGCAGCCAGATCACCACGATCGGCAGCGCCAAAGCGCGGATGGTGCGGGCTAGCCGCGGTTTGTGCTCGACTTCGGTCGGCCGCGCGACGGGGATCTCGTCGGTGTCGCTGGAATCGCTGCTCACGCGGACTTGTCCAAACAGGAAACCTGCGCATTTCTGCCGTCGACGTGTTGTTGATCGACCAATGTGCCGTCGACGGTGATCCGGCAGCCGATCGAGGGGCTGTCACCCTGTGCGACGACGTAGGCGAAGATGCCGGGCATTTCCGCGACGATCGTCTGCGACCACGGCAACGTGGTGAAGCTGGCTTTCTGCGGTTGCGCGTCGGCATCCATCCAGTTGACGACGCCCGTTGTCCCGGCCGGTCCCAGGATTTCATAGATCGCGGTCTTGGCCGCATACGGCGGCGTCGCGTCGCGCGGATCGGGCTTGGGCAGGCCGGGTCCGGGGAAGACGCCGTTGAGTCGGCCCACCGCAACACCGCCGATGATGAGCGCCACCACCACGACCAGCGGGATCCATACCCGCTTGACCAGCCTCAGCACGGTTCCCCCCGATGAATGCCCGACGGCCTGATCGTAAGACTTTTCGTCGCGTTCGCCACCGCTAGCCGAACGCCATCGCCGCCCAGTTAATTCCTGCCGGTGCGCTCCTGGCTCGGAGCCACGCCGCCTGCCCGTTCGGGCCGCAGCCGCAATCCAGGTTCGGACAGCGCAAGGCTTCTCGAGGCGGATGCTTGGAAATACTTTGTGCCACAGCTTATTTGGTCGCACACCATGCGCATTGCGAGCCGGACAATTTTAGCGGTCGCAACCGGTATTGATTTAGGGCCATCCGGCGTAGATTTATCGGTATGGCTACCAAGACGAAGGTGAAGACCTGCGTGCATTGCGGCCACACGTTCGATCCGAACGACCGACACCGTGACCTCTACGATCCGGAATGGCTTCCGGCCGCATCAGTTTATTGTTCGCCGCACTGCAGCGACCGGTACCACTGCGAGATGGGCCATTGCTGCTCGACCCGCGCCAAAGCGAAGGCTCGGCGCGAAGCGGCCAAGGCGCGAGTCGGCTAGCCTGAACCGCCCTCTGGGTCGTTCAAAATCGCCGCATAATCGCGCCCGCCATAGAAGATACCGATGATCGCCACGGTCTGGTCCAACACAGCGAATGCGATAACGACCCGTCTTCTGAAACCGATCGTGCGCAGCCCTGGCCTGATGTCGTCACGAGCACTGCCGCGATGGGGGAATGCGGCCAGTTCCTCGCAGTAAGCGACGATCGCATCCGTATAGCGCGCCGCGACTTCGACCGACCCCGCGGCGGCGATATAGCGGTACAGCTCGACAAGCTGATCTTCCGCCTCGGGCGTGAAGACGACGCTCAGACTCACACGCCCCCGGCCTGCTCGGCGGCCAACCGAGCCCGTACCCTCTGCGCGGTGACCGCGCGCGAGGGGTCGGCGACGACGGCATCGTAGGCGGCGGCCACCTCGTCACGAAGCCACGCTTCAATAGCCTGATCGCGGGCGAACAATGCCCGTAGGCCCTCGCGGATCACCTCACTCTCGCTGGCGTATTCCCCCGAGCGCACCCGCTCGCGAAGCGCATCAGCCATGTCGTTTGGGAGTGTGATGCTCAATTGCCGCGTCGTTCGCATGATCAATCTCCATCATCCAGTAGGACTGAATCCTACTCGCATCATCACCCGGCGCCAGCAGCTAGGCGCAGAACGGACTGACAAAACTGCACTCAAGTGCCGATTTCTGTCCCAGCGGTGCTACGCATGAATGGTGGCGGGACTGCCACGCAACAGCGGGCCGAGCGGAGAACAAGTTGTCCGCGTACTTGCGATATGTCCCCGTGTGTCACGCGATGTAACAGTGCTGGCGCGTGGACTGAGCGATCCTTCACCCCCGCATTACTCCGCGATCCACGTTGGGTTTCCATGTACCGACGACATGCTGGACAATCCGCTCGGCCATCCGCGTCGCCGCAACCTTGACAGTCGACGGCAACGAACGTACAGCGCGTTCGAATGCGCCAGGCAGCTCAGCCCGGAGTTCTGCCACCCAGGCCACGCCTTCATCCCCCGGTATCCCCAGCCGGCGTCCAACGTTTCGCCAGTCGGAATTGGTGACGTCCAGCATTTTCCAGTGATCGCCGATCTTCATCGAGGACCGCAGGCGCTCATGCTGGTCGTACGGCGCAGCGGAGGCTACGTCATACATAGGTGATACCTGCGCGCGCGACCCGATGAGGACGAGCGAGTAATTCTTGGCATGGGCGTCCGTTGCGCCGATGAGCACGTTGTAGGCCAGAGCCTTGAAAAAGCGCTCGGCGTTGACGTCGCGGTCCTCAATCGGCAGCCTGCTGAGCAAATCTGCGATATCGCCGACCCCGGGCCCGCCATCGGATTGATATTTCAGGCTCGGGTGTACCGATAGCGACTGACACATGTCCTCTTGGTGGACTCGGCGCCATCCCGTCTCGTCATGCAGCCGGTCGTAACGAGTCGACACGAACACCTGGGTGTCACCGATCTGCCTCACCTCGCATTCAGCGGCGAGCAGACCGGCCTCACGCGCGGCGCGCAGGCACAGCGCCTCATTGATGTGGTGCTGCGCGTAAGGGGCGATGGCGGGCTTCAGGATGACCGTTGTCGGTGTGGAGTCACGCGGGATTCCGAACTGCCCGGATACGGGATCGCGGAACAATGCGACCTTCGGTTGCGCCCCCGGGAGGCTCCACCGCCCCGCGAACCTGCCGGGATCCCAATCGGTTTGATGGGCTGCGACATCCTCGACGAGGTCGGCCAAATCGGTCTCACTCAGCCACTGAATATCGCCGCTTCGAGACCGCGCGTCGGCAGCATCAACGTCCGGTGGCAGGATCTGGACCGCGCCTGTTGCGTCCCGGCCGACATGAGCAAGCAGGCCGAAGGGATTGTTGGGGGACACGTGGTACTGACGGCCCCACCGCTGTCGTACGCCTTCACTGTCCGGGAGCAGGCCTTCGAGGTACATCCGAATTGCCTTGTCGCGGTGCCGATTCGCATGGATGGGTATCGACAGCGACAGCGGGGTCGGCTCGAGCGCGCCGACGTATGTTTCGTCGTAGACGAATCCCAGCCTGCCCTGACTGGATTGGGTCAGCGTTCCAGCCGGCGTCCCGTCGAGGTAGACCCGTAACTCCCTCCTTGCCATCAGGCGTCCTTGCTTCCGAACAGCGCGGCGAAAGGATCAGCCGTCCGCGCCGAGTCAGACTTTTCGGGCGCAGCCCCTCCCTGACGTTTGGCGCGATCGTTCGATTGAGCCTCGGGCGCGGTCGCGTCGAGGCTCACCCCTAAAACCCGCAATGCATCGAGCACCCGTTGCGCTTCGAGGCGTGGATGCCCCTTCTCAAGGCGAACGACCCAGTCGCGGCCTGTCTTCAGTCGTGCTGCGAGGTCAGCTTGGGTCATCCCGCGGGCAGTTCGCGCGGAACGAACGAGTACACCGAGATCGCCCATCGTCTTGATTTGCACCTTAGGCACCTCTTGTAGTCGTTCGGCAACTTTTCACAGTGTAGTCGTTCGGCAACTTTGACAAAAGTTGGCGTTCTACGACTTTCCGCACTTAGGCGTCGCACGGCTGTGAGGTGCTGCGGGAAACCTGGACACATATACCGATTGAACAGCAGCACCCAACATCGTCTTGCTGGCCAAGATTGTGGTTCTACGAGAACCGGCCCCCTTAGTGGCCCCACGAAAACCGACCCCCGAATAGTGAGTTCCAACCGGATCATGACGACCCCGAACTCCGGCCGACTCCCCCAGCACCGACTTGCTGCGGTTAACCTACAAACGGGCGATCCACGATCCGGTCACGCGAAGGAGGCCACCCCACCGACGCCTTCAACCGCTTGCCGGAAATTCACTTGCCGATCCATCAGCCAGTCGAGCATGGCAGGCCATTCGCCAACGCTTTCAACATCTTTGAACTCTGACTGAACGTACACCGCCGCCGCCTTGTTTCCGGGCTTGTCATCCCATTCGGCCACTTGCCCGAGCGCCTGCTCAAATTGAACCTTCATCTGCTGAAGGGCCGCGAACCGCTTCGCGTTAACGGCGGCGTCAGAAGCACCGAACCAAAGCTGGACCCTGAGGCCCTGTTGGGCAAAAACTGCTTGGTACGCGACACCGCTGACGCCGGAAGGCAGGTCGTACCAGTTCCAACGTGTTGAAGCTTTCGCCGATGTCCAGTTGGGGTGCTCGCTGGTGACTCTGTTGAGAAATTTCTCCCAGAACTCCCAATAGAGTTTCGACCGCTCAGTCATCGGACCCGCACCTGTCGCGGCCTTGACCCGCTTTCCCCAGTCGTTCGGCTGTGCAACGAGCCTAAAATTCGGGGCCGGGACAGACTCTCCAATCCGGACGACCCCTATCTCCACTCCGAAGAATCTCGTGTCGGGGTCGGTATGTTCGTTCAGCCAGTCCAACGCGGCGCGGTGCTCGGGGCGGAAGCTCGTGGCTGTCCAGACGATTGTCTTTGGATTGGTTCCGGCCGCGTAGGTGAGGATCTGGCCGAGGTGAGCATGGTCGGACTGTTCCAACTGATTCTCGACGATGACAACACTGTCATCAGCAAGGTCTCGGCCAAGGAGGTCCAGCGAGAACCCCCCAACAGGGTGCTCTGCTACCTGAAGCTCAAGCTCCATACCGAGCAAGTCGCTGAGAACATCGACGTTCTCAAGCAGCCAGGGCGTGAAGCTATGGGCCTCGTGAGCCCACACCTTACGGGGTGCGACTGCGCTTAGGCGGCCCAGGTTCGGTGTTGTCATGGATCTCCAATGTTAGCTAGATGGTGTGGGGGCCGGTCGGGCTCGGGGTTGGTCAGAACCTGTGCTCGAAGTTATTCGACCTGCGATCAAATCGAGCTGGAGTGATGGCGAAGACTTCTGCAACATCAGCCACCGGGTCAGCATCGACACTGGCGAGTCCCTGATCGTTCGGGCAGGCGCGCGTAACAATAACGGTCTCATCTCAGTTGGTGGGGCACCGAACATCGCAGCCAAGCTGAGTGACCTGAAGGACGGCCACGCGACTTACGTCACCGACCGCGTACATAGCGAGCTCACTGAGGACCTGCTCTACTGCGAAACAAACGGATTTCGGCAGAACTGCTGGTCCAGGCTGTACTCTCCTATCCAGATCGGGGGTACCTACAACACCGTCTACGGCTCGAACGTCTACTGGGGCATCTCATGAACCCCGATCCCATCGAGGCCGCCTGGAAGATCCACGCTGCCGTGGTCGACTGGACCGGCAAGGTCGATACAAAGGCGTCGTTCGCGCTAACAATCGAGGCCGCACTTCTGGCCGGAGTCGTCACGCTGTCTGGCGAAAGACGCGTGTTTAGCAACCTCGGCGGGCGGGCGGTAGTTTGGTACGTCCTTGGCAACCTGTTGCTTATCGCTGCCGTTCTATGCGCGGCGTGGGTGGTGCGCCCACGTCTTCGCGGAGCCAATCTCAAAGCAGAGGCGGCGGACAACTTCATTTACTTCGGACATCTACGACACCTGACGCCGGAAGCCGTTCAAGAGCGGCTTGAAGGGACCGATCTTCTCTCCGTTCTTTCGAAACAGCTCGTGGAGATGAGCAAGATCGCTTGGATGAAGCACCGACTCGTCCTGCTATCGATGAGCCTTGCACCAATTGGTGTCTTGGCTCTAGGCATCTGCGCGACATACTGACGGCCAACTTCGTTGGGCAATGGCCGGCCCGCGCGGAGCGACACCGCTGCGTGTCTGAAGCGGCTCGGTCGCCTCCTGGGGATTTGGGGGTTGCTCATGCCGGTTTTCCCATGAGAGCGTCTGGCGATGACATCGCCCGCCGATCCAGTAGACGAGACGTTCGAACCCCTCGCGGACGGGGTAAGTGCCCGCGCCGACGTGAGCACCGAGGGCAGCAACGTCTGCCGGGCAGGTGCCCTCGCTGCTTTGCTCCGAGGCGCCACAGCGGCAAGGAGTGGGCTCACTACCGAGCTACGGGCGATCGGCTTTTCCGAACGCATCATCGGAAGTGGTGCTCGCGATTGGGCCGGGCAAAATCCGCTCCAACGTGTAGGAGTCTTCGGCCAAGCATTTGCACCCGACCTCGACCAAACGCGGATGAGCCGGTGGGCCGAGATGAACGAAAATGACGACCCGAGACCGGCTGTCGAGTTTCTTATCGCAATGCTGGGCAGCTCTCTTGAACGCGAGTCGGCTGCAGCCGCTGCTGCGCTGTGGCGGGGACTCGATCTTGGCGTGGAGTTGTCGCCGCGGTCCATTGCTGCCCGACGGCGAATTTATGACCGACTGTTCTTCGGTCCGCGATACGACGACGATCTCTGGCTGCTGCGTCCGTTCGGGTTGGAGGAGCAGTTGTTCGGCCTCGACGTCGGGGAGACGCAACCGTGGGACCCGGACCGATGGCTAAACATCTATGAACAACTGCAGTTTCGCCTCGGCCAGGACCGCTATGTCGATGCATTCGTGATCGCGGCGACGGTGAGCGCCCGGCTCTACCAGGCCCTTCAATCGCCAGATTCCATCGTTCGGTCGCTGGCAATTGCCGCGCTCGTACGGGTCGCCGACGGACCGCCACCGGCAAAGGATCATCGCGACTCCAGGTCGACCGGAGTCTCGGCAACGCCTACTGTCTCGACGATCATTCATGGCACGACGGCGTATATGGGCGACTGGTGGCGGCCGCAGGTCGGCGATTTCCACCGCTTCATCCATGACAACTACCGTCCAAATCTGTACAGCGGCGGCGGACGCTTCAGCTGGAGCGGCGCTTATAGCGCTAAGCACCGCTCCAGAGCAGCACAAGATCTCGTCGCGTGGATAGCAGATCTAGCGCCACACGGTATCCAGAGCCTGTTCGGGCATAGCTACGGTGGCGAGATCGCCTCCCGTGCAGTAAATCTCGGTGCGCCGATCCAACAGCTCGTTCTGCTCAGCACACCCGTCACGCGCCAAGTCAAGGCCGCTGCAGCAGCCGGCGCCAGGATCGTCGATGTACGGCTTCCGCTTGATCCGGTTTTGGCGCTGGAGCTCAGGCCGCAACGCCTCGCGCGCCGCGAAAACGTGACACGAGTAATCACATCTTGGCGACTGAGCCACAGCGCCACCCACGAAGAATCTGTCTGGGTGTCGGAGGACATTGCCCGGCGTGGTCACATCCAGCTTGAGCCGGATCTGGCTAAGAGATGAGTTGTCGACAACGGTCGCACCTCACGCAGCCAAGACCTACGGGTTGTCTCGTCAGCAATTGCATCGACTGCTCAAGCGCTACCACCAGGGCGGTCTAGAGGCCGTTGACCCACGGTCGAGGCGCCCAGCCAGCAACCCCCGCGCGGTGCGCGATGACGTCATCATCGCCATCGTGCGACTGCGCGAACAACTCAGCGCCGACGGTCTAGATGGGCACGCTGGACCCCGCTGGAATCCCGGCTCTTCGGATTCCAGCGGGGTTGACCGCGCTCGCTGAAATTCCCCACTGACGCTCGTCGAAATTCCCCACCCGTGTGGCTCCGCCGAGAAGGGCGGGCCTCCTTCGAAGCTGCTGGTGTCTGACGCCAGTTGCTCCATCGAAGGAGGCCCGCTTTCTCATGCTCACATGGGAGGACGATGTGGAAGTACATGCCCTGCGCAAGCGTGGTTGGACGATCTCGGCGATCGCCCGCCACACCGGTTTCGACCGCAAGACGGTCCGCAAGTATCTGGCCGGTGACGGCACCCCCGGGGTGCGAGTTCGGCCCGGCCCGGATCCGTTCGATCCGTTTGTTGACTACGTGACCGCGAGACTGATCGAGGACCCGCACTTGTGGGCCCGCACCCTCTACGACGAATTGGAGGACCTGGGGTTCGGTCTGTCGTATCAGAGCCTGACCCGCAACATCCGCACCCGGAGTTTACGCCCGGTCTGTGAGGCGTGCCGGAGCGCCACCCAGCGCCCGAACGCGGTGATCCCACATGCTCCGGGAGATGAAACCCAATGGGACTGGCTGGAATTGCCCGACCCACCGCAATCGTGGGGCTGGGGCAAAACGGCACACCTGTTGGTCGGCTCGCTGGCTCATTCTGGTAAGTGGCGCGGCTTGCTGACGCCCTCGGAGGATCAGCCGCACCTGGTCGCCGGCTTGGACCGCGTCGCTCGCGGACTCGGTGGGCTGACCCGGGTGTGGCGGTTCGATCGGATGGCCACTGTCTGCGACCCAGGCTCGGGACGGGTGACCGCGTCGTTCGCTGGGGTGGCCAAGCACTACGGCGTCGCAGTGGCGATCTGCCCGCCGCGACGCGGCAACCGCAAGGGCGTGGTCGAGAAGGTCAACCACACTGCCGCGCAACGCTGGTGGCGCACCCTGGCCGACGACCTGACCGCCGAGCAGGCCCAGGTGAGTCTGGACCGCTTCGCGCGGGTTCGCGGCGACACCCGGCTGCGCGCCACCGCCGACGGCCGCTCCTCGGTCGCGGTGGTGGCCAAGGCTGAACCACTGCACCCCGTGCCGGCATCGCCGTATCCGGTGATCGTCTGCGAGACCCGCACCGCCTCGCGGCAAGCGTTGGTGTCCTACCGCGGCAACCGCTACTCCGTGCCCCCGGAACTGGCCGCCGCCAACGTCGTGGTGTCACATCCGGTCGGTGGTGACTTCATCGACATCGCCACCGCGAGCGGCATCGTGATCGCCCGGCACCGGATGGCCGGCGACGGGCTCGGGGTCATGGTGCGTGACAGCGGGCATGTCATCGCTCTGGATACCGCGGCGATGGCCACTGCGGCGACCGGGCGTCCTCATCGCCGCAAGGAACGCATCCCACCCGGCCCAGCCGCCAAAGCCGCTGCCGCGCAACTACTACACCTCAAGCAGGCGCCATCCATCGCCGTTGAATCATCAAGCTCGTCAACCGATTCCACCGTCATCGACCTGTCCGCCTACGAGCGGGCCGCCCAGAACAGGACCATCCAATGACCCCACCGGCCGCACCCCGAAGACCACCACCACGACGCCCACCGAGGAGTCTCCGACGGCAGCAGCGTCGCGGTATCAGCAGCTGCGCTCGCACTTGGCCGAACTCAAACTGGCCTCCGCCGCCGAAGCCCTACCCGCGGTCCTCGACCAAGCTACTGCCGAAGGCCTCTCGCTCACCGTCGCCCTGGGCGACTGCTGGCCGTGGAAGTCCAGGCCAGCACCGCCCGCCGACTGGCCGGGCGGCTGCGGTTCGCCTGCCTGCCCACCCCGGCTACCCTGGCCGACTTCGACGTGGATGCCGCCGCTGGGATCGACCGCAAGCTAATCGATGAGCTGGGTACCTGCCGTTATCTCGAATCAGCGACCAACATCCTGCTGATCGGCCCACCCGGCACCGGAAAACTCACCTCAGCGTCGGATTGGCAAGGGCCGCAGCCCATGCCGGCTACCGCACCTATTTCACCACCGCAGCTGATCTGGCCGCACGGTGTCACCGCGCCGCGATCGAGGGCCGCTGGGCCACCACCATGCGGTTCTACGCAGGCCCGACTCTACTGGTGATCGATGAACTGGGGTACCTGCCGCTGCCCGCCGAGGCCGCCTCGGCGTTGTTTCAGGTTGTCTCCCAACGGTATTTAAAGACCAGCATCGTGATCACCACCAACCGCGGGGTGGGCGCGTGGGGTGAGATCCTCGGCGACACCACAGTCGCGGCCGCCATGCTTGACCGCCTACTACACCGCTCCGTGGTCATCAACCTCGACGGCGAGTCCTACCGCCTGCGCGACCACCACGCCGCCGCCGAAACCCTACGCCGAACCACCACCGGCACCCGCCAACAACTACACTGACCGTTGCTCACAGGTGAGGAATTTCGGCGAGCACACCTGAGGACTTTCGATGAGCGCGATCAGGGTCCGGTGCTGGTTTGAGGTCGGCGTGCCCTGCGGTTGTTGGGGACGAAGGTGCCTGAGTCTTTGAAGCGTGACCATCAAATTCAAAAGCACCTTCGTCCGTTATGAGCCTAGTCAGATCGTTGAGGCCCTGGTCGGGCTCAAGGATGTCCGTGTCTTGGCCTATCGACGTAGCGGTCCTGATGTCGAGCTGGTGATCGAGCAGACCGTCGTGGATCGGTTATGCCCGACGTGTGGGGGCGCCGGCCAGATCAAGGAGCGGCCGACGGTGCGCTATGTCGATTTGCCCGTCTACGGCCAGCCGATGCGTCTGGCCTGGCGCAAGCATCGTGTGATTTGCCGGCGAGCCGGCTGTGCGGGGGGCGAGCTGGACCAGTGCCGACCATCGCATCGCGGCCAAGAACTGCCTGCTGACGACCCGCTGCGCCAAATGGGCCACGATGCAGGTCGGGACAGGTCGCGCGGTTTCTGATGTCGCGCAGGAACTTTCCTGCGACTGGCACACCGTCAATGACGCGGTCATGACCTACGGCCAAGCGCTGCTGGCTGCCGACCGGCGTCGCCTGAACGCCACGACCGCGATCGGCTTGGACGAGACCTCGTTTGTGAAACTATCCAGCCGCCGGGCCCGCTCGTATGCGACCACCGTCGCTGATGTCGCCAACCACCAGATCATCGAGATCCTGCCCAGCCGAAACTATGTCGATGTCGCGGGCTGGATCGACCAACAACCCCTGGCCTGGAAACACCGCATTCGCTTCGGCGCCCTGGACATGTCGGCGACCTACGCCGCGGTCTACACCGTGATGCTGCCCCGCGCTGAGCAGGTCGTCGACCCGTTCCACTGCGTGCAACTGGCCAACCGGACCCTCGACGACATTCGACGACGTGTGCAGCGCGAACAAAAAGGCCACCGCGGCCGGCGCAACGACCCTCTCTACCGGGTCCGCCGCGTGCTGCTTACCGGTGAGGAACGCCTCGACGCCAAGGCCACCCAACGCCTGACATCGCTGCTGCAACTGGGCGATCCCCGCGGCGAAGTCGCCCTGGCCTACCGCGTCAAGGAACGCCTGCGCGAGTTCTACTGCTGCACCGACATCCACACCGCCCGCGCGATGCTGTCCGAACTGATCGAACACTGCCTACGCCCGGGCCTGCCCCCCGAACTCAACAAGCTCGCCCGCACCCTCAAAGCCTGGTACGACGAGATCTGCAACTACCACATCGCCCGCGTCAGCAACGGACCCACCGAAGCCCTCAACAACCTGATCAAACGCATCAAGCGCATCGGCTACGGCTTCACCAACTTCAACAACTACCGCATCCGAGCACTGCTCTACGCCGGCAAACCCAACTGGCGCGTCCTCACATCCATCGTCGTCCGATGAACACAGCACCCCGCCAAGATCCGAAGAGCCGGAATCCCAAGAGCCACTCATCACAAGGGTGGAGCTAAGGGGATTCGAACCCCTGACCTTCTCGATGCGAACGAGACGCGCTACCAACTGCGCCATAGCCCCTGACCGCTAGCAGGCTACCAGTTCTACCAGCCGGCCCGTTACTGGCCGACGGCGCGCGGCAGGTCGCGGGGCCAGCCGTAGGCCCGCGCCGGGATGTTGTAGTCCAGGTGCTCGAAGATCGGGTCCTCGTCGTCGATCTCGAGGACCACCGCGCCCGGGCGCCGCAGCCGCGAGGGCACCACGTCGTATTCGCGGTCGGCGGCGTTCTCCACGCCGAGCCGCGCGCGCGCCATCCGCTGCATGCGGCGACGGCGCACCTTCTCCTCGATCCGGGTTTGCCGGCGCAGATACGCCAGGTAGAACACGGTGATGGTGGTGGCGATGCTGCACACCCACCAGGCGGTCGGGGTCACCTCGAACGCCGCGGTGGCCGAGCCGACCAGGACGACCGCCATCACCATCAGCACGCGCTTGCGGAAGGTGTACTTGCGGGCGCTGACGGCGGCGGCGGTCTTCTCGTCAAACCGACGCCGCCGGGAGGCGGCCGGCGGGACGGGGACGGCGCCTTCCTCGTAAGCGTCGTCGTCCTCGTCGGGCTCCAGCCCGGACGAGTCGTCGACGTACTCGTATTCGTCGTCACGCCCGGTCGCGTGGGGCTCGGTGTCGGGCTCGGCGTCGTCTGAGGCGTCGTCCGAGGCGTCGTCGGGGGCCTCGGCCACCGGCTCGGTCTCGGCTTCGCTGGCACCGGCGGGCAGCGCGCCCGAGTCTTCGATCACATCGACATCTAGGACATCGAGAACATCGGTCTCGGCCTGCTCGGGCACGGCGAACTGCACCACGACGGGGTGGGTGGGTCGCTCGTCGGCCTCGTGCTCGTCGTCGTCTTCGGAGTGTTCGTCCTGCTCAACGTCCTCCGGCTGCCAGTCGGGGTCGCTGCGATGCCCCGCCGCGGGGCCCTGACGCCGCAGCAGACGCGAGGCCGCACCGCCGTTGAGCACTCGGGTCGCCAACGCGACGTCGCTGGTGCGCCGCACGGCGTCGCGTTTGCTGATCAGCATCGGAACAAGCACAAAAAGCCACAGCACCACCAGCGAGATCCACAATAAAGATTGGGGAATGCTTGGCATGACGACCTGCTCTCTTCGATTCTCGATAAATCCACGCGACCAGCACAATTACACACCTGTGATTTGACCATTACAAGCACCAACGGCCACTCGTGTCACACCAGCAACTTTTGAGTCACGCTGCGGTCTCGGCGCCTGGTCACGGCCAGCTGGCGTGCCCGGCCCGAACCAGAGTCGAGGTCACCGACCCGTAGACCTCTTCCGCGGTGATCGCCAGCAACAGATGGTCCCGCCACGCCCGGTCGACTTCGAGGTAGCGGCGCAACAGGCCCTCCTCGCGGAAGCCGACCTTTGCCAGCACGGCGCGGCTGGCGGCGTTTTCCGGGCGCACCGTGGCCTCCACGCGATGTAGCGAAACGGGACCGAAGCAATGGTCGAGCCCCAGCGCCAACGCGCCGGTCGCCACCCCGCGGCCGGTCACCGACTTCGACACCCAATAGCCGATCCAGGCCGACCGCAACGCCCCGTGGGTGACGTTGCCGATGGTCAGCTGGCCGCAGAAGCGCCCGTCCAGCTCGATCACGTACGGCAGCATGCGTCCGTTGCGGGCCTCCGAACGCAGGCCGGAACACAGCGCCGGCCAGGCGCCGACGGTGTGCCGGACGGTCCAATCGCCCTCGGCGCTGGGCTCCCAGGGCTCGAGGTGCGCGCGGTCGGCCAACCGGATCCGGCTCCACTGCGCCCCGTCTCGCATCCGCACCGCGCGTAGCCGGATCAGCCCCGCCGGGACCCGCAGCGGACCCACGTCCAAGGGCCAACCGGGATGCCGCGGGTTGGCGCGCAGGAGGTTCACGAAGGGGCGCACTCTTCTGAGTCAGCCGCGCTGGGCGAGGAAGGCCACATCGACGACCTCGCCGGTGCGGATCTGCTCCGCGCCGCTGGGAATGACGACCAGACAGTTGGCCTCGGCGAGCGTCGCCAGCAGATGCGATGACGCGCCCGGGGCCCCGCCCAGCGCCTGCACCAGGTATTCACCGCTTTCCTGATCCCGCATCAGCTGGCCGCGCACATAGCCCTTGCGCCCGGCCACCGACGTGATCGGAGATAGCGTGCGCGCCTGGATGATTCGGCGCATCGGCTGCCGCTTGCCCAACGACAGCCGGATCAGCGGCCGGACCATCACCTCGAACACCACCAGGGCGCTCACGGGATTGGCCGGCAGCAGAAACGTCGGGACACCCTCGCGCCCGAGCTGCCCGAAGCCCTGCACCGATCCGGGGTGCATGGCGACGCGGACGACCTCCATCTCGCCGAGCTCGGACAGCACGGCGCGCACCGCCTCGGCCGCCGCACCCCCGACGCCGCCGGCGATCACCAGCACCTCGGCCCGGTTGATCTGTCCCTCGACGATCTCGCCGAGCTCCTTGGGGTCGTTGCTGACGATGCCGATGCGGTTCACCTCCGCGCCGGCGTCGCGGCCGGCGGCCGCCAGCGCGTAGGAGTTGACGTCATACACCTGCCCGTTGCCCGGGTTGCGGGTGATGTCGACCAGCTCGCCGCCGACGGCCATCACCGACAGCCGTGGGCGGGGGTGCACCAGGACGCGTTCGCGGCCGACGGCGGCCAGCAGCCCGACCTGGGCCGCGCCGATGATCGTTCCGGACCGCACGGCGACGTCGCCGGGCTGGACGTCGTCGCCGGTGCGCCGCACGTAGGCACCGGAGGGCGCGCCGCGCAGGATCCGCACCCGCTGCGTGCCGCCGTCGGTCCAGCGCAACGGCAGCACCGTGTCGGCCAGCGTCGGCAGCGGCGCGCCGGTCTGCACCCGCGCCGCCTGGCGCGGCTGCAGCCGGCTGGGGGTGCGCGAGCCGGCCTCGATGGTTCCGGTCACCGGCAGCACCAGCCCGCCGCGCTGGCCTTCGTCGGTGTCTTCGTCGGCGTCGGAAAACGCGCCGAGCGCGCCCATCTGGCCCACGTCACCCACCCCGACCACGTCGACGCTGCGCACGGCGTAGCCGTCGATCGCGGCCTGATCGAATCCGGGCAGCGGCCGTTCGGTCACCACTTCCTCGGCACACATCAATCCCTGCGCCTCGGCGATGGCAACACGGATGGGCCGCGGGGCCACCGCGGCGGCCGCTATCCGGGCTTGTTGCTCCTCCACAGAACGCACGAGCGCGCCTTTCTGCCCTCACGTCGTGACGGGCGCCGACGCCGGGAGCGAACCGGGCCCTGCACCGTCGGCGTTACTGCTCGGTCAGACCCAGTCGCGCTACCAACCACCGCCGCAATTCCGGGCCGTAGTCGTCACGATCCAATGCAAAGTCAACCGCAGCCTTGAGGTAGCCGCCGGGATTTCCCAGGTCGTGTCGAGAACCACGATGCACCACCACATGAACCGGGTGGCCCTCGCTGATCAACAGCGCGATCGCGTCGGTGAGCTGAACTTCGCCGCCCACGCCGCGTTCGATGCGGCGCAACGCGTCGAAGATGGCGCGATCGAGCACGTAGCGGCCCGCCGCGGCGTACAGCGACGGCGCGTCCTCGGGCTTGGGCTTTTCCACCATGCCCTTGACCTTGAGCACGTCGGGACCGCCAGCGGCGTCGCCCTCGGCGACCGGCTCGACGTCGAAGACGCCGTAGGCGCTGATCTCCTCGGCCGCGACCTCGATGGCGCACAGCACCGTGCCGCCGTGCTCGGCCCGCGCCGCCGCCATCGCCTCCAGGACACCCATCGGGCGCACCAGGTCGTCGGGCAGCAGCACGATCACGGCGTCTTCGTCGGGGGTCAGCACGGGCTCGACGCAGCTGATCGCGTGTCCCAGTCCCAGCGGTTCGGCCTGGACCACGGACTCGACCTTGATCAGCGCCGGCGCGCGGCGCACCTTGGCCAACATGGCCTGCTTGCCGCGCGCCTCCAGCGTGCCCTCGAGCACCAGGTCGTGGACGAAGTGCGCGACGACGCCGTCCTTGCCTTCGGAGGTGACGATCACCAGGCGTTCGGCCCCGGCCGCGGCCGCCTCCTCGGCGACCAACTCGATGCCGGGCGTGTCGACGACGGGCAGCAGCTCCTTGGGCACCGTCTTCGTCGCCGGCAGGAAACGCGTGCCGAGGCCGGCCGCGGGGACGATCGCCGTGAAGGGGATCGGGACTTCAGCTCGGCGTGACATCGTTCACACCATAACGCTCTGTGGACCCACTGCCTGGGTGTGACCCGGGGCTGTCATCGTTAAACCATGTCGAACCTGACCAAAGCAACCTTGCGGGAGCAGCTGATGCTGGCCCGCCGCGACGTTGCCGAGGAGGTTCGGGCCGCCGAGGCAAGCATGCTGGGCGAGCACGCGGAGGCGGTGGTGAGCCAGGGCAGCACGGTCTGCGCCTACGTGCCGGTGGGCACCGAGCCGGGGTCCGTCGAGCTGCTGGACAGGTTGCTGCGCCGAGCGGGGCGGGTGCTGCTGCCGGTTGCGCGGATCGCCGACGACAACACCCCCGCGCCGCTGCAATGGGCCGAGTACCGCCCGGGCGCGCTGACCCGCGGGCTCTGGGGGCTGCTCGAACCACCCGAACCCTGGCTGCCCGCGTCCGCTCTGGCCGAGGCCGACGTGGTGTTCGTGCCGGCGCTGGCGATTGATCGCCGCGGCGCGCGGCTGGGCCGGGGCCGCGGCTTCTATGACCGGTCGCTGCCGGGCCGCGATCCGCACGCGCGGCTGATCGCCGTGGTCCGCGATGACGAGCTGGTGCGGGAGTTGCCGGCCGAACCGCACGACGTCCCGATGACCGACGCGCTCACGCCGCGGCGCGGCATCGTCGCGCTGCCGATCCGGGAATGATCGCCATCACGTGGCGGTTCTAGCACTTGACGCGGTAGAGTGCTAATTCAGGTTTCACATCATCCGGAGGTTTTTGTGCCGACTTACAGCTATCAGTGCACCCAGTGCGCCGACCGCTTCGACGTTGTGCAAGCCTTCACCGACGACGCGCTGACCGAGTGCGAGAAGTGCTCCGGCCGGCTGCGCAAGCTCTTCGGCAAGGTCGGCGTCGTGTTCAAGGGCAGCGGCTTTTACCGGACCGACAGTCGCGAATCGGGCAAGAAATCGGCGGGCTCGAGCAACGGGTCGTCGGGCGGCGAGTCGGGGACGAGTTCGAGCTCCAGCGAGACCAAGACGTCGAGCTCTACCGAAAAGTCCGACAAATCGAGCAGCGGCAGCGGCAGCAGCAGCTCCACGCCGGCCACGGCGGCGGCCTCGAGCTAACCGGTTATCCACAGCGCGCCGCCCGACGGGCGTTGTCGCCATCGCACGCCGCCTAGCGTGTGCAGCGTGGCCGAACCCTCACTGAACCCAACCCTGGTCACCCGGATAGCGGTGTGGTTGCGCCCGGATTGGACGCGCACCGTCGCGTTCCGGCGGGTGGCCGCCGCCGTGCTGGTGGTGTTGGCGGGCGTGGCCACGTTGCGGTCGAATCCCGACGATGATCGTGCCGACGTGGTGGTCGCCGCGCGCGACCTGCCGCCCGGCACCGCGCTGGCTTCCGACGATGTCCGACTCGAAACACGTTCGGCCACAACGGTTCCCGATGGGTCACGCACCGAGCTAAGCGCGGTGGTCGGATCCACACTGGCCAGCCCGACACGGCGCGGCGAGGTGCTCACCGACGTGCGGCTGCTGGGCAGCCGGCTGGCCGAGTTAACCGCCGGGCCCGGCGCCCGCATCGTCCCCCTGCACCTGGCGGACAGCGCGCTGATCGACCTGATTCGGGTCGGCGACGTCGTCGACGTGCTGGCGGCGCCGGCCAACGACGCCCCGGGCGCTGCCCCGGCGAGCAGCAAGGCGGCGGCCACCTTGCTAGCTACCGACGCCGTCGTTGTCCTCGTGTCGGCCAAGGAGAAAGCCCAGTCCGCCGGGGGTGACCGCGTAGTGTTGGTTGCGCTTCCGGCTCGCCTGGCGAACACGGTGGCAGGTTCGGCGTTGGGTCAAACGGTAACCCTGATCCTGCACTGAGCACTCTGCGTCCAGACCAGAAAGGACCTCCGCATGTTCAAAGGGTTCAAGGAGTTTCTCTCGCGGGGCAACATCGTCGACCTCGCCGTCGCGGTCGTCATCGGCACGGCGTTCACCGCGTTGGTCACCAAGTTCACCGACAGCATTATCACGCCGCTGATCAACCGGGTCGGCGTCAACCAGAACTCCAACGTCGGCGTCTTGCGGATCGGCATCGGCGGGGGTCAGACGATCGACCTCAACATCCTGCTGTCGGCGGCGATCAACTTCTTTCTGGTTGCGTTCGTGGTCTATTTCTTCGTCGTGCTGCCCTACAACACGCTGCGCAAGCGCGGTGAGGTCGAGCAGGCGGACGACGCGCAGATCGTGCTGCTGACCGAAATCCGCGACCTACTCTCGCAAGGCAACGGGGCATCCTCGTCGGGCAAGCACGGGGGAACCGCCCACACCCCGCCGCCGGAGCACGGGCCCCGCGCCGACGCCGAAGGCTAGATTTCCAGGCTCGACAACTGCCCGATGATCTGAGCGGCCAACGGGTTTAGCGTCGCCATCCCGTCGCGCACCGCATACCGGGATCCGGCGAGGTTGACCACCAGCGTGCTTCCCGACACACCCGCCAGACCGCGGGACAGTGCGGCGTCGGTGATGCCCGCGGACAGCCCCGAGGCGCGGATGGCTTCGGCGATCCCGAGGATCTCGCGATCGAGGATGTCGCGGGTAGCTTCCGGGGTGACGTCACGAGGTGTCACCCCGGTGCCGCCCACCGAGACCACCAGGTCCACGCCGCCGATTACCGCGGTGTTCAACGCGTTTCGGATCTCGATCTCGTCGGCCTCGACGGCCACCACGCCGTCCACCACGAACCCGGCCTCGGTGAGCAGCTCGGTGACCAGCGGACCGCTATGGTCCTCATCGCCATGCGCGGTGCGATCGTCGACGACGACGACAAGTGCCCGGCCGACTACCAACTCCGCGACTTTTTCCATGGGTGCCACCGTATATCCGCGGTCCGACCGATGCTTGTTGAAGGGCGCGTCGACTCTCATCACTGCTCCGCTTTGCCGAGTGTGACCGGCACCGTGCGGCCCCCGCCGTTGGGATCCTGATAGGTCAACGTCACCTTGTCGCCCGGCGCCCTGGACCGGACCGCGGCCACCAACGCGTCGGCGCTGTTGATGGGGCGGTCGTCGACCTTGGTCACCACCACACCCTTGGGCACGCCCGCGCTCGCGGCCGCCCCACCCTGCACCACGTCCATCACCTTGGCGCCGGGGGTGCCCTTGTCGGTGGTCACCTGCACGCCGAGCGAGGCGTGACTCGCCTTGCCGGTCGCAATCAATTCGTCGGCGATGCGCTTGGCCTGATCGACCGGAATCGCAAAGCCGAGGCCGATCGAGCCGCTCTGCGCGTCACCCGAATCGGCGCCGAGGGTGGCGATGGCGGAGTTGACGCCCACCAACTGACCCTGCATGTTGACCAGCGCACCGCCCGAGTTGCCCGGGTTGATCGCGGCGTCGGTCTGAACCGCGTCCAGCACCGTGTTCTGGTTGCCGGACTCACCGGTCGTCGACACCGGCCGGTTCAGCGCGCTGACGATCCCGGTGGTCACCGTGCCGGCCAGGCCGAGCGGCGATCCGACCGCCATCACCGGCTGGCCCACCTTCAGATCCGACGACGAGCCCAACGAAATCGGGTTGAGCCCGGAGACGCCCTGCACGCGCACGACGGCGATGTCACTGGTGGGATCGGTGCCCACCACCGTGAACGGCGCGGTGCGTCCGTCGGAGAAGGTCACGGTCGTCTTGGGTGCACCACCACCCGGACCACCCGGACCACCGGGGCCACCGGGTCCACCGGGTCCGCCCGGGCCACCGGGACCACCCGGGCCACCGGGGCCACCAGGACTACCGGGGGCGCCGGGGCTACCGGGGCCACCGGCGCCCTTGGGGTTGGCGGCGGCCGCGACGACGTGGTTGTTGGTCATGATCAGCCCGTCGGCCGACAAGATGATGCCGGATCCCTCCTCCGACTGGCGACCGAGGTCGGTCTCCAGCATGACGACGCTGGGCACCACCTTGGCGGCCACCTGCTCCACGCTGCCCGGCGGCGTGTTCGCCGCCGGAACGCTGGGCGCCGCGCCGGTCATCAGCCCGCCACCGTTGCTGCCCGCGGCGTGCGTGCCCAGCTCCACCACCGTCGCCGCCGCCCCGCCGATGCCGGCGGAGATGACCGCGATCGCCACCGCACCGGCGGTCAAAACGCCTGCGCGAGAACGCTTTTGAGGTACCGGACCCGGCATGGGCGGAAGCATCCCCGGGATCGGGCCCTGGCCGGTGCCGCGGGGAATCGGACCCGTCCCGGTGCCACCGGGCACCCGCCCCGGGCCGGTCGCACTGAACGGCTCATAGGGCTGGCGGTACTGCGACTGCGGCTGTTGATAACGCCAGTCGAACTGGGTGTTGTAGCCGGGCTGCTGCGCCTGCTGCCCCTGGGCATACGCCGGGGGTACCGGCTGATTGGGCCCAGCACCGTATCCCGGCTGCTGCGGCGGTGGCGAATACCTCGGGTGATTCGTCATTCGCTAAGTCGCTCTTCCTCTATATTTTCGTAGCTACGGCCTGATGCGGGTTGGGCCGGCGTGTTTTTTCAACAGTAGCCGCAGAACTAGGTTGCCCGCGCGGACTGAGAGTCCACTGAGATAACGTTCGCCGAATCCCGAGAGTTCGTGCCCTCCCCAGCCGGGGCGATCTCCGGTTCGGCCTCCGGGGTTTTGGACATCGGCCGGCCCGGCAGCAGGACATAGATCGACGTCCCAGGCGGCTGCCCCCCGGGCACGGTGTCTTCGATGCGCAATGATCCGCCGTGGTTGAGCACCACCTGTTTGACGATCGCCAGCCCAAGGCCTGAGCCCGGCATCGCCCGCGCGGTCGTCGAACGGTAGAACCGTTCGAACACCAGGCGCCGCTCGTGCGGTGGAATGCCGGGGCCTTGGTCGGAGACCACCAGCTCGGCGTGCGACGGGTCCAGTTGGCGCAGCGTGACGCCGACGCGGCCGCCCGGCGGGCTCCACTTGGCCGCGTTGTCCATGAGGTTCAGCGCCGCGCGCGACAGCCCGGCGGCGTCACCGTAGACCTGCCATCCGATCACCGAGACGTCGAAGTGAATGTCGTTGCGCCGACGCCTGACTCGTTCCAGGCTGCGATCGATGACCTCGGACATGTCGACGGGCTCGTGCACCACCTGGCCGCCGGAGTCCCTGGTGAGGTCCACCAAGTCGCCCACCAACGTGGACAACTCTTCGATCTGGGCGATCACATCGGCGCGCAGGTCGACCATCTCCTGTTCCGGCAGCCGCGGTGCTCCGGGTTCCATTGCGGCCATGAGCAATTCGACGTTGGTGCGTAGCGAGGTCAGCGGTGTTCGCAATTCATGGCCGGCGTCGGTGACCAACCGCGCCTGCCGTTCCCGCGACTCGGCCAGCGCCCGCAGCATCAAGTTGAAAGCCTCTGTCAGCCTGGACAATTCGTCACTTCCGAACACCGGGATGGGCCGCAGGTCGTCGGTGCGGGCCACCCGTTCGGCGGCCTCGGTCAGCCGGCCCACCGGGCGCAGCCCGGCCCGGGTGACCATTCCCCCGGCCACCGCGGCGACCGCGACACCGATGCCGCCGACCATCAGCAGCACCCAGCGCAGCTTCGTCATCACCGCTTGGGTGGGCCGCAGGCTCTTGGAGATCAGCAGCGAGCTGCCGCTGGGCAGGTGAATGGCGAGTATGCGTTGATCCGCCGCGGTGCGCCGCGACATGAACAACTGACCGTGGATGACCGCCTTCTCCGGCTCCCCGACCGGCAACGTCTCGCCCGGCTGTTGCGCCTTGAAGATCGAGTGCCCCGGATTGACCAGCATCGCGTTGACATCGGAATAGGCGGTGCCCTCGATAGCCTTGCCGGGATCGGCCGCCAGCGATCCGCTGGCGATCAGCAGCTGCGCCCGGCTCTGCAGCTGGTTATCGATATCGCTGTAGAGCGCGTTGGAGATGACCGCGTAGACGGCCAGTGCCATCAGCACGACGACCATCGCCACCATCGACATCGCCAGCAGCATGACCCGCCACCGCAGCGACAGCGAACTGGCAGGCCGCAGCGGTGCGCGCCGACGCCGGCGGAACGACACCATTACGGGGGCGTCTCCCTGAGCACATAACCGACGCCGCGCACCGTGTGGATCAGCCGCGGCTCACCGTCGGCCTCGGTCTTGCGGCGCAGGTACCCGACATACACCTCCAGCGCATTGCCCGATGTGGGGAAGTCGAATCCCCACACCTCCTCGAGAATGCGGCTGCGGGTGAGGACCCGACGCGGGTTGGCGATCAGCATCTCCAGCAACGAGAATTCCGTGCGGGTCAGGCTGATCCGTCGTTGCCCGCGGGTGACCTCGCGGGTCACCGGGTCCAGGGCCAGATCGGAGAACACCATCGCGACGGACTCGGCGTCTTCGTCTTCGGGCTTGGTGCGGCGCAACAGGGCCCGCATCCGCGCCAACAGCTCTTCGAGCGCGAACGGCTTTGGCAGATAGTCGT
The DNA here is from genome assembly GCF_010730195.1 of Mycobacterium conspicuum. Lineage (NCBI taxonomy): Bacteria > Bacillati > Actinomycetota > Actinomycetes > Mycobacteriales > Mycobacteriaceae > Mycobacterium > Mycobacterium conspicuum. Next base: position 4,753,215 of record NZ_AP022613.1, read on the forward strand.
CGGCGCCGGCGTCCAGCCCGGCCACCCGCTCGGAGACCGAGTCGCGCGCCGTGAGCACCAGGATGGGTAGGTCATCGCCGGTGCTGCGCAGCTGTCGGCACACTTCCAGCCCGTCCAGGCGCGGCATCATCACGTCCAGCACCAGCGCGTCGGGCCGGTCATTGGCGATCATCTCGAGGGCCTCGACCCCGTCGTGGGCCAGCTCCACCGAGTAGCCATTGAAGGACAGCGACCTGCGCAGCGACTCGCGCACTGCGCGATCGTCGTCGACGACAAGTATCCGCACGGCCACTAGTTTCGCCCTAGCGCCTGAGAGCGACCTGAGAGGCGCGCCGCGTATTCGCCTAGATTAACGGCGGTCCAGATCGATGAGGCCGAGGCGGGCGGCCTTGAGCAGCCTACGAGGCACTTTGTGCTTTTGCCCGGCCACCGTCACACCGACCAGCTCGGTCTTGGTCGCCTTCCACTGCGCGCGCCGGCTGCGGGTATTCGCGCGCGACATCCTGCGCTTGGGGGTCGCCATGGTCGGGCCTTTACTCCTCGATTAGGGATTTCGCGGGTCTGTCGCGCGGCATCGGCCGTTAGGCCCAGCGGCGACAATCTCGGTAAAGGATAGTCGGTGGGCTGCTGGTCGCCAAAACCAGAGCGCCGCCGCGCGCTCAGCCGTCGATGTGCGTGGGCGGGTCGGCGAAGGCCAGGCCCCAAGGTTGCAGGCCAGGGCCCATCTGATCGCAGCGCCGCTCGGGCACCAGGTAGGTGCTGGCGCCGCCGCCGGCCGTGTGACTGAAGACGACGCAACGCTGCCAGGTGCCGTCGGGCTGGACGGGCGCATCGCACTTGCTGATGACCAGCCCGCCGTACTGACAGCCCGCGCTGGCCGGCGGCGCCGCGGCGATCAGCCCGCACGCCACTAGCAGCGCAACCAGCGCTCCAACGATGCAATGCTTCATGGTCGTCTCCCGAAGCCAAGCCAGTGCCAATGACGCTACCGCGTTGGGTACCTGGTTTCGCCGCCTTTGAGGTGGTCATATGAACTGTCACCGGCCACCACCGGTGTTCGCCCCGCTGTCGGCATCCGACTATGCTGACCTACCGGTTGGTTGGTGGCGCGCGGCTCGCTGATCGCCCCCGAAGGGAGGACGCCGATGGCTTCCGATGCCGTGCGCATCGCGAACTGCTCGGGCTTCTACGGCGACCGGCTGTCGGCCATGCGTGAGATGCTCACCGGCGGTGAGGTCGACTACGTCACCGGCGACTACCTGGCCGAGCTGACCATGCTGATTCTGGGCCGCGACAAGATGAAGCATCCCGAGCGCGGCTATGCCAAGACGTTTTTGACCCAGCTCGAAGAGTCTTTGGGGCTGGCCCGCGACCGCGGGGTGCGCATCGTCGCCAACGCGGGCGGCCTGAATCCGGCGGGGCTGGCGGACGCGGTGCGGGCGCTGGCCGACCGCCTGGGCATCGACGCCCGGATCGCCCACGTCGAAGGCGACGACCTGCTCCCCCGCGCCGCGGAGCTCGGGCTGGGCACGCCGCTGACCGCCAACGCGTATCTGGGCGCGTGGGGCATCGTTGACTGCCTCAACGACGGCGCCGACGTCGTCGTCACCGGACGGGTCACCGACGCCTCGGTGATCGTCGGGGCGGCGGCCGCGCACTTCGGTTGGGGCCGCGCCGATTACGACCGGCTCGCCGGCGCCGTGGTCGCCGGGCACGTCATCGAATGCGGCGTGCAGGCCACCGGCGGCAATTACGCGTTCTTCACCGAGGTGCCCGACTTGAGTTACCCCGGCTTTCCGCTGGCCGAGGTGCGTGACGACGGCTCGTCGGTGATCACCAAGCATCCGGGCACCGGCGGCCTGGTCAGCGTGGACACGGTCACCGCCCAGCTGCTCTACGAGATCACCGGCGCCCGCTACGCCAACCCGGACGTCACCGCCCGGATGGACAGCATCGAGCTGTTTGATGACGGCCCCGATCGGGTGCGCATCAGCGGTGTGATCGGCGAACCGCCCCCGCCCACGCTGAAGGTGTCGCTGAACAGCATCGGCGGGTTCCGCAACGCCATGACTTTCGTGTTGACCGGCCTGGACATCGAGGCCAAGGCCGAGCTGGTGCGACGACAGCTGGAATCCGGCTTGACCGTCAAACCCGCCGAACTGCAGTGGACCCTGGCCCGCACCGACCACGCCGACGCCGACACCGAAGAAGCGGCCAGCGCACTGCTGCACTGCGTCGTCCGTGATCCCGACCCCGCCAATGTCGGACGCCAGTTCTCCTCTGCCGCAGTCGAATTGGCGCTGGCGAGCTATCCGGGCTTCAGCGTCACCGCGCCGCCCGGCGACGGCCAGGTATACGGCGTGTTCACCGCCGGCTATGTCGACGCCACCAAGGTGCCGCATGTCGCCGTGCACGCCGACGGGACTCGGACCTCCATCCCCTGCGCCACCGAGACGTTGGAGCTGGCTCCCGCCGACGCGCCGCCGTTGCCCGAGCCGTTGCCCGCCGGTCCGACCCGGCGCGTGCCGCTGGGCCTGATCGCCGGCGCCCGCAGCGGCGACAAGGGCGGCTCGGCCAACGTCGGCGTCTGGGTCCGCACCGAGGACCAATGGCGTTGGCTGGCCCACACATTGACCGTCGAGCTGCTCAAGGAGTTGCTTCCCGAGACGGCCGACCTCGACGTCACCCGCCACGTGCTGCCCAACCTGCGGGCACTGAATTTCGTCATCGACGGCATCCTGGGCCAGGGTGTCGCCTATCAAGCGCGCTTCGACCCGCAGGCCAAGGGGCTGGGCGAATGGCTGCGCAGCCGACACGTCGACATCCCGGAGATTTTGTTGTGAGCATCTGGAACACGCCCGAGCGCGAAGAACTGCGAAAGACGGTGCGCTCGTTCACCGAACGCGAGATCCTGCCGCACGCCGACGAGTGGGAGCGCGCCGGCGAGCTGCCCCGCGAACTGCACCGGCGGGCCGGGGCGGCCGGGTTGCTGGGCGCGAACTTTCCCGAAGCCGTCGGCGGGGGCGGCGGGGACGGCGTCGACTCGGTCGTCATCTGCGAAGAGGTGCACCAATCCGGTGCGCCCGCAGGGGTTTTCGCGTCGCTGTTCACCTGCGGCATCGCGGTGCCGCACATGATCGCCGCGGGCGATCAGCGGCAGATCGAGCAGTTCGTGCGGCCCACGCTGGCCGGGGAGAAGATCGGGGCGCTGGCCATCACCGAACCCGGCGGCGGCTCCGATGTCGGGCATCTGCGGACTTCGGCGGTCTTGGACGGTGATCACTACGTCGTCAACGGCGCCAAGACCTACATCACCTCCGGCGTCCGCGCGGACTACGTCGTGACCGCGGTGCGCACCGGCGGCCCCGGCGCGGCAGGGGTTTCGCTGCTGGTGGTGGAGAAGGGCACGCCGGGCTTTGAGGTCAGCCGCAAGCTGGACAAGATGGGCTGGCGGTCTTCGGACACCGCCGAGCTGTCCTTCGTCGACGCCCGCGTGCCCGCGGCCAATCTGGTCGGCCCCGAGAACAGCGGGTTCCTGCAGATTGCCCAGGCGTTTGTGTCCGAGCGGATCGGCCTTGCCGCACAGGCGTATTCGAGTGCACAGCGGTGCCTGGACATCACCGCCCAGTGGTGTCGCGACCGCGAGACGTTCGGCCGCCCCCTAATCAGCCGCCAGTCGGTGCAGAACACGCTGGCCGAAATGGCCCGCCGGATCGATGTGGCCCGGGTGTATGCGCGCAGCGTGGTGGAGCGCCAGTTGGCCGGCGACACCAACCTGATCGCGCAGGTGTGCTTCGCCAAGAACACGGCGGTGGAAGCCGGCGAATGGGTGGCCAACCAGGCGGTCCAGTTGTTCGGCGGCATGGGCTACATGGCCGAATCCGAAGTCGAACGCCAATACCGGGACATGCGCATCCTGGGCATCGGCGGAGGGACCACGGAAATTTTGACCGCACTGGCCGCCAAGACGCTGGGATATCAATCGTGACCGTCCTGCAGTCCACCCTCGACCCTCATTCGGATACCTACACCGAGGCCGCGTCGGCGGCGACCGCCAGGCTCGACGAGATCGGCGCCGAACTCGCCAAAGCGCTTGAGGGCGGCGGCGCCAAGTACGTCGAGCGCCACCACGCCCGCGGCAAACTGACCGCGCGGGAACGCATCGAGCTGCTCGTCGACCCGGACTCGCCGTTCCTGGAACTGAGCCCGCTGGCGGCGTACGGCAGCGCCTTCCAGATCGGCGCCAGCACCGTCGTCGGCATCGGCGCGGTCAGCGGCGTCGAATGCCTGATCGTCGCCAACGACCCGACGGTCAAGGGCGGCACCAGCAACCCGTGGACGCTGCGAAAGATACTGCGGGCCAACCAGATCGCCCAGCAGAACCGGTTGCCGGTGATCTCACTGGTGGAATCCGGTGGCGCCGACCTGCCCACTCAGAAGGAGATTTTCGTCCCGGGCGGGCAGATGTTTCGCGACCTCACCCGCCTATCGGCGGCCGGAATCCCTACCATCGCACTGGTATTCGGCAACTCCACCGCGGGCGGCGCCTACATACCCGGGATGTCCGACCACGTGGTGATGATCAAGGAGCGGTCCAAAGTGTTCCTGGCCGGGCCCCCGCTGGTGAAGATGGCCACCGGCGAGGAGTCTGACGACGAATCGCTCGGCGGCGCCGAAATGCATGCCCGCATATCGGGTTTGGCCGACTACTTCGCGCACGACGAACTGGACGCGATCCGCATCGGCCGCCGCATCGTGGGCCGGCTGAACTGGGTCAAACTCGGGCCGAAGCCGAGGCCGGTCGCCGAGCCGCTGTTCGACGCCGAGGAGCTGATCGGCATCGTCCCCGCGGATCTACGCATCCCGTTCGATCCGCGTGAGGTGATCGCCCGCATCGTCGACGGCTCCGAATTCGACGAGTTCAAGCCGCTGTACGGATCCGCGCTGGTGACCGGTTGGGCCCAGCTCCACGGCTATCCGATCGGCATCCTGGCCAACTCACGCGGCGTGTTGTTCAGCGAGGAATCGCAGAAGGCGACCCAGTTCATCCAGCTGGCCAACCGCTCGGACACGCCACTGCTGTTCCTGCACAACACCACCGGCTACATGGTGGGCAAGGACTACGAAGAGGGCGGCATGATCAAGCACGGCTCGATGATGATCAACGCCGTGTCCAACTCCACCGTCCCGCACATCTCGCTGATCATCGGCGCGTCGTACGGGGCCGGCCACTACGGCATGTGTGGGCGCGCCTACGACCCGCGCTTCCTGTTCGCCTGGCCCAGCGCCAAATCCGCGGTGATGGGCGGCGCCCAGCTGGCGGGCGTGCTCTCGATCGTGGCCCGGGCCGCCGCGGAAGCGCGCGGGCAGCAGGTCGACGAGGAGGCCGACGCGGCCATGCGGGCCGCCGTGGAGGGCCAGATCGAAGCCGAGTCACTGCCGATGGTGTTGTCCGGGATGCTCTACGACGACGGGGTGATCGATCCGCGCGACACCCGCACCGTGCTGGGAATGTGTCTGTCCGCCATCGCCAACGCGCCGATCAAGGGGACGTCGAACTTCGGCGTCTTCAGGATGTGAACCCGATGATCACTCGAGTGCTGGTTGCCAACCGCGGCGAGATCGCCCGACGGGTGTTCGCCACCTGCCGACGACTCGGTTTGGGCACCGTCGCCGTCTACACCGACCCGGACGCGGCCGCGCCGCACGTCGCCGAGGCCGATGCACGGGTGCGACTGCCGAACGCCAACGACTATCTGAACGCCGAGGCGCTGATCGCGGCCGCGCGGGCGGCCGGCGCCGACGCTCTGCACCCCGGTTACGGATTCCTTTCGGAGAACGCCGAATTCGCGGCCGCGGTGCAAGATGCCGGCCTGACGTGGGTCGGCCCGCCGGTGGACGCGGTGCGCGCGATGGGCTCCAAGATCGAATCCAAGAAGCTGATGGCGGCCGCCGGAGTGCCGGTGCTTGACGAGCTCGACCCCGACACCGTCACCGAAGCCCAGCTTCCGGTGCTGATCAAGGCGTCCGCGGGCGGCGGGGGACGCGGCATGCGGGTGGTGCGCGAATTGTCGGCGCTGCCCGCCGAGGTCGCCGCGGCCCAGCGCGAAGCACAGGCCGCGTTCGGCGAGGAGACCGTCTTCTGCGAGCGATACCTGCCCACCGGGCACCACATCGAGGTGCAGGTGATGGCCGACGGCCACGGCACCGTGTGGGCCGTCGGGGAACGCGAATGCTCGATTCAGCGCCGCCACCAAAAGGTCATCGAAGAGGCGCCGTCACCATTGGTGGAACGCACACCGGGCATGCGGGCCAAGCTGTTCGACGCCGCGCGGCTGGCCGCGAGCGCGATCGGCTACACCGGCGCGGGAACCGTCGAGTTCCTCGCCGACGATAGCGGCGAGTTCTACTTCCTCGAGATGAACACCCGGCTGCAGGTCGAACACCCGGTCACCGAGGAGACCACCGGTCTCGATTTGGTGGAACTGCAGCTCATGGTCGCCGAGGGCGGCCGACTCGATACCGAACCGCCCGCCGCCCAAGGCCATTCGATCGAGGCCCGGCTGTATGCCGAGGATCCGGCGCAGGGTTGGCAGCCCCAGGCCGGCGTGGTGCACACGATCGACGTGCCCTCGGTGCGCGCCGAGTTCGGCTCGCTGGGACGGCGGACCGGGATCCGGCTGGATTCCGGCATCGTCGACGGGTCGGTGGTGTCGATCCACTATGACCCGATGCTCGCCAAGGTCATCTCGTACGCGCCGACCCGCCGGAAGGCGGCGCTGGCGCTGGCCCACGCGCTGGCCCGCACCCGTCTGCACGGACTGAAGACCAACCGCGCGTTGCTGGTCAACGTGCTGCGCCATCCCGCGTTCCTCGACGGCGCCACCGACACAGCGTTTTTCGAGACGCACGGGCTCGAGGAGCTCGCGGCGCCGCTGGCCGACGACGCAACGGTGCGGGTGTCGGCGATCGCCGCCGCCCTGGCCGACGCCGCGCACAACCGCGCCGTCACCCCGGTGTTCGGCTCGATCCCCAGCGGCTGGCGGAATCTGGCGTCGGGTTATCAAGTCAAGGCCTATCACGACGACGCCGGTGCCGAGCATCGCATCGAATACCGGTTCACCCGAACCGGATTGGTGCTGCCCGACGACGACGCGGTGCAGCTGGTGTCCTGCACGCCCGACGAGGTCGCGCTCGCCGATGGTGGCGGGGTGGCCTGCAGTTACGCGGTGCGGCGCTACGGCGACGACGTGTACGTCGACTCGGCGCGCGGGCCGGTGCACCTGGTCGCGCTGCCACGCTTCCCGGAGCCGGGTTCCGCGGTGGAACCCGGATCGCTGGTAGCACCGATGCCGGGCAACGTCATCCGTCTGGGCGCGGCGGCCGGCGACACCGTCACCGCGGGGCAGCCGCTGATCTGGTTGGAGGCGATGAAGATGGAACACACCATCACCGCCCCGGCCGACGGGGTGCTCGCCGAACTCAACGTCACGACCGGACAACAAGTCGAGGTCGGCGCCGTCCTAGCAAGGGTGGAAGCGCCGGAAACAGAAGGGGATTCAGCATGACCGATACCAGCTTCATCGAAAGCGAGGAGCGCCAGGCGCTGCGCAAGGCCGTCTCCGAATGGGCGTCCAAGTACGGCAGCGAGTACTACCTGCGGAAGGCGCGCGCGCACGAGCACACCGACGAGTTGTGGTTGGAGGCAGGCAAACTCGGCTTCCTCGGGGTGAACCTGCCCGAGGAGTACGGCGGGGGCGGCGCCGGAATGTACGAGCTGTCATTGGTGATGGAGGAGATGGCGGCCGCCGGCAGCGCGCTGCTGCTCATGGTGGTGTCGCCGGCCATCAACGGCACCATCATCAGCAAGTTCGGCACCGACGAGCAGAAGAAGCGCTGGATTCCGTCGATCGCCGACGGCTCGCTGACGATGGCGTTCGCGATCACCGAGCCCGACGCGGGATCCAACTCGCACAAGATCATCACGACCGCGCGCCGCGACGGCAGCGACTGGATCCTCAAGGGCCAGAAGGTCTTCATCTCCGGGATCGACCAGGCGCAGGCGGTGCTGGTGGTGGCCCGCACCGAGGAGGCCAAGACCGGCAAGCTGCGTCCGGCGTTGTTCGTGGTGCCCACCGACGCCCCCGGATTCACCTACACGCCCATCGAGATGGAGCTGATCAGCCCCGAACGCCAGTTCCAGGTGTTCATCGACGACGTGCGGCTGCCCGCGGACGCCCTCGTCGGAGTCGAAGACGCCGCCATCGCACAGCTTTTCGCCGGCCTGAACCCCGAGCGCATTATGGGTGCGGCCAGCTCGGTGGGGATGGGCCGCTACGCGCTGGACCGGGCCGCCGACTACGTCAAGACCCGCCAGGTGTGGGGCACGCCGATCGGAGCGCACCAGGGCCTGTCACATCCGTTGGCGCAGTGCCACATCGAGGTCGAGCTGGCCAAGCTGATGATGCAAAAGGCCGCCACGCTCTACGACAGCGGCGACGACGGCGGCGCGGCCACGGCCGCCAACATGGCCAAATACGCTGCGGCCGAGGCGGCGAACCGCGCCGTCGACCAGGCCGTGCAGTCGATGGGCGGCAATGGGCTGACCAAGGAATACGGCGTGGCCGCGATGATGACCTCGGCCCGGTTGGGACGGATCGCCCCGGTCAGCCGCGAGATGGTGTTGAACTTCGTCGCGCAGACGTCGCTGGGTCTGCCCCGAAGCTACTGATGGACACGCTCGTCGAGTACACCCGCGACGGTTCGATCGCCCGGCTGACGCTGAACTCCCCCCACAACCGCAACGCGCTGTCCACCGCGCTCGTCACGCAGCTGCACCAGGGGTTGCGGGATGCCGCGGCCGACCCGGCGGTGCGTGTGGTTGTGCTCGGGCACACCGGCGGAACGTTCTGCGCCGGAGCGGATCTCAGCGAAGCGGGCAGCGGCGACCCGTACCAGATGGCGGTGGCGCGGGCCCGGGAAATGACCGCGCTGCTGCGCGACATCGTGGAGTCACCGCTGCCGGTGATCGGCGCCATCGACGGGCACGTCCGTGCCGGCGGGTTCGGTCTGGTGGGTGCCTGCGACATCGTGGTCGCCGGGCCGCGCAGCACCTTCGCGTTGACCGAGGCTCGGATCGGGGTGGCGCCGTCGATCATCTCGTTGACCCTGCTGCCGAAGATGTCGGCGCGCGCTGCCGCCCGGTATTACCTGACCGGCGAGACGTTCGACGCTCGCATGGCCGCGGAGATCGGACTGGTCACCGTGGCGACCGACGACGTGGATGCCGCCGTGGCGGCACTGGCCGCCGACATCGGCCGCGGTTCACCGCAGGGCCTGGCGGCGTCGAAGGCGCTCACCACGGCCGCGGTGCTCGAGGCATTCGAGCGCGACGCCGAGCGGCTGACGGAGCAGTCGGCCCGGTTGTTCGTCTCCGAGGAGGCGCAGGAAGGCATGCTGGCGTTCCTGCAGAAGCGACCGCCCAGTTGGGCACGCTGAGCCGCAACGAAGGTTGCAGTTTAGCGAATCCGACTCATACCCCTTGCAGTCAAATGTTTAGGTCGTACGCTCGTGTGTGATGAACAACTCGGCGCAACATGATGCGAGGGAGACCCGCGACGAATGGTCGCGCGCGTCGGACACCGACCGCATCCAGATTGCGCAGTTGCTCGCCTATGCGGCCGAGCAGGGCCGCCTGGAAATGAAGGACTACGAAGACCGCCTCACCAGGGCTTATGCGGCGACGACCTACCAGGAGTTGGACCAGCTACGGGAAGATCTGCTGGGCTCGCCGGTGAACCCGCGCCGGGGCGGCAAGGTCAATCCGGCGCCGTCCACGCTGTTGCTCGCCATGTTGAGCGGGTTCGAGCGGCGCGGCCGGTGGAACGTGCCCAAGAAGCTGACCACCTTCACGTTGTGGGGCAACGGCGTGCTGGATCTGCGCTATGCCGACTTCACCTCGACCGAGGTCGAGATCCACGCGTACTCGATCATGGGCCTGCAAACTATCCTGTTGCCCCCCGAGGTCAACGTCGAAATCAAGGGCCACGGCGTGATGGGCGGTTTCGATCACCAGGTGTTGGGCCAGGGCACACCGGGCGCACCGACGGTGAAAATCTGCGGCTTCTCGCTGTGGGGCGGGGTGGGCATCAAGCGCAAGGCCCGCCGGGCTCGCTAGTTACCGCGAGCAGTCGCAAATATGTCTGCTCGGCGGTTAACGGCGGCGCCGCGACCGTAGGTAGTCGCCGACCACGGCGGCGCCCAGCCCGTCGAGGTCGGGCACCACGACGCGTCCCTCCACCCGCCGCGCGACCTGATCGATAAACCGCGCCAGCCCGGGGTCACTGCCCAACCGGAAGATCGTTACCTGTGCGCCCAGCCTGGCCATGTCGTCGAAGCCGCGCACGGTGTGGGCGATGGTCCGCGGATGCGGCGGGTAGTCGAAGAAGACAGCAGACCCCGACCCTTCCGCGTCGACGTCCTCCAGATGGGCGGTCGGCTCACCGTCGGTGACCACCAGCACGACGGGTTGCGCGTTGGGATGACGGCGCAAATGACGGCCCGCCAACGCCAGCGCGTGATGCAAGTTGGTGCCCTGCTCGTAGACGCCTTCCAAACCGGTCAGCTCGGCGGCGGTCACCGTGCGCGCGTAGCGGCCAAACGCGATGATCTGCAACGCATCCGAGCGGAACCGGGTGCACACCAGATGGTTGAGCGCCAGCGCCGTTTGCTTCATCGGCAGCCAGCGATTCTCCATCACCATCGAAAACGAGGTGTCCACCAACAACGCGACGGCGGCTTGGGTGCGGGTCTCGGTCTCGGAGACCTCGACGTCGTCGACGGTGATCTTCAGCGGGCCGGCCCCCCCTTTCCAAGTGGCCGTCCCCGATTGTCGCAGCACAGCGTTGGTCAGCGTGCGGGAGATGTTCCACGGCTCGGTGTCGCCGAACTGCCAGGGCCTCGTCGCCCCGGTCAGCTCGCCGGCCGCTCCGGCGCGGCGCAGCTCCCGATCGCCGCGACGGCTGGAAAGCTGTTGCGCCACATCGCGTAACGCCGTTTCACCCAGGCGGCGCATCGCCTTGGGCGAAAGACGCCACTGCCCGTCGGAACCGCGGTCCAGGAAGCCCTGATTGACCAGTGCCCGTTCCAGTTCCGCCAAAGTTCGGGCATCCACGGCGGCCTCGTCGCCGAGTTGGCGGGCCAGCGCGTCGAGATCGACGTCGTCCATAGTGGCGCCCGGATAACTCTGCGACAACTGGTCGGCGAGCTGCTCGAGCTCGGCGATGTCGGACAGCGCCTGGGTGCCCTCGCCCATGCCGAACGGGTTGTCGCCGGAGAACTGCTCGGAGCCCATCCAGTCCTCGCCCGGCCGGGCGGCCTGCAGGTTCGCGTCGAGGCGGCTCAGGGCGTTCATCAGCGACGGGGATCCAAAGGCCTGCTGCGCCAAGGCATCCAGCTCGTCTCGCTGCTCCTGACTGAGGCTGTTGCGGAAGCGCTGCGCGGCGGCCGCACGCTTGGCCAGCGAGTCCATCAGCTCGTCGATGTTGCGCGGGTTCTCGGGAAAGAACTCGCCGTGCTTGTCCATGAAGTCTTCGAAGTCCTGCTGGGTGTCCTCGCCGCGATTGTGCTTGTCCAGCAGGTCGTTCAGGTCGTCGAGCATCTCGGTGACGCGCTGCCGGTCCTCATCGGTGGCGCCCTGAAGCGCCTCCTTCATGCCGGCGAAGCGTTGGTCGAGCATCTCGCGGCCGAGTAAATCCTTGATCTGATCGTACTTTTGGCGGGCCTCCGGGCTGCGCCAGTTGTACTCGGACAGCTCTTGGACGGCCTTGGCCGGGGATGCCGGCAGCGCGTCCAGCTGCAGTTCACCGAAGCGGGCGTCGTCATCCAGCGCCCGGGCCAGCTCCTTGCGTTCGGCCAGCACGGCCTCGTCGAGCAGCTTCTTGATCTCCTGCAAGGTGCCGTCTAAATTGTTGCGGCGCAACAGATCCCGTCGGCGCCGGTTCGCCTCGGCCGCCAGTCGATCAGCACCGCGCATGCTCTGCGTGCCTCGGCGCAGCAGTTCCGACAGCGCCCGGCGCGGCGAGGTCCCGGCCATTACGTCCTGCCCGATCTGCTCCAGCGCCTCGCGCAGGTCGACCGGCGGGGCCAGCGGGTCCGGCCCGCCGGTGTAGGCCGAATAACGCGCCGAATGCCGGTTAGCCATAAACGGTTTGGCCCTCTCCGGACACCTTGTCGATGCGCTTCGCCAGGTACAGCGCCTCCAGGGCCAACTCCAGCGCCGCGGCGCGTTCTCCCTCGGATTCGGCGCCCAGCTTGTTCGCGATCTTGTCGACGATCGGCAGGCCGGGCAGCGCGGCCAGCACGTCCTTGGCCGACACCCGCTCCCCCGTGGTCACCGCGGAGCCGTGCTCGACGGCGGACACCAACGAGCCGACATCGATGCCGCCGAGCACCCGGGACGCGGTGTCGGCGGTCGCGCGGCGCAGCAGGTGCTCGAGCACCGCCTGCTCGCGGCCCTCCTCGCCGGACTCGAACTCCAGCTTGCCGCGCAGCACGTCGATCACCGTGCCCAAATCCACCACTCGCGCAACGGGATCCGTCTCGCCCAGCACCGCGCCGCGGTGCCGCGCCGCAGCGGCGACGGTCTCGGCGGCCGCGATCGCGAACCGCGCGGACACCCCGGACCGCTGGTCGACGGAATTGGACTCCCGCAGGTACCGCGCGAACCGCGCGATCACCTGCATCAGGTAGTCGGGCACCTGCGCGCTCAGGTGCGCCTCCTGCGCGATGACGCCCATCTCCGCCTCCAGCTCCAGCGGGTAATGGGTGCGGATCTCGGCGCCGAACCGGTCCTTTAGCGGGGTGATGATGCGACCGCGGTTGGTGTAGTCCTCGGGGTTGGCGCTGGCGACCACCAGCACGTCCAGCGGCAACCGCAACGTGTAACCACGGACCTGGATGTCGCGCTCCTCCATGACATTGAGCATCGACACCTGAATGCGCTCGGCGAGGTCGGGCAGTTCGTTGACCGCGACGATGCCGCGGTGCGCGCGCGGGATCAGGCCATAGGCGATGGTCTCCGGGTCCCCGAGGCTGCGGCCCTCGGCCACCTTGATCGGGTCGATGTCGCCGACCAGGTCCGCGACGCTGGTGTCGGGGGTGGCCAGCTTCTCGGTGTAGCGCTCGCTGCGGTGCCGCCACTGCACCGGCAGGGCGTCACCGAGCTCGGCGGCCCGCCGGATCGACTCCGGCGTGATCGGCGTGAAGGGATGCTCGCCCAGCTCCGCCCCGGCGATCACCGGCGTCCATTCGTCGAGCAGCCCGATCAGCGCCCGCAGCAGCCGGGTCTTGCCCTGGCCGCGTTCACCGAGCAGGACGAAGTCGTGGCCGGCGATCAATGCCCGCTCCACCTGCGGTAAGACGGTGTCCTCGAAGCCCAGGATGCCCGGCCAGACGTCGTCTCCCTCGGCCAGCGCGGTCAGCAGATTCTCGCGGATTTCCTGCTTGACGCCGCGTTCACGATGACCGGCGGCACGCAGCTCGCCAACGGTGCGGGGCAGATTGGTCGCTGATGTCACCTCTCTACGCTACGACGGCTCGCCGAGATGCGTCACTCGTGTCCCGCTCTGCGGCGCCAAAGACCCCTAATCTGTGGCTGACGCCGGCCGGTGATTTCGCGCCGTTGCGTCCGCGCGTGAACCGCTAGTGCGCGAAGTGGCGTGCCCCGGTGAGATACAGCGTGACGCCCGCCTTGGCCGCGGCGGCGGTGACTTCCTCGTCGCGCACCGAGCCGCCCGGATGCACGATCGCGGTGACGCCGGCGGCGGCCAGCGTCTCAAGGCCGTCGGGGAACGGGAAGAACGCGTCGGAGGCCGCGACCGCGCCGCGCACCCGGTCACCGCGCGCATTCCCTCGTTCGACGGCCAACCGGGCGGCGTCGACCCGATTGACCTGTCCCATGCCCACGCCGATGGTGGCGCCGTCGGCGGCGATCACAATCGCATTGGACTTGACCGCGCGGCAGGAACGCCAGGCAAACACCAAGTCGGTCAAGGTCGCCGGGTCGGCCGGCGCACCGGTGGCCAGGGTCCAGTTGGCGGGATTGTCACCGTGCGCGTCGAGTTGATCGCGCTGCTGCATCAACAGGCCCCCGCTGACCGGTCGCAGCTCGCTGCCGCCGGCGAGGGGCTCCGAAGCCAGCAGCACCCGGATATTCTTCTTGCTCGCCAGCGCTTCGACCGCCCCCGGCGCGTAGGCCGGCGCGATGATCACCTCGGTGAAGATGGTGCTCACGTACTCCGCCATCTCCACGCTGACCTCGGTGTTGGCGGCGATCACCCCGCCGAACGCGCTCAACGGATCGCATTCGTGGGCCTTGCGGTGCGCGTCGGCGACCGACACCGACGAGATCGCGATGCCACACGGGTTGGCGTGCTTGATGATCGCCACACACGTCTCTTCGTGGTCGAAGGCCGCCCGCCACGCCGCATCGGCATCGGTGAAGTTGTTGTAGGACATCTCTTTTCCGTGCAGCTGCTCGGCCTGCGCCAGTCCCGGCCACGCGCCCGGGTCGGTGTAGAGCGCCGCTTGCTGGTGCGGATTCTCGCCGTAGCGCAACATGGCCGAGCGCCGCCAGCTGCGACCGAACCACTGCGGGAACGTCGCCGGGGGATGCTCGGGCGCCAGCGTCGACTCCATCCAGCTCGCCACCGCGATGTCGTAATCCGCGGTGTGCTGGAATGCCAACGCCGCCAGCCGTTTGCGCTCGGCGAGGGTGAACCCGCCGTTGCGCACGGCGGCGAGCACGCCGTCATACCCGAGCGGGTCGGTGATCACCGCGACGCTGGGGTGGTTCTTCGCCGCGGCCCGGACCATCGACGGCCCGCCGATGTCGATCTGCTCGACGCATTCGTCGACGCTGGCCCCGGATTCGACGGTCTGGCTGAACGGATACAGGTTCACCACGACGAGCTCGAACGCCGCGATTCCCAGTTCCTCGAGCGCCGCGGCGTGCTCGGGTTTGCGGAGATCGGCCAACAGCCCGGCGTGCACCCGGGGGTGCAGGGTCTTGACGCGGCCGTCGAGCACCTCGGGGAAACCGGTCAGCTGCTCGACCGGCGTCACCGGTATCCCTTGGTCGGCAATGGTTTTCGCCGTTGATCCGGTGGACACGATCTCGACGCCGGCGGCGCTGAGACCCTGGGCGAGGCCGACCAGCCCGGTCTTGTCGTAGACGCTGATCAATGCGCGGCGAATCGCCCTTCTTGACTCGTCGCTCATGCTGGCCTCATCCCAAGGTCGCCTTTCGTCCGGTCCAGGTCACGCCGCGGGTGGCGATCGCGGCTACCACATCCACCAACAGCCGCCGTTCGACGACCTTGATGCGTTCATGCAGTGTCTCTTCATTGTCGTTGTCGAGCACCGCGATGGGCTCCTGCGCCAATATCGGCCCGGTGTCCATTCCGGCGTCGACCAGGTGCACCGTACAGCCGGTGACCTTCACACCGTAATCCAGCGCCTCGGGTACGGCATGCGCACCCGCGAATGCCGGTAGCAGCGCCGGGTGGGTGTTCAATGTGCGTCCGCAGAATCGTGAAAGAAACCGCGGGCCAAGGATTTTCATGAACCCGGCCGACACGATGAGGTCGGGCGAATGCGCCGCGGTGGCGTCGGTGATGGCGGCGTCCCAGGCGTCGCGGCTGGGATGGTCGGCCAGGCGCACGGTGAAGGTCGGCAGTGCGGCCGCCTCGGCGATCGCGGTGGCCCGACAGTCGCGGTCCACCCCGACCGCCACCACCCGCGCCGGGTAGTCGCCCGTGGCGGCGTCGATCAGCGAGCTCAGCAGCGAACCGGTGCCCGATGCAAGCACCACCACCCGCGCGGGGGCACTCGGCGGCACGTGAAGCGGTTCGGACACATCGCGAGCCTAGTCGGGCGGCACCCGCGCGCCGTGCATGACACCGGCGTCACGCGCGGGCCTACTCCTCGGGGTCGGACTCGGGCTCGGACTCGGACTCGGCGGTCTCATTGGGTTCGGCGGCGTCTTCCGGCGCCTCGGCGGATTCGGGGGCGGGCTCGGGCTCGGGCTCGGGTTTGCGCGGCCTGGGACGGCGCCTGATCCCGCCGGCCATCAACACCGTGACCCAGCCGACGACCGAGAACCAGAAGAACACGCCGATGATCAGGGCGCCCTGGTCCACACCGACATGGCCGAAATTGCCCAGCCGGCCGCTGCCCGCGTACGCCAACAACGACATCGCCAGCGCCGCGGCCGTCGCGGCGACCAGCAGCTTGGCCAGCGCCGGCAGGAGCGGCAGCGGGCGCCGGGCGCACTGTTGTCCGACCGCCACGCCCGACGAGGCACCGACGATCAGCAGGGCCACCCACACCGGCCCGAGCGGCGGTGTGGGGACCGCGGCCAGCACCGGCACGGCCGGGATATCACCGCCGAAAACGGTGAAGGAACTGAACGTCGCGAATCCGACATGGGCGCTGGACCCGACGGCCACCGCCGCGGTGCCCACGATCACGTTGGGCGTGTACAGCACGGACAGCACGGTCAGGCTGAACTGGCCGAAGATCGAATCGGTGATGTTGTAGAGGTCCTGCATCGTCGCCCAGTGCACGACCAGCGACCCCACCGTCACCAATCCGGAAAGCCCGAACAGCGCCAACACCCCCGCGGTGGCGGCGCGCAGGGAATCGCCCAGCCAATTGGGCAACGGCGACGCCGCCAGCGTGCGTCGGCCGATGCGGGACCACACCCCGATCGCCGCACCGATCAGATGCACCACCAGCACGCTGACGAACGCGCGCAGGGCGTTGGGTGTCTGCAGCTCGGTGAGGACCGTCGAAGCGTCCTGGATGACCGCCAGCGCGATGGCGGCCAAAAGCAACGGGCCGCCCAGCGCCGATGCGACCACCCAGCGGACCACCAGCCACGACGAGTGCGGCGAGGTCGCCCGCGCCGTACTGCGCGCGGTGCCCCACACCATCAGCATCGCCGGCAACAGCGGCAGGACGCCGAGCTCGCGGCCGCCGATGGAGATCGGCACCTGATGTACGCCCAGCCACATGCTGGCGATGGCGCCCAGCGCGCCGGTCATGTCGCTGTTGGCGATCAGCAGTTGCAGCAGCGTGACCGCGGCGACGATGACCAGCGCGAGCAGTGCCGGGCCGAAGGCGACCCGGACGAGGTCACGCGCCTGTCGAGCGCCCGCTGCCCGACTGTCCTGCACCCGAGTCACTCCTGGTGCACAGGTCCGACCATGCGCGAGGGCGCACGGTTACGGCGCGGCCGGCCCGGTTCCCGACGTTCCGGACGAGGGCGACTGCTGCTCCTGGCCGGCGGAGTGCTCGCCCGAAGCGGGCGGTGGTGGGCTGAAGCTGGGGAATCCGGTCGGCGGGGTGGAGGGGCCGTCCTCCGCCGCCGGCTGGGGTCCGGACTGCGCCGCGGGCTGGGGCCCGGACTGGGGTCCGGACTGGTGCGACTGGGAAGCGAATCCGCCGGTGGTCGGAATCGCGGACTGGGTCGGGATCGCGCTCTGGGTCGGAGCATGACTGGAACCGTAACCGCCGTACTGCGATCCGTACTGCGGCGACTGCTGTGCGGGCGGCTGGTGTGTCGGCTGCTGCTGTCCGGCCTGCTGACCGTAGTACGGCTGTTGGCCGTATTGGCCATATTGCTGCCCGTACTGTCCGTACTGGGCGTAGGCGTCGTACCTGGGCCGCGGCGCCGGGGCGGTGATGACGCCCGCCTCCAGCAACGTCGCGGCGACCGCGGCGAACGCCTGGAACACGCTGGCGGCCAGCAGGGGCCACAACGCCCAGCCGATCGTGAAGCCGGTGGGCGTGTTGATCATCTCGGCGATCACCAACAGGGCGCCCAACACCGCGATCGCGGCGACGATCCCGGTGTTGATCTTGGCCTTGGGCAGCAGGCTGAGCCCGGCGAGCAGCGCGGCCAAGAGCGCGACCGCGACCGCGATGCCGGCGTCACCGGCGCGGCCACCGCCCATCCCAGTGACGACGTCGGCGCTCAGGATGAACGTCGGGAAGAAATTCAACACGTAGACCAGCAGGCCGAGCACCACGACGGCGATGGTCAGCGAGAACGGAAGCTTGCTTTCACCGGGCTCTTTGGCGAAGGACGGGGTCGAACCCGGGTATGACCCGGCGGGCTGCGAGGGCGGATAGCCGGGATTGCCGGGCGAGTAGGTCATGACTCCTCCTGTTACTTCGCCGTGCACGCCGGGGCAGCGCTTGGGATGCGACGCGATTCGATCACCAACGCTAGCGCACGTTTACGAGTGCACGAGGAGGCGACTTGCCGACCCCTTGCCGACCCCCACCGCCCTGCCGCTTGCCCAGTACAGGTAGAACACGTTCTAATTCTGTCCATGGATTACGGCCTTGTGCTTTTCACCAGCGACCGCGGCATCACTCCGGCGGCAGCCGCCAAACTCGCCGACGACCACGGCTTCACGACGTTTTATGTGCCCGAGCACACACACATCCCGGTCAAACGCGAGGCGGCGCACCCCACGACCGGTGACGCGTCGCTGCCCGACGACCGCTATATGCGCACGCTCGACCCGTGGGTGAGCCTGGGCGCGGCGTGCGCGGTGACGTCGCGGGTGCGGCTGTCGACGGCGGTTGCGCTGCCCGTCGAACACGACCCGATCACCTTGGCGAAAAGCATTGCCACCCTGGACCATTTGTCCGGCGGCCGGGTCAGCCTCGGCGTCGGGTTCGGTTGGAACACCGACGAACTCGCCGACCACAACGTGCCGCCGGGACGGCGTCGGACGATGTTGCGCGAGTACATCGAAGCCATGCGGGAGCTGTGGACCAAGGAAGAAGCCGCCTACGACGGCGAATTCGTCAAGTTCGGACCCAGCTGGGCCTGGCCCAAGCCGGTGCAGTCGCACATTCCGGTGTTGGTGGGCGCGGCCGGGAACGAGAAGAACTTCAAGTGGATCGCGCGCAGCGCCGACGGCTGGATCACCACGCCGCGCGACTTCGACATCGACGAGCCGGTGAAGTTGCTGCAGGACACCTGGGCCGCCGCCGGCCGCGACGGGGCGCCGCAGATCGTGGCGCTGGACTTCAAACCGGTGGCCGAGAAGCTAGCGCGCTGGGCCGATCTCGGCGTGACCGAGGTGCTGTTCGGCATGCCGGACAGCTCCGAAGCGGAGTGCGCCGCCTACGTGGAGCGGCTGGCGGACAAGCTGGCGAGCTTCGTTTAACCGGCGAAACAGCGGTTGCCGTAGTCGAACGAGCGCACCCGAACCCGGCGTCCGAGCGGGTCGCCGTCGGTCAGCAGGGCGATCAGCTCGTCGTCCTCGGTGGTCGACAGGAACCGGCTGCCGTCGTCGAGCCGGCCGATGACGATCCCGGTCGCCCGCAGGTCGTCGCGGCGCACGGTGTAGGTCTCGACGGTGCCGGTGCCGTCGGCGTTCTCGGTGACCGACACCGTGGGCCCGTCGTCGATCTGCGCCTGCAACCGCGCGCTGCGGTCCGGCTTCCATTCCGTCGGGGTGGTGGAGTAGACGCCGACCGAGTACTTGCTCAGGATGCCGCCGTTGGCCCCGACCAGACCGAATTGCCCTGGCGCACTTCGCATTTGGGCGACGGTTTCGGCGATGGCGTGCATCGAGTAGTTGTTGCCGGCGCCGCCGAAGAACGGCAGTCCGCCGGTCAGGGTCAGGCCGCGCGGATCGTCGGTGGCGATTCCCATGCCGTCGCAGATGTTGAACACCGGCACCGGAAAGCAGCTGTAGAGGTCGAAGGTGGCAACGTCGTCGATGCCGATGCCGGCCACCGCCAACGCCTCGCGCACCGCCATGACGGCCGACGGGGCGTGCCCGAGGTCCGGGCGCACCAGCAAAGACTGCTCTTCGAGGTCGGCGTGCCCGTGCAGATACACCCAATACTGCTCGGGCACCCCCAGGCGTCGGGCCGCCTCGACCGACATCAGCAGCGCGGCCGCGCCCTGGTTCACCTGATCGCGGGAGACCAGCAGCCGTGGGTAGGGCTCCGCGATCATCCGGTTGCTTTCGGTCACCGTGATCAGCTCGTCGACCGTGCGCTCCGTCGGCGCGGCGGAAAACGGATTGCCCGCGGCCACCTTGGTGAACGGGGCGAACAGTTCGCCCATGGCCCGCAGATACTCGGCCGGGCCCAGCCCGGTTCCGGCCCGTCGGGCATTCTCCAACAGCGCGTACTGGATCGGCGCACTGGTCAGGCCGTGACTGACGGTGTAGCGCGAGATGAGCTTCTCGATGCCCTGGCCGCGATCCTCCAGATCGCCTTCGATCGTCTCGGTGAAGTCGGGCTTGGTTTCGGCGCCGGCGAAGTGGCGCAGGGTCGACGTCGCGTCCGAGCCGAAGATCAGGGCGACCTGCGAGCGCCCCGCGGCGATCTCGGCCGCGAGCTCGCTGACCAGATGCTGGGGTCCCTGGCCGCCGACGATCTCTAGGATCGCCCGGGCCGGCTCCGCCCCGATCCGCTTGGCCACCGATCGCGGGTAGTTGTTCGACCGGCCCAGGGGCGCATTGACGATGCCGGAGATCTCGAACTGCCGCAGCGCGGCAATGGTGTCGACGGCGGGGGCCACCGCGGAGCCGCCGCAGTCGTCGATGGCGGCCTGCGCGGCGGCGGCGGCCAGCTCGACGGGGGACATGGCCCGGTAATCGGGGTCGTCGATGCGCTCGGCCGCCTGGCCGACGCCGACGATCACGGGCGTCCGCGGATCAAGATTCATAGATCCACTATCTACCGTAGGGCCGTCCCGGATCCGAACTCGGGGCCGCGGAGGTGTGTTCGGTGCCACCGGATTGCGCGGCCAACCCGGTTATGGCGCACGCCTGAATCGGCATCTTTTTTAACTGCCGAGCTGCCCGGTTTTCTCTGTCAACCGCACGTCTCTTCTCCCCCGATTCGCGATACGATCGGCTAATTCCCGGATGGGAGGTGACAGGTGTCTTTTGTCATCGCGGCCCCCGAGTTCGTAGCTGCCGCCGCCTCGGATTTGGCGAACATCGGTTCGACGATCAACGCGGCCAATGCGGCGGCCATGCTCCCGACGTCCGGCGTCCTACCCGCAGGCGCCGACGAAGTGTCGGCGGCTATCGCCGGCCTGTTCGGCGCCCACGCACAGGCGTATCAGTCGCTCAGCGCGCAGGCGGCGTCCTTTCACCAGCAGTTCGTCGCGCTGATGAATGGCGGCGCGGCGCGGTATGCCGCAAGTGAAGCGGCCAACGCCCTGCCCTTGCAGACCGTGCAGCAGGATCTGCTCGATGCGGTGAATGCCCCCACCCAACTGCTGCTCGGGCGCCCGCTGATCGGCAACGGCGCCAACGCCGCCCCGGGCAGCGGGGCTAACGGCGCCCCCGGCGGGATTTTGATCGGCAACGGCGGCGCTGGGGGTTCGGGGAGCGCGACGCACCCCAACGGTGGGAATGGTGGCGCCGCAGGGCTGTTCGGCAACGGCGGGCCCGGCGGCGCCGCAGACTTTAAAGGCAACGGCGGCAACGGCGGCGCCGGCGGACTGTTCGGGACCGGCGGCGCCGGCGGGACCGGCGGGGGCAGCTCCGGGGGCAACGCCGCCGGCGCAGGAGGCAATGGCGGGGCCGCCGGCTTGTTCGGCACCGGCGGCGTCGGGGGCACCGGCGGCTTCGGAAACATCGCCGGCCTTGCCGGGGGGGCGGGCGGCGCTGGTGGCGCCGGCGGCCTGATCGGCACCGGCGGCGCGGGGGGCGCCGGCGGGGGCAGCGGCCAAGGCTCCGACGGCGGGGCCGGCGGTGCCGGCGGCAACGGAGGGCTGCTGGCCGGCCACGGCGGCGCGGGTGGGATGGGTGGCCTCGGCGACTTGACGGGCTCGGGCGGCCAGGGCGGCGCCGGTGGCGCGGGCGGGTTCGTCGGCTCCGGCGGTGCCGGCGGCGCGGGCGGGGGCTCCGCCGTTGGCCCCGGTGGCGACGGCGGAGACGGCGGCGACGCCGGGATCCTGCACGGTCGCGGCGGCTCCGGTGGTTCCGGCGGCGACAGCGGAGTGCTGGGCGCCGACGGTGGCACTGGCGGGGCCGGCGGGGCCGGCGCCAAGCTCATGGGGTCCGGCGGCGACGGCGGTGCGGGCGGAATTGGCAGCCTGGGCGGTGACGGCGGCGCCGGCGGCAACGCCGGCATCCTGTCTGGCAATGGCGGCAATGGCGGCGCCGGCGCCATCGGCAGCGGCGGCGGAAACGGCGCCGACGGCGGTAACTCGGGGCTGATCGGAGACGGCGGTAACGGCGGCAACGGCGGCCACGGCGGCGTCGCAAGCGGCGACGGCGGGAAGGGCGGCAAAGCTTTGCTGCTGGGCGCCGACGGCAAGCCCGGGCTTCCCGGGAACTGAATCAGCGCCAGCTACAGGCTCTTCAGGATCTCCCGGGCCAGCGCCGCCGTTTCCGACGGGGTCTTGCCGACCTTCACCCCGGCGGCCTCCAGCGCCTCCTTCTTGGCGGCCGCGGTGCCCGACGAGCCGGACACGATGGCGCCCGCGTGGCCCATCGTCTTGCCTTCCGGCGCAGTGAATCCCGCGACATAGCCGACGACGGGCTTGGACACGTTGGCCTTGATGTAGTCGGCGGCCCGCTCCTCGGCGTCGCCGCCGATCTCGCCGATCATCACGATCACCTTGGTGTCGGGGTCCTTCTCGAACGCCTCGATGGCGTCGATGTGGGTGGTGCCGATTACCGGGTCACCGCCGATCCCGATCGACGTGGAGAAGCCGAAATCGCGTAGCTCGTACATCATTTGGTAGGTCAGCGTGCCCGACTTGGACACCAGCCCGACGGGCCCGGGTCCGCTGATGTTGGCCGGGGTAATGCCGGCCAGCGCCGCACCCGGCGTGATGATGCCGGGGCAGTTCGGCCCGATGATGCGCGTCTTCTGACCCTTCTCGACGTTGTAGGCCCACGCATATGCGCTGTCCTGCACCGGAATTCCCTCGGTGATGACCACCAGCAGCGGGATCTCGGCGTCGATCGCCTCGATGATCGCGTCCTTGGCGAATTTCGGCGGCACGAAGACCACCGACACGTTGGCGCCGGTCTCCTTCATCGCCTCGGCGACGCCGCCGAACACCGGCAGCTCGACGTCCTTGCCCTTCGCGTCCACGTGCGACACGGTGGTGCCCGCCTTGCGGGCGTTCACCCCGCCCACCACCTGCGTGCCGGCCTTGAGCATCAACGCGGTGTGCTTGGTGCCCTCACCGCCGGTGATGCCCTGGACGATGACCTTGGAGTCCTTGTTCAGAAAGATCGACATTCCTTGACTCCCTTACTTGTTCGCCAGCTCGGCGGCTTTGTCGGCGCCGTCGTCCATGGTCTCGGCCTGGATCACCAGCGGATGGTTGGCTTGCGCGAGGATTTGGCGGCCCTGGTCGACGTTGTTGCCGTCGAGCCGCACCACCAGGGGCTTATTGGCCTCGTCGCCGAGCATGTTCAGCGCGGTCACGATTCCGTTGGCGACGGCGTCGCACGACGTGATACCGCCGAACACGTTCACGAACACACTCTTGACCTGTTTGTCGTTGAGGATCACGTCGAGGCCGGCGGCCATCACCTCGGCCGACGCGCCGCCGCCGATGTCGAGGAAGTTGGCCGGCTTCACGCCGCCGTGCTTCTCACCGGCGTAGGCAACCACGTCCAGCGTCGACATCACCAGGCCCGCCCCGTTGCCGATGATGCCGACGGCGCCGTCGAGCTTGACGTAGTTCAGGTCGTGCTCCTTGGCCTTGAGCTCCAGCGGGTCGGTGGCGTCGCGGTCCTCGAACTCGGCGTGGCCGGGCTGCCGGAAGTCGGCGTTGGCGTCCAGGGTGACCTTGCCGTCCAGCGCCAGGATCCGGTCGTCGGGGGTGCGCACCAGCGGGTTGACCTCCACCAGGGTGGCGTCCTCGGCGACGAACAGCTCCCACAACTTCTGGATGGTGATCGCGGCGGCGTCGAGCACCTCGGCCGGCAGGTGCCCCTGCTCGGCGATGGAGCGCGCGGTGGCCAGATCGACCCCGGTGACCGCGTTGACCGGGACCTTGGCCAGGCGCTCGGGCTTGGTGGCGGCCACCTCTTCGATCTCCATGCCGCCCTCCACCGAGCACATCGCCAGATAGGTGCGGTTGGCGCGGTCGAGCAGGAAGGAGATGTAGTACTCCTCGGCGATGTCGCTGGCCTCGGCGACGAGCAGCTTCTTGACGACGTGGCCCTTAATGTCCAGGCCGAGGATGTTCTTGGCGTGCTCGTAGGCGTCGTCCGGCGTGGCGGCGTACTTGACGCCACCGGCCTTGCCCCGGCCGCCGACCTTGACCTGGGCCTTGACCATCACCGGGGCCCCGATCTCGGTGGCGATCTGCTTGGCGCCGTCCGCGGTATCGGTGACCCGACCGGGGGTGCTCGGGACGTTGTGCTTGGCGAACAATTCCTTCGCCTGGTACTCGAAAAGATCCATGGGCTCCACGTCTTCGTATCGGCCATTTAGGTTGAGGCGGTACCGGTTAGGCAACTCGCACGATCGAACTGTAGCCACCCGTCAAATCGCTGCTAACGCCGCATCCACCCATGTGACAGGGGTCACCGAACGTTCATGATCCGGTTGCGTGATCCAACTCACATTCTCGCCGCGGAGGTTTGAGCCGGGTTGCCAGCGCCGTTGGTCAACGGATAACGTCTCAGGGTCCAGATAACGTTATGGTCACGATCCGAGGACATCTCAGCTTGTCCCAGCACCGTCTCATCCGGTCTCGCTCCGCTGCGGGAGCGGCTCGTCGGACCCATGAGCGCTGGTTGGGACACCATCGGAACGAAGTCACCGAAATCCTTCCGCTCGACGGGTTCGGCGACCTCGACGACCTCTACGAGATCGACGAGCTGGAATCCACCCTCGATTTTGAGGCCTGCACGTTCGACAACGCCGAGCAGGTGCTGGGGGCCCCCGAACTCGACGACCTGCACGAGATCGACAACCTGGCACCGGCATGGCTGGCCGCGGCGCCCACCGAGGTTATGCCCCGGCTGGACTTGCCCGAGGTCCCCGAGCCGGACATCGACTGGCAGCCGCGCCGCTCCGGGCAGCATCGCAAGGAGCCGACCAGCGCGGCCAGGGGCCGGCTGCTGATCTCGGCGATGGCCGCGGGCGCGGCCGCCGCCGCGGCGCACACGGCGACCAGTCACGCCGCCACCCCGCGGACGGAGGCGGTGCTGACGGCGAGCTCGTCGGCGCTGTCCGGCGCGGGCAACAACGCATCCCGGGGCGCCCAGGTCGTCGCGGTCGAGCCGACGGCGAACGTCGCGGTGCACAACGAGGAGCTGGCCAAGGGCGCCGCCTTCGCACAGGAGCGGGCCCAGCGCGAGGCGCGCCTGCAGCAGCCGCTCTACGTCATGCCGACCAAGGGCATCTTCACCTCGAATTTCGGCTACCGCTGGGGCGTGCTGCACGCGGGCATCGACCTCGCCAACTCGATCGGGACCCCGATCCTCGCCGTGTCCGACGGCGTCGTCATCGACGCCGGCCCGACCGCCGGCTACGGAATGTGGGTCAAGCTGCGGCACTCCGACGGCACGGTCACGCTCTACGGCCACATCAACTCCGCGCTGGTCAGCGTCGGCCAGAGCGTGATGGCCGGCGACCAGATAGCCACGATGGGCAACCGAGGCAACTCCACCGGCCCGCATCTGCATTTCGAGGTGTTGCTGAACGGCTCCGAACGCATCGACCCGGTGCCGTGGCTGGCCAAGCGCGGACTCTTCGTGGGCAACTACGCCGGTTAAAGCCGGTTAACCTGGTTAAGTGACCGCGCCGAGCGACCCCCAACCGCCTGAGCCCCCGCCAGCCGAGGAATCCCGCACGCGGATCATCCGGCGCGCGCCCAGCGGGCCGATTCCCACCATCGCCGAGACGGCGACCACTCACCTTCCTGGGACACCCGCCACCGCTCGCGCGCACACCGGGTCGTCGACCGCTGAGCCGAGCTCCCGGACGGCGGTCGCCGCGTGCGCCGTCAGTATCGTCAGCGGCTGGGCGACCTCGGTGGTGGCCACCGACCTGATCACCGGCTGGTGGAGCAGCGGCCACCTGTTTTCCATCGCCATGGGATTTCTCGCCCTGGTCTTCGCGGTGTCCACAATCGCCGGCGTGATCCAGTTGCTGCAGCGTCGCCCGTTCGGGCGCTGGCTGATCGTGGTCGGCGCGGTGGTCGCGTTGCTCACCTATCTCAGCGTGTTTATCGCCGGCGCGCGCGTGGCGTGGATCGTGCACACGCTGCCACTGCTGCCGCTGGCCAGCGTGGTGCTGGCGCTACACCCACGCACTCAACGCTGGCTGTCGGAGTAAGCCCTTCTCGCCGAACGTGTTCTGAGGGCGAGAATTTCGCGATTTTTTCGCCGTGCCTTCACGCTCGGCGATGGCGGCTAGAGCTTGGACAGCGGGGCGTGGTTGTGCATCAGCTTCACCCGCCCGGCGCTGCCGAAGTCGATCAGCGACATCGCCGATTCGCCGACGCCGGAGACCTCCTCGACGCGGCCCAGCCCGTACTTGTCGTGGGTCACCCGGTCGCCGGGCTCTAACACCAGCAGGGGGCGCTTGCTCGCGCCGCTGGCGCGGGTCGGCGCCGAGCGCGGTGTACCGAACCGGCCGGCGCCGCTGACCGGCGCGCTGAACGACGGCTTGGGCGCCATGCGCCGCCAGTTGATCAGCTCCTGCGGGATTTCCTGTAGGAACCGCGATTCCGGGTTGAGCATCGGCTGCCCCCACGAGGACCGGACGATCGCCCGGCTGACGTAGAGCCGTTGACGGGCACGGGTGATCCCGACATAGGCCAGCCGCCGCTCCTCGCAGAGTTCGGTGGGATCGTCCAGCGCCCGCATGTGCGGAAACATCCCGTCCTCCCAGCCGGTGACGAACACCACCGGGAACTCCAGGCCCTTCGCGGTGTGCAGCGTCATCAGCGTCACCACGCCGGCGCCGTGCTCGGGGATCTCGTCGGTGTCGGAAACCAGCGACACCCGCTCCAGGAACGCCGCCAGCACGCCGGTGTCCGGTATGTCTTCTTCGTCTTCTGCCAGTGCGGCCGCGTTCGCCTGGTCGGTGCTGAATTCGTGTGCGACGCTGACGAGTTCGTTGAGGTTGTCCAGCCGGGCCAGCTCCTGCGGGTCGGTGGACGATTCCAGCTCCCGACGGTATCCACTGCGTTCCAGCACCGCTTCGACCAGATCGCCGAGATCGTCGTCGAGGTGACCGCGCAGGTCGTCGAGCAACTCGACGAACGCCGCGATCGCCTTCTCCGAGCGGCTGTTGAGCATCGACACCTTGCCTTCCGCGGCCGCTTGCAGCGCGTCGGCGAAGCTGGAGCCGGTGTTCTCGGCGTAGACCGACACGCACGCCTCGGCGCGATCGCCGATGCCGCGACGCGGCGTGTTCAGGATGCGCCGCATGCTCACCGCGTCGCCGGGGTTGTCCAGCACGCGCAGGTAGGCGATCAGGTCGCGGATCTCCTTGCGCTCGTAAAAGCGCACTCCCCCAACGACTTTGTACGGAATGCCGGCGCGGATGAACACCTCTTCCAGCGACCGCGACGAGTTGTTCGTGCGGTAGAAGACGGCCACGTCGTTGTAGGTGATCTCGCCCTGCTCGGCGAGCGCGTCGATCTCCTCGGCGACGAACCGGGCCTCGTCGTGCTCGTTGTCGGCGACATAGCCGACGATCAGTTCCCCGGCGCCGGCGTCGGTCCACAGCCGCTTCTCCCGGCGCCCCGAGTTGCGCGAGATCACCGAGTTGGCCGCGGACAAGATGTTTTGCGTCGAGCGGTAATTCTGTTCCAGCAGAATCGTTTTCGCGTCGGGGTAGTCGCGTTCGAAGTCCTCGATGTTGCGGATGGTGGCACCGCGGAACGCGTAGATGGACTGATCGGCGTCGCCGACGACGCAGAGTTCCGCGGGCGGCACGTCGTCCGGTGCGGCCTGCTCGCGGCCGTGGCCGGCCAGTTCGCGCACCAGCACGTACTGCGCGTGGTTGGTGTCCTGATACTCGTCGACCAGGACGTGCCGGAAGCGCCGGCGGTAATACTGCGCGATCTGCGGGAAGGCCTGCAGGATGCCCACGGTTTCGCCGATCAGGTCGTCGAAGTCCAGCGCGTTGGCCGTGCGCAGCCGCCGCTGGTATTCGCCGTAGACCGAGGCGACGGTGCGGCTCAGCTCGTCCGAGTCGTCGGTCAGGTCGGCCACCGCCTGATGCGGGTCGATCAGTTCGTTCTTCAGGTTGGAGATGGCGTTGGACAGCAGCCGCGGCGAGAACCGCTTGATGTCCAGCCCCATGTCGCGGCCGATCATCTGCAGCAGCCGCCGCGAATCGTCGGCGTCATAGATGGAGAAGTTCGAGTTGAGGCCGTCGATCAGCGACGCCTGGTTGCGCAGGATGCGCACGCAGGACGAGTGAAACGTCGACACCCACATCGCGCGGGCCCGGTTGCCGACCAGCCGCACGACGCGCTCACGCATCTCGGCCGCGGCCTTGTTGGTGAACGTGATGGCCAGGATTTGGCCGACCCCGACGCCGCGAGCCGCGATCAGGTAGGCGATGCGCCGAGTCAGCACCGCGGTCTTGCCCGAGCCGGCGCCCGCCACGATCAGCAGCGGCGAGCCCTCATGCACCACAGCCTGGCGCTGCTGCGGGTTGAGCCCGTCGAGCAGCTGCTCAGCTTCGGAGTGGGTGTCGGTCGCGTGCACAGTCATGTCGGTCCAAACTTACCGCCGCCCGACGACAGCCAACGCCAAGGCGGGCAGGGCGCCGACCCCGATTTTGCACAGGAAAGCCCGTAGGTGGCACACTCGGTCTCGTGCTCAACAGGCAGCCCCGATTTTCCTACGGGTACCGACCAGCGGTGCCCGCGGTCTAGCTGCATTCGCGCCAGCCCCGTGGTCCGCGTCCGGACTCGGGGCTCATCTCTTTGTGAGGCCCGATACCGGATGAAACCAGAACCCCCACATCACGAGAACGCGGAGTCAGCAGATATGGACACTGAAACGCTCGACATCGAAGAGCTACGCCGAGAGATCGACCGGTTGGACGCCGAGATCCTGGCCGCGGTCAAGCGCCGCGCCGAAGTCTCCCAAGCGATCGGCAGGGTCCGGATGGCGTCCGGGGGCACCCGCCTGGTGCACAGCCGCGAGATGAAGGTCATCGAGCGCTACAGCGAGCTGGGTCCCGACGGCAAGGATCTGGCGATGCTGCTGTTGCGTTTGGGCCGGGGACGCTTGGGTCACTGAGCGCCGGGTGAACGGCAGTTGACGACGCCGCCGCCCCCCGCTCGGCGGCACTAGGGTCGAACCATGACCGACATCACCGCCACCGCGGCCTGGGACGCCCTGCGCAAACACCACGCTGACATCGGCGACGTCCACCTACGCCAGTTCTTCGACGACGATCCCGACCGCGGACGCGAACTCACGCTGAGCGTCGGCGACCTCTACATCGACTACAGCAAGCACCGCGTCACCCGCGAGACGCTGCGGCTGCTCGTCGACCTGGCCCGGGCCGCCAACCTGGAAGAGCGCCGCGCGGCGATGTTCTCCGGGGCGCACATCAACACCTCCGAGGACCGCGCGGTGCTGCACACCGCGCTGCGGCTGCCGCGCGATGCCGAGCTGACCGTCGACGGCCAGAACGTCGTGCAGGACGTCCACGCCGTCCTGGACGCGATGGGTGACTTCACCGATCGGCTGCGCAGCGGTGAATGGACCGGCGCCACGGGCGAGCGGATCAAGACCGTCGTCAACATCGGCATCGGCGGATCCGACCTGGGCCCGGTGATGGTGTATCAGGCCCTGCGCCACTATGCCGACGCGGGAATCTCGGCGCGGTTCGTCTCCAACGTCGATCCCGCCGACCTGATCGCCAAATTGGCCGATTTAGAGCCCGCCACAACACTTTTCATCGTCGCGTCCAAGACGTTCTCCACGCTGGAAACGCTGACCAACGCGACCGCGGCGCGCCGCTGGCTGACCGACGTGCTGGGCGACGCCGCGGTGGCCAAGCATTTCGTCGCCGTCTCCACCAACAAGCGCCTCGTCGACGACTTCGGCATCGACACCGCCAACATGTTCGGGTTCTGGGACTGGGTCGGCGGGCGGTATTCGGTCGATTCGGCGATCGGGCTGTCGCTGATGGCGGCCATCGGCCGGGAGGCCTTCGCCGACTTCCTGTCCGGATTCCACATCGTCGACGAACATTTCAAGAGCGCGCCGCTGGAGTCCAACGCGCCGGCGCTGCTCGGCCTGATCGGGCTGTGGTACTCCAACTTCTTCGACGCGCAGTCGCGCGCCGTGCTGCCCTACTCCAACGACCTGGCGCGGTTCGCGGCGTATCTGCAACAGCTGACCATGGAATCCAACGGCAAGTCCACGCGCGCCGACGGCACCCCGGTCAGCACCGATACCGGCGAAATCTTTTGGGGCGAACCGGGAACCAACGGCCAGCACGCCTTCTACCAGTTGCTGCATCAGGGCACGCGGTTGGTGCCGGCCGACTTCATCGGCTTCAGCCAGCCCGTCGACGACCTGCCCACCGCGGACGGCACGGGCAGCATGCACGACCTGTTGATGAGCAACTTCTTCGCCCAGACCCAGGTGCTGGCGTTCGGCAAGACGGCCGAGGAGATCGCCGCCGAGGGCACCCCGGCGAACGTGGTGCCGCACAAGGTGATGCCGGGCAATCGGCCGTCGACCTCGATCCTGGCCAACCGGCTCTCGCCGTCGGTGCTGGGGCAGTTGATCGCGCTCTACGAGCATCAGGTGTTCACCGAGGGCGTGGTTTGGGGCATCGACTCGTTCGACCAGTGGGGCGTGGAGTTGGGTAAGACGCAGGCCAAGGCGCTGCTGCCGGTGATCACCGGCGACGGCTCGCCCGCCGCGCAGTCCGACAGCTCGACCGATGCGCTGGTGCGCAAGTACCGCACCGAAAGAGGGCGCACCAGTTGATATTTCGCGGCGTCTCAGCGGGCTAGGCCGGTGAACGCCATACCGAAGCGTCGCCGGACAAAGGTGCGCAGGCGCTCGGCGGTCGCGGTCTGCGGATCGCTGAGGTGCAACTGCAGCAGCTCCCGACCGGACGCGTGCATGATCCTGGCGGTGTATTCGGGATCGTGCACGTTGGGATTGATGCGCAGCAGCTCGCGGATGAAGACGTCGATGACGACCGCCTGAGCCTGCGCCATCCGGGCGTACAACTCCGGTGGAGCGCCCTGCGGCGGGAACAGGAACAGCCGCCACGTCGCCGGATGGGCGTCGACCGCGGCCAGCACACCGTCGAACGCGCGCACCAGGGAGTGATCGGCGGGGCTGGCATGCAATTCGGAGATCGCTTCGGCGAACTGGGCACCGGCCCGCGCCGCCTCACGGTCGATCAATTCGACGAACAGGCCGGCCACGTCGCCGAACTTCTGGTAGAGCAACGACCGATTGATGCCGGCCTGCTCGGCGATGCGGTTCGGTGTTGCCGCGTGGAACCCTTCGGCGTCGACGATCGCGTGCGTCACGTCGAGGATCTGTTCGCGCCGCGCCTCGGCGGTCATGCGGCGCCTGCGGTTGTCCACCCGGTTATCCAACGTGGTCACGCTTGACAGCGTAACTAACAACTTGTGAGCATTACTCACGAATTGTTAGTTAGAGGGAGGCGGCTCGCGATGGTGACGTACTACCCCGAACTCGCGCAACGGGTCCGCAGCCAGCGCGAGCTGCAGCCCGGCCTGTACGGGGACTTCGACTTCGACATGCGGCCGGACCGCCTGGCCACCGAGCCCGACGTCGACTCCGCCCTGCCCGCCTGGGTCGCCGATCGCGCCCCGATCCTCGAAGACGACCGGGTGGTCGAGCTGATGAGCACCGCGACCCTGCTCGGCGACGTCGTCGCCGATCCCTATGCGGCCTTGATGGCCACGCACAGCGTCGCCCAACTGATCGACATGCTCAAGCGGGCCTGCCGCGAGGGCATCGAAGCCGTGCCCGAGGCGCCCCCGGAGCTCGCCGCGTTCATCGCCGCGATGGAGGACGCCCCGAAGTGGATCGACTTCGACCTGGTGCGCGAGGGCGCTCGCCAGGAACGCATTCCTGCGGCGCTGCTGGCCCCCTTCATTACCCGCGGGGCGTTCATCGCGACCTTCACCAACACCTACGCCGCGCTGCCGATGGCGCTGACCGGAGCCCTCTCGGGCAAGCGGGCGGCCCGGCGGGTCAACGAGACGGCCAGCTTCTTCGCGGTCACCACCCTGCCCGGCGCGCTGGACCGCTACGGGCCCGGCTTCGAGGCCGCCGCCATGGTCCGGCTGATGCACTCGATGGTCCGCTACAACGCACTGAAGAAATCCGGCAAGTGGGACACGGCCGTGTACGGCATGCCGGTGCCGCAGGTCGACCAGATGCCGGCCGGCATGATCGGCCAGTACCTGTTGGCCGTGGAAGCGCGCAAGCAGGGCCGCACCAAATTCACCGCCGAGGAACGCGCCGTCATCGAATTCGCCCGGTACCGTTGCTTTTTGCTCGGGCTGCCGGAGGAGCTGCTGCCCTCCGAACCCGCCGACATCATCCACGTCATGCATGCGCGTTCGGCGTTGCTGCGGCACGGATTCGACAGCATCTGTTCCGAACTCGTCCGCGGCACGATGGCGGCGTACCTGCGCCCCGACACCACGCTTTTCGACCGGTGCGCCGAGGCGGTCGAAAAGAGTTTCAGCAAGCTCACTTTCGTTCGCACGTTCTGCGGCGGTGATCGCAACATCGCCGAGGCCATGGGGGTTTCACTCGACCCGACGGACCTCATCCGCGTCGCCCTCACGGCGCCGTTCATCCTTGGCCGGTTCGCCGCCGTAAGCCGCGCCAGCCGCATTCCAGTGATTCGGGACGTCACCGACGCCTACGTCATCGGGCTGCTCAAGCTGCGGCTGGCTACCTACGGCAAGCCCGAATTCACCAGCGACGCAGCGCATTACACCCCGGTGCCGCACTGAATCAAGCGGCGCGAGCGTGCACAGTTGTACACGCCGGCGCGGCGTGTTGCGCACAACCACGCACGCTCGCGGGTTAGGCGAAGAGCTTGGTCAGCGGGGGCGGCAGCACCCGCATCAGCTGTACCAGCGGCGCCCATGGCCACCACGGCACCGCGGCCCGGCCGGGCTCGCGCTCGATCGCGCCAACCAGGGCCCTGACGCCAGTGTCGTTGTCCACCATCAACATTGTGCTATTGGACTTGGCGGTCATCTCCGACTCGATGTAGCCGGGCTCGATCACCGAAACCCTGATGGGGCCCCTGGCGTATTCGGCGCGCAGCGATTCGCCCAGCGAACTCACCCCGGCCTTGCTGGCCGCGTACGCGGCCTTCACCCCCGGCACGCCCTTGTTGCCGAGCACCGAGGAGATCAGCACCAGGTGTCCCGACCCGCCCTGGTGAAACATCTCCAGCGCGGTCTCGATCTGCACCAGCGCGGCCACCAGGTTGGTCTCGATGGTCGCCTTGTTCGCCCACAGCTTTCCCGACCCCAGCTTGGCGCCCTTGCCGATGCCGGCGTTGACGATGACGCGGTCGATGCCGCCGAGTTCGTCGGACAGCTCGCCGAACACCTTCGGGACCTGCTCGTGGTCGTTGACGTCCAGCTGCGCCACCGCGACCTTGATGCTTGGATACTGTTGCGACAGTTCGGCTTTCAGCTCATCGAGGCGATCGGTACGACGGGCGCACAGCGCCAGGTCGCGCCCCCGGGCGGCGAAGGAGCGCGCCATGCCGGCGCCCAGACCGGAACTGGCACCAGTGATGAGGATCTTCTGACGAGTCACACCGGCAGCATATCGGCTACTTGAGCAGCCGTGACATGCGCCGGTCGGCGAGCACCTTACCGCCGGTCTGGCACGTGGGGCAGTACTGAAAAGACTTGTCCGCGAACGACACTTCACGCACGGTGTCCCCGCACACCGGGCAGGGCAATCCGGTGCGCGCGTGCACCCGCAGTCCGGAGCGCTTCTCGCCCTTGAGGGTGGCCGCCCCCTGCCCGACGGATCGGTTGACCGCGTCCGTTAACACCGAAATCATCGCGTCGTGCAGGGTGCTGAGCTGTTCGTCGGAAAGCTTTCCGGCCGTGGCGAACGGCGAGATCTTCGCGACGTGCAGGATTTCGTCGCTGTAGGCGTTGCCGATCCCGGCGATCACCTTCTGGTCGGTGATGACGGTCTTGATCCGGCCGGTGTTGCCGGCCAGCACCCCGGCCAGGTCATCGGGGCCCAGGTCCAGCGCATCCGGGCCCAGCGCCGCGATGCCGGGTACCTGCTTGGGATCTGAGACCAGCCACACCGCCAGCCGCTTCTGGGTACCGGCCTCGGTGAGGTCGAAGCCCGGCGCGCTGCCCGGGGTGCCCAGGTGCACGCGCAGCGCGATCGGCCCTTTGCCGGGGCGCAGCGGGGCCGCGGCCAGATTGTCGGACCAGCGCAGCCAGCCCGCGCGCGACAGGTGGGCGATCAGGAACAGCTGACCCGCCTGCAGCCCGAGGTATTTGCCCCACCGCTGCGCCCCGATCACCGTCTGGCCGTGCAGTACGTTGATCGGCGGGTCGAAGGTCTTGAGCACCGACAGCGCGGCCACGTCGACCCGGCCGATGGTCAGACCGACCGCGTGCCGGCGCAGATGGTCGGCGAGCGCTTCGATCTCGGGGAGTTCGGGCACCCGACCAGTCTGCCGATCGCAGTCCTGCGGTGTCTAACTCGGCAGTGCCGCCGCGGCGCCGGTCCCCGCCCAGTCACCGCCATCGCTGCCGCCGCCGTAGAAGGACCCGCCGCTCGGGCGCAGCTCGCCGAGGGTCCCCGCGGCCCCGTTGCCACCGGCCGCGTCATCCGCCTGGGG
Organism: Mycobacterium conspicuum; assembly: GCF_010730195.1. Taxonomy (NCBI): domain Bacteria; kingdom Bacillati; phylum Actinomycetota; class Actinomycetes; order Mycobacteriales; family Mycobacteriaceae; genus Mycobacterium; species Mycobacterium conspicuum. The sequence continues at coordinate 4,788,123 of NZ_AP022613.1, forward strand.
CACGGCGGCTGAGCCCTCTTCGCCACCCGCGGCTTCGGAGCTCAGTCGGCCCGTCCCACCGTTGCCGCTGGTCTCGCCGCCGCCGGCGGTCCCGGACAGCGGAGTGGTGTTGGGGGTTCCGACGGTGTTGAGCAGCGGGCTGGCGACGGGTGTGCCGCCGGCGTCTCCGGCATCCGCATTGAAGGCGGCGCCGCTCGACAGCAGGCTGCCGCTGCCCCCGGTGCCGCCCGCGCCGGCCGTCACGACCGGATTGGCCACCGCGGCGGCGCTGCTCGGCAACACTCCGCCACTAACACCGCCGCCGCCGGCGGCGAGATTCGACGCGCTCGAGGCCGCGGTGCCGGTGAGCGGGCTGACCCCGCCGATCGGCACGCTTGCTGCGGCCGCGGGTTTGACGAAGCTGGCGGCGTTGTTGCCGCCGACCGGTGGCGCCGCGGCGGCGCCGCCACCCGCCACCGGAACCCCCGTCAGCGCACTGATGGACGAGTTGACCGCGCCCGCGGCGTCCTGTCCCAGCGTTTCCAGCAGCGGCGAGGCGTTGGCGGCCTCCTGCAGGGCATACTGCGTCGCACCGGTGTTCATCAGCTGCACAAACTGGGCGTGGAACGACGCCGCCTGCGCGCTCAGCGCCTGATAGGCCTGCGCATGCGCGCTGAACAGCGCCGCGATCATGGCCGACACCTCGTCGCCACCCGCGGCCAGCACGCCCGACGTCGGCGCCAACGCGGCCATGTTGGCCGTGCTGAGCGACGAACCGATATTCGCCAGGTCAGAAGCCGCTGCCGCCACATACTCCGGCGCAGCGATAACCCACGGCGACGTCATCCCGACCTCCATATCAAGCCGACGATCGCGCGGTCGAAACCGGATCAGTCGGCAGGAGATCAGTTTAACGCGAGCCCAATAGCACTTCAGTCACTTCTTGAAAACCCTTAGTCGCGGCTTACCCTCGGCTCGGGCTACTGGCGCTCGGACCCGGCCGCAACAAATACGTGTCCATGATCCAACCGTGCTCGGCGCGTGCCTTGGCCCGCAGCTCCTCGATCTCGGCGCCGACCTCGCCAATCGTGCCCGCGACCAGCAGCTCATGGTCGGTGCCCAAGTAGGCGCCCCACCAGATGCGGGTATTGGGGGGGCAGGCCTGAAACGAGCATTCGGCGTCCAGCAGCACGACGACCGATCCGACGGCCGACCCGGACATCCCGCGGGCGCGCAGCTGCCGCCCGGTGGTGACCAACACCGGTTCACCGATCTCGTTCAACAGGATGCGATGCCGCGCCGTGAGCGCCTGAACAGCGGTGATGCCGGGGATGACGTCGTAGTCGATGTCCACCTCGGTCGCGACGGCGTCCAGAATGCGCAGCGTGCTGTCATACAGCGACGGATCACCCCAGGCCAGGAACGCACCCACGCCGTCGGGTCCCAATTCGGTCTCGATGGCCCCCGCCCACACCCGCGCCCGCGCCGAATGCCAGTCCGTCACCGCTTCCCGATAGCCGGCTTGACCAGACATTGGCTCCGACCGCTCGGGATCGGGCAACTCGACAACGCGGTACCCGGGCTCACGAATGAACCGCGCGCAGATCTCCTGGCGCAGCGCCACCAGGTCGCGTTTCGCCTCGCCCTTGTCCGCGACAAAAAACACGTCGGCGCTGTTCAGCGCCTCGATCGCCTGGACCGTCAGGTAGTCGGGGTTTCCAGCGCCGATGCCGATGACGTGGATGCACCGAGCCATCTCAGCTTTGTACCCCGAAAACGGCTTCCAACCACCATAATTTGAGATGTCGAGCCTCTGGTCGACATCTCAGGTACCCGATACCATGGGTATCGACTAAGTGTTTCCGCACGCTCTCCGTACCGCCTGACGCAGCGAAGGGATGCCGGCGATGACCACAGCGGTGAGACCTGACGGGCCCAGCCGTGAAGAGTTTTCGGAGCGGCTGCTGAAGGGATCGGTCAAAAAGTCCTACGAGCCGCTCGTCGACATCGACTGGGACGCCCCCCTGGACGCGGACAAGTTCTACCTCCCGCCCCGGATGGTGTCGCTCTACGGGACCCCAATGTGGGACGAGATGACCCGCGAGCAACAAATCGACCTGTCGCGGCAGGAATTGGTCAACACGCTCTCGGCGGGCATCTGGTTCGAGAACCTGCTCAACCAGACACTGCTGCGCACCCTCCTGCACGAGGATCCCACCAGCCGGTCCACGCATTACAAGCTGACCGAGCTGGGCGACGAGACCCGCCACATGATCATGTTCGGCAAGGCGATCGAGCGCATCGGCGCCAAGCCGGTGGTGCCGCAGCGGTGGCAACGAATGGCGATCAACGCCCTGCCGCTGGCATTCCAGCGCGGCTCGATGCTGTGGGTGGCCGCCCTGTTGGGTGAGGAGATCTTCGACTCGCTGCAACGCCAGATGTTGGACGATCCGGACCTGCAGCCGATGATCCGGCGACTGATGCGGATCCATGTCACCGAGGAAGCCCGCCACATCCAGTTCGCCCGCGACGGCGCGCGCAAGCGGGTGGCCGAGATGCCGCGCTACCGACGGTGGTTCATGGCCAACCTGCACGGGCTCGGCGCGTACTTCTTCCGCTTCCTGTTCTCGTTCCCGGTCCCCTACGCCCGGGTCGGGTTGGATCCGCATCGGGCCCAACAGCTCGCGCGCGCCAGCGCAAACCGCCACGAGGTCTACAAAGCCGGCTTCGCCCCGCTGGCGGCGTTTCTGACCGAGATCGGCCTGATGGGCCGGCTCGCGCGGCGCGCGTGGAAGCGCACCCACTTTCTGTGACCCCACCGCCTGACGTCATCGTCGTCGGCGCGGGAGCCCTCGCAGAACTGCGGGCAGCCGGCATCACCGACGTCACCGTTGTGTCCGGCGCCGACAGCACCGACATCGTCGATTCGGTGTTCGACGACGACACCGATACCTGGGTGTTGCACACCAGCTCGGGCGAGACCGTCCGCGCCACCGTCGTCATCCGGGCGGACCAGCCCCACCGCCCGTGGATACCAGAGTTGCCCGGGCGCAACGACTTTCGCGGACCGACGTTTCACGCGGCGCGGTGGGACAGCGCGTTCGACCCGGCCGGCAAACACGTCGCGGTGATCGGCACCGACTCGGCCGCCGGCCACCACCTGCCGGGGCTCGCCGAGCGCGCGGCGTCGGTCAGCGTATTCGGCCATCCACCGCGCCGGTTCGTTCCCGCGGTGTCGTTCTGGACGTCGCGTGCCACCCGCTGGATGCGCCGCAGGCGAGCAAGCACCGAGGGGCCCGAATCCCAAAGACCGACGACGGTCGGCCAGGCGATCGAGGCGCTCACCGCGTCGGGCATCCGCACCCGCGACGGGCGTGAGCACCGCGCGGACGCGATCATCTACGGCACCGGCTTCGCGGCTCCCGATTCGCGGATCCTCGGCGCGGGCGGGCTGACCATCCAGCAGGCCTGGCCCGACGGCATGGAGCCGTTCACCGGAGTCGCCGTTCACGGCTTCCCGAACTACTTCTTGGTCTCCGGGCCAGATACCGGGGCGCAGGCCCGGTACATCGCCGAGTGCGTCGGGCTGATGACAGCGACGGCCAGTGGCCGCATCGAGGTGCGGCGCAGCAGCCAACAGGTGTTCAACGAGCGCGCGCACCTCAATCCGGCCGAGCCGATACCGGCGGCGGCCGCGTTCGATCTGTCGGGCATCCCGGCCACGGACACCGAGCTCAAGGAGATCTACGACGGCGCGGCGACGCTGACGATCGGGGACGCCTCCCATCCGGTGCGCGTGCGGCTCACCGGCCGCATCGACCCGATCGACGGCCACTACCACTGGCAGGGGACGGTCTTCAGCCCGCTGGTGGACCCCGTGTCGGGCAAGCCCGACGACGCGCTCAAGCAGGCACGCGCGGCGACGCTGACGGTGGGTAACCGGAGCGCACCCGCGCGCATCGTCGAGCAAACACCGTGGGGCACGCACTCGATCGCCGGGGTGGGCGCGCCACCATATCCGTTGAACGGCCGCTGACCAGCAGGTTTGCCACGTTACGTCGCTTCACAGGTTTGCCCGGTGGGAACATCAGGGTAATCCGGATACGCTGGATTCCACTCCCTCATCGGGGTTAGCCACAGATACGAAGTGGGTAACTCCTTGGGTGCGCGCTGCGCTAGGCGACAAGTACAGACGAGCAGAACGGCGTGTTCGTGGTAGCAGTTGATGCTTCGGACAGGCGGCGGCGGGGTTCTCTTCCGACGGACGTCGGCTCTGTCGCGCGGGTAGCCCACGTCAAAGTCGCAGCAAGCGGCGTGATCAGCGCAACTCACGGGGGGCCGCCGCCAACGTGGGCGGCATTGTCAAGTCGGCTGGGCGGAAGTTCGAGGAGCGGGACATGGAGCCGAACCACGGGATGGGACTGGAATGCCGGCTGACCAGCTTAGAAGGCAACTCAGAAGGCAAGGTCTGGCGACGACGCATCCGCACGTGGGGATGGCATTCGGGAGGCGCACGGTGAGCGCGGTGGCCGAGTCACCGAGCTCGCTGGGTATCGCCGTGCGCGTCGATGACTCGGTGGCCTTCCTCACGGTCGACGGCGTCCTCGACTCCAACAGCTCCGCAGCGCTGCGCGACGGGATCATCAAGACCACCCTGCAGGAGCCGTCCGCGGTCATCGTCAACGTCAGCTCCCTGCAGGTGCCCGCGAAGTCGGCGTGGTCGGCCTTTCTCGGCGTGCGGTGGCAAGCCGATACGCCGCTGGATGTACCGATCGTGCTGGTCTGCGCGAATCGCGCGACCCGCGAGGCGATCAGCAGCAGCGGGGTCGCCCGCTTCATGCCGGTCTATGCGACGGAAAAGGCGGCGCTCAAGGCTATAAGTCAGCTCGGCGATCGCACGGTGTGCCGCGCCGATGCCAAGCTTCCCCCGAACCTGACCAGCCTTCGCGAATCGCGCCGGCTGGTCCGCGAGTGGCTCACCGGCTGGTCGCTGCCCGGCCTCATCCCGGTCGCGCTGGTGGTTGTCAACGTGTTCGTGGAAAACGTTTTGGAGCACACCGGTAGCGACCCGGTGATGCGCATCGAGACCGACGGCGCGACCGCGACCATCGCGGTGTCCGACGGCAGCAACGCGCCCGCGCTGCGGCTGGCGTCGCCGAAGAAGGGCATCGACGTGTCCGGGCTGGCGATCGTCGACGCCCTGTCGCGCGAGTGGGGCAGCACACCCACCTCGTCCGGCAAGACCGTCTGGGCGGTCATCGGCCCGGAGAACCAGCTGTAAGTCACACCCCGCGCGGGACCGAATTAGAACACGTTCTAATCTCGTGTTAATGCCCGTTGACGGAAGGTGGATGACGTGCGGTTCAGCTATGCGGAGTCACTGACCGACCCTTCGTTTTACATCCCGCTGGCCAAGGCGGCCGACCAAGCCGGCTACCACAGCATGACGATCGCCGACAGCATCGCCTACCCGTATGAGTCCGACTCCAAATACCCGTACACGCCCGACGGCAGCCGCGAGTTTTTGGACGGCAAGGAGATCGTCGAGGCCTTCGTGCTGACTGCGGCGTTGGGCGCGGTGACGACGAACCTGCGGTTCAATTTCTTCGTCCTCAAGCTCCCCGTCCGGCATCCGGCAATGACGGCCAAGGAGGCGAGCTCACTGGCCGTGCTGACCGGAAACCGGTTGGGACTTGGCGTGGGCACCAGCCCATGGCCGGAGGACTACGAGCTGATGGGGATCCCGTTCGCCAAGCGCGGCAAGCGGATGGACGAGTGCATCGAGATCGTGCGGGGCCTGACCACCGGCGACTACTTCGAGTTCCACGGCGAGTTCTACGATATCCCGAAGACGAAGATGAGTCCGGCTCCTACGCAACCGATCCCGATCCTGGTCGGCGGCCACGCCGACGCGGCGCTGCGGCGTGCGGCGCGCCTGGACGGTTGGATGCACGGCGGCGGCAGCTCCCCGGAGGAACTCGACCGACTCATCGCCCGGGTCAAGAAGTTTCGCGAGGAAGAGGGCAAGACCGGGCCGTTCGAGATCCACGTCATCTCGACCGACGCCTACACCGTCGACGGCATCAAGCGCCTCGAGGACAAGGGCGTCACCGACGCCATCGTGGGCTTCCGGTATCCCTACATCCTCGGGCCCGACCCGGAGCCGCTGGAGAACAAGATCCGCAACCTGGAGCGGTTCGCCGAAAAGGTGATCTCGAAAGTCTAGCTCTCACAACGTATCCCACTTCGGTGCACGTTTTTCCATGTGCGCTTTGGCGGCCTCGACCGGGTTGTTGGTGAAGCCGCTGAGCATCTGGGTGCGGTTCTCGATCTCGATGGCATGGCGCAGGCTCGGCGCGTCCAGCGCCGCGTTGAGGCCGATCTTGGTCTGCCACACGCCGTAGGCGTTGTTCTCGGCGATCTCGCGCGCCTTGCGCACCGCCGCCGGGATCAGGTCGTCGGGCGCGACCACCTCGTGCACCAGCTTGATGCGATAGGCCTCGGGCGCGTCGATGATGCGTCCGGTCAGCATCAGTTCGCGCGCCACCCCGGCCCCGACGAGCTTCGGCAGCAGGTAGCTGGTGCCCATGTCCATCGACGAGAAGCCCGCCTTGATGAACGCCGAACCGAACCGCGCCTGTTCGGACGCCACCCGGACATCGCTGACCAGCGTGAACGCCAGCCCGCCGCCGACGGCGACACCGTTGACCGCCGCGATCACCGGAATGTCTTGTTCGTAGATCCTGGTGAACAGGTTGGCCAGCCGGACCTGGGCGTCGTAGTTGACCTTGAACGCCGGCGTGGACGGGCTCGCCGGCGTGGTCCAGGCCTGGCCGGTGCCACTCAGATCGGCGCCCGCGCAGAAGCCCCGTCCCGCGCCGGTCAGGATCGCGACCCGGAATCCACCCGCGCTGAGCGTGTCCAGGGCGGCGTCCACGCCGTCGATCAGCGAACCGTCGATGGCGTTCAACCGCTCCGGCCGGTTCAGGGTGATGAGCGCGATTTGGTCTTCGAGAGTTGCGAATTCGACAGCAGCCATACTCCGCACGGTAAGCGACACAGCGGATGTCCAGGGACCCGGCCTACCGTGAAGCCATGACACGTAGCGAGAAAGACACCTGGGACCTGGCCAGCAGCGTGGGTGCCACCGCCACCATGGTGGCCGCGGCCCGGGCGGTGGCGACCCGCCGGCCGCACCCAGTGATCACCGACGAGTTCGCCGAGCCGTTGGTCCGCGCGGTCGGGTTGGATTTGTTCACCCGGCTCGCCGCCGGTGAGCTGGACGCCGACGACGTGGAGAAGGGCGTCCGTTTTCCGCGGATGGTCGACACCTTCGCCGCGCGCGCCCGCTACTACGACGACTACTTCGCCGAGGCCAGTTCGGCCGGCATCCGGCAGGTGGTGATCGTGGCGTCGGGGTTGGACGCGCGGGCCTACCGGCTGGCCTGGCCGGCCGGGACCACCGTGTATGAAATCGACCAGCCCGAGGTGATCGAGTTCAAGACCACCACGCTGTCGCGGCTCGGCGCCGTGCCCGCCGCCGAGCACCGCGCGGTGGGCATCGACCTGCGGGACGATTGGCCGGCCGCGTTGCGGGCGGCGGGATTCGACACCACCCAGCCGACCGCGTGGCTCGCCGAGGGTGTGCTGATCGGCTTTCTGCCGCCGGAGGCCGAAGTTCGGTTGCTGGACAACGTCATAACGCTGAGCTCGCCGGGCAGCCGGTTCTCCGGCGACTACGGTTCGCTCAACCCTGGCTCACCGGAATCGCAGGAACAGGCCCGCATCGCGACCGAGGGCTGGCGGCGGCAGGGTCTCGAATTGGACATCTCCGCGTTGGCCTACCCCGGTGATCACACCGACGTCGCCGCGCACCTGCGGGCCCACGGGTGGGAAACGAGCACGTCGCGGCTCGGCGAATTACTGGCCTCGGCGGGCTTGCCGCAGCTCGAAGGAGGCGATCAAGACAGCCAGGCCGCCACGATCAGCTTCGTGCGGGCCGTGCGCGCCTAGGTTCTCAGGCCGAGCGTTTGGCCAACCAATCGGCCTGCATCACCAGCAGGGCCATGACCTCCAGCGCCGGTGTGTCAGGGTCGATCTCGCGGTAACGCTGATAGACGTTGACGACGACGCGCTCGGCGTCCAGCCAGCTCGCGTACTCGCCGAGGTCGATGCTGTCGGCGGCCTCGGCCCAGGACAGGCCCTTGCGGTGGGCGGCATCGGCTTGCTCCGAGACGTGCACGAGATAGCCACGGACGGCACGGATTCCGTCCGGGTCGGTGATCGGACCGTGGCCGGGGATTACCGTCGGCGCGTCCAGCGCGATCATCGCGTCGCACGCCGCCACCCAGTTGTCGATCGGACCGGCCCACACGATCGGCGTGCAGCCGATGAACAGCAGGTCCCCGCCGAACAGCACACCGGCGTCGGGCACATGCACCACCGAGTCCGCCGCGGTGTGAGCCGGACCCAGGTTCAGCACGTTGATCTGCCTGCCGCCGACGTCGATGGTCAGGTCGCGGTCGAACGTCTGGTCGGCGTTGCGCACGGTGATGCCGCCAAAGTCGAAGTGTCCGAACCGTTCCCGCGCGTAGGGCGTCGCGACGGGGCCCAGGTTCATGTTCTGCGTCATCGCCAGCATTTCCGGCGCCATGCCGTGGGCGATCTCCTCGGCCGTGCCCTTGGCGGCGATGATGCGCACCGACGGGTCGAGCAGTTGGTTGCCGTGGGTGTGGTCGCCGTTGGAATGGGTGATCAACGCGTCGGTGATGGGCGCGCGGTCGGTGATCGGCTTCATCGCGGTGAGCATCTCGCGGGTCAGCGGTAGGTCGAACAGCGTGTCGACGAGCAGCGACGCACCGTCCCCGGCGACCAGTCCGGCGTTGCTCCAGCCGTATCCGCCGTCCGGCAGCGTCCACGCCCACACCCGATCGGCGACCTCGTGCAGCCCGCGGGTGTAGGGCACCCGCGCCGGCGCCCGATTCACCCGGGCGGGTTGCGGCGCGGCATCGGGATTGGGCCGAGGCGCCAACGGATGCGGTGCGGCACTGGCGCGCACGGTCTGCCTGGTCTCCCCCAGCCCCTCGACCCCCAGCGTGACGACGTCGCCATCGTGCAGCCAACCGGGGAACGATTCCAGTGCGGTGATGCTGAGGTGCTCGACGAGCGTGCAGGTGGGCACGGTGCCCGAACCGAAAACGTCACCGGGACTGAGTGTTACACCGCGCGACGCGTAGGAGATGACCTCGGCGAAGCTCCAGTCCATCTGGCCGGTCGAGCCCGAACCGATTTGGGTGTCGTTGACCAGGGCGCTCACTTGCAGGTGCAGCTTGCCGTCACGGCGGTAGGGCTCGAGTTCGTCCGCCGTGACCAAATACGGGCCCAGCGTGACGCCGCTGTCCTTGCCCTTGGCCTGCCCGATCGCAAGCTGGCCCTCCAGCTGTTGCAGATCACGTGCGGACCAGTCGTTGAAGATGGTGTAGCCGATGATCGCCCGTTCGGCTTGTTCGACGGTCAGGTCTTTGCCGGTCGTTCCGATGACCGCGGCGATCTCGAGCTCGAAGTCCTGCCAGGCGCTTCCGGGTGCCATGGGCACGTCGTCGTACGGGCCCAAAACCGTTGCCGGGCAGGCGAAGTAGAACGCGGGGATGCGATACCAGGTGTCGGCGAGCTGTCGACCGGCGCCCATCGCGGCCTGGCAGTTGCGCATGTGGTCAAGGAAGCACAGGGAGTCGCGGATCGACGGCGGGCGCGGGATCGGCGCCATCAGGGTCACCTCGTCAAGACGTGCGGCCGCCGGCGACTTCAGGGCCTCCTGCCCGGCCTCGCGCAGCCCGTCGGCGCCGCGGCCGACCAGCTCGAGCAGCGTCACCCCCGGCGGCATCGCGTGGATCGCCTCGCCGGAGAGCACCCCCGTGCGTTCCCCGCTATCGCCTTGATAAGTAACCCATTTCATTCGCGCACAACTGGCGGACGTGCAGTATTCGAAACGTGCGGTATTCCCTTATCGTCAAGACGTATTCCGCCAGAGATGTTCGATCGTCATGCCCGTGACGGCCCAATGTCGGCTACTGAGGATGCTCCACGAAGTCGATGGCCTTCTGGATAACGGCCGTCACCGCACCTGGATGAGAGATAAGGGTCAGGTGCGAACCTCCGTCGAAGACCGTGACGTCCGACCCCGCGCGGTTAGCCATGGCGTGTTCCGATGCCGGCGTGATGATCTTGTCACCGCTGCTGATGAAATACCAGGAGGGAATGGTCTCCCAGGCCGCAAACTTGGAGGGGGTTTCGAAAGCATTCGTCGAAGCCGCTCTTTGCGTCGCCCAGAGCTTGGTTGCCTCCTCGGTAGGCAGATCGTTGCCGAAGTAGTGCAAGAAGACTTCCCTCTTGAGGTACAGGTCGGTGGCACCAGGAGACGCGCCGGGATCCGGCATCATGTCGAAGAGTTCGGTTTCTGGCTGCTGTTTGAGCACTGAATCCGGTCCGCTCAAGGCGCCGTTGGTCTCACCAACGGCGGGTGCTGCCGCATCGACGTACACGAGCGCCTTGACATTCGTATTGCCCGCAGCGGCATTGGTGATGACTGAGCCGCCGTAGGAATGCCCAACAAGCACGACCGGTCCGGGGATCGTCTTGAGGAAAGCTGACACGTACTCGGAATCGGTGGTGAGGTTCTCCAGCGGGTTGGCGACCGCCCGGACGTTGTAGCCACGCTCTAGCAGCGCGGACACTTCGCCGTCCCAACTCGATGTGTCCGCCCACGCGCCATGCACCAGCACGACCGTCGGTCTGGCGCCATAGGGTGGCAAGGCGGATGCGGGCGTCTCGCCGGAACAACCGCTGATGAGCGCCACCGCCGTAACTCCGCTCGCGAGTCGGATGGTGACGCGCTGAAATCGCGCGAATAGGTTGTCCATCAAACACTTTCATTCTTGAATGGGTGCGGCGCTACGGGCCATCCGCCAACAACCGCAGAGTCAAGCCTTGACCACAATCTTGAAGATGAGGGTTTCGAGGGCACCGAAGGCGCCACGGCCGCTGATGTATAGCCGTTTGACGTCATATCCGGCGACGTCTTTCATAGTTTCGGCACCGAAGCGCGCGCGGGTTTGTCCGTCGATGATGGCGACGTCGGCGCCGAGTAGGGCGTGCCTGATGTGGTCACGTTCGTTGCCGGCGGCGGTGGCGACGAGTTCTCCGATGGTGCGTTCAACGCCGACGACCGGCACGGCGGAGCAAGTGACTCCGTGCTCGTCGAGGTGGCGGTTGAGCGCCTCAATGGTGGTGTCTGCGCCGACAACGAGACTGAGATTACCGAGGTTGACGGATACGTTGGTGTTGTTGCCGGCGGTGAGCGCGGCACTCGGATCGACAGTGATGTTCCGAGTTAGGGCGTCACGCACGGCAGTGCCGAAGGCACTGGTGTCGGGCTCGTCAGCGGACACATCGGGCAGCATGATGCCGGGGTTGAGCAGCCCGGCAGAATCGAAGACGTTCTTGATCGAGCGTTGTGCCGCAATTTCTACTGGGGTGAAGCGTTTGGTCATGAACGGGATCTTTTCGGTGCCGACGCCATGCTCACCGGTGATGGTGCCGCCCAGATCAAGTGCGGCTTCGATGATCTCGTTGTTTGCCGCTTCCAGCGCGGTTGCTGCCAGTGGATTGTCTTTGTCGTAGAACGTTGTGGGGTGTAGGTCGCCGTCGCCCGCGTGACCGCATACCGCGATGAAAAGGAGCCCGTCGGAATGGCGTTCGGCGATGGACTGAATGGCTTCTTGCATCTCGGGTATGCGGTCGCGGGGCACGGTGACGTCACCGATGAAGAAGCCTTTGCCGCTCTGCACCACTGAATTCGGGGCATTGAGGCGTCCGTACCACAATGCAACACGGTCTTTCTCGTCCTCAGCAACTCGGACCTCGGTCGCTCGCTCACCCAGCACCCGTTCCACGATGGCCTGATCTCGCGCCACATCCGCTGCGGTGCCGTCGACGTCGATGAGCACGATCGAATCGGCGTCCAGCGGGTAGCCGGTGTCATAGAACTGTTGTAACCCGGCAATACCTGCCCGATCGAGCCACTCCACGGCAGCCGGCACCACGCCGGTGGCGATGATCGCGGCGATGGTGTCAGCAGCCTCTCGCGCCGAGGCGAAAGCACCCATGAGGCTGTGCGTGACATCGGCGATCGGGCGCAGGGCAACGGTTGCCTCGGTGATGATTCCGAGCGTCCCTTCTGATCCGATGAGGACACCCAGTAGGTCCGGACCTTCGTCATCGGCACTAAAGGTGACTGTCGATCCGTCGGGCAGGACAACGTTGACGCTCAGGACGTGGTTGTAGGTGACGCCATACTTCAGCGCGTGTGGCCCACCGGCATTCTCGATGATGTTCCCGCCGACGGTTGCCAGGTGCGCCGAGACAGGATCGGGTGAGAAACACAACCCGTGCGGAGCCAGTGCAGTCTGCAAGTCGGAGTTCACGACTCCGGCTTCGACTCGTGCGCGGCGATTCACGACGTCGATATCGAGAATCCGATTCAGACCGGTCAGATCCAGGAGGACGCGGCCTCCGGCCGGCATCATCCCGCCTGAGCAGTTCGACGCACCGCCGCGTGGCACTAGCGCGACGCCGTGCTCGGAGGCCAGGCGCAGGATTGCGGCGATGTCGTCGCGACCGTGGGGGCGTAACAACAGGCCCGCTACTCCTCCGACACCCCAATAGTCGCGGCCACGTTCGGTAAGTACGCGCTCGTCGGTCGTGATGTCGCCGTGGGCAGCCGCCGCTGCGGCGAATCGTCCGATAGCAGCAGCACTGTCCGGAGTCAGAAGATGCTCAGTGTCAGTGGACATTTCAATCCGCTTCCTGTCCCTGCACCGCGGTCTCTCGCAGCCACGCTTCTTCTTCGCCTGGCGCCGGCAGCACCCGTCCACCTTCGATGGCCAGATGTGCCGGGCTGTTCTGAATGACGACGAGGATCCGCTTGGCGGGGATGCCTGTGACGCGGGATGCGGCTGCGGCGACTTCGGCGACCAGTTGGCTGCTTTGGGCTTCCGGATGTCCAGTGCGAACCCAACCGTTGATCAGCAGCGGTTGTGCGGGTTGCCCGTCAGTGTAAACGGCGTCGGCGGGCAGTTCGTGGAACACGACGTTCACGTATGCGCCGGGTACGTGATTGATCATCGAATGGATCCTGGTCACTTCCGCGGCCAGATCGGCTTTGGTGTCGGCGCTCAGCATTGACTGCACCGTGGTGCACGTGTAGACCGGCATCGCTTAGCCCAGAGCCGGCAGGTGTGACTGGGTGGGCACGACGAGTACGGTGGGCCCGTCGGCCTCCAGGGCAGCCTTGAACTCCTGGGCGAGTTCTTCTGTACTTGCCACATTGGCCGTCCTGCAGCCGAAACCGGTTGCCAGTGAGGCAATGTCAAGATCCGGCAAATCGAGGCCCGGGACGTTAGGGGTCTCCTCGAGAAGCGCGAAGGATTTCAACACGCAGTACTCGCCGTTGCGCTGGACCACGAACACGATCGGAAGTTTGTGCTGCGCCGCGGTCCAGATTGCCTGGATGGAGTACTGGAACGAACCGTCGCCTATCGAGGCGACAATGGTCCGCGTCACGCCGCGGGCGCGGTCACCGAGCGCAATACCCACCGCCGCCGGGACACCCCAGCCGATACCTCCGCTTCCGGTGGCGAAGAAGCTGCCCGGGCGCCGGGTGGGCCACCACTGGATGAGATCCGCCAAGGTGGAGGTGGACTCCATGACGACCGCTGCGTCATCCGGTTTGACCGAGCTCAGCACCGCATAGACATCGTTGGGCAGCAGCGGCGCGGATCCCACGGGCAACTCGCCGCTGAAATCCCGGCTTAATCCCGGCGGGGCGTGCCGGTCGGCAGGCACCTCCACCAACTCCAGGAGCTGCTCCAGGACAGCGTTCATGTCGCCGACCAGGCTGTCGCCCACCGGCGCGACCGCGGCGAGGTGGGGATCGACGGTGATCTGCAGCAGTCCGGTTCCTTCGGGCAGGTAGTCGCCCGCGACGAAGGGGTAGTAACTGAATACCTGTGCCCCGATGACGATGACCAGGTCGAATCCCTTTACGGCCTGGCTGATGCCGGCGATCGTCAGTGGCAGTGGGCCCGCGTAGAGGGGGTGATCTTCCGGAAACGAGCACCTGGGTGCCAAGGGGCCGCTGCGCACCGGCGCGCGCAGCTTTTCCGCGAAGGCGACACCGGCGTCCCAGGCGCCGGCGCGATCAACCTCGGGCCCGAGCACCAACAGTGGTCGCTCCGCCCGGCTGATCCGTGCAGCGAACTCACGCAAACGCTGGGCATCCGGTTGCACACGGTGGCTGACCGTCCGGACCACGGCCGGTCCAAGGGCTGGCTTGTTCCAGTCGTCCAACGGGATGGAAAGGAACACGGGACCAGCCGGCGGTTGCGTCGCCACCGCGTAGGCCCGCATGAAGGCGGCTGGTACATCCTCGGCGCGCGCGGGTTCGTAAGCCCATTTCACCCACGGCTGCGGCATGACCGTCGCGTCGGGGTTGTTCAAGTAAGGGTCACACAGAGACATCTCGCGGGTCTGCTGGCCAGCGGTGACGATCAACGGCGTGTTCGCGCGGTAGGCGGCCACCAGGCTGCCCATCGCATTGCCGGTACCGGCTGCAGTATGAAGATTGACTAAAGCGGGGGTGCCAGTGGACTGTGCGAAGCCGTCGGCCATCGCCAGTACCGAGGCTTCCTGCAGCCCCAGGATGTAGGTGAAGTCGTCTGGGAAATTCTGCAGGAACGTCTGCTCGGTGGAGCCCGGATTGCCGAACACCGTGGTCAACCCCAGTGTGCGGAGCAGGTCATAGGTGACCTCGTGGATAGACTTCATTTCGGCCATCTTTCGCACCTTTCGGCATGTCTGCGGACTCGCTGCGCAAATCACACCTCATTGCGAGTGATGCTCACCCCGTATAAACCACGGGTCGATGAACACCCGGGACTATGCGGACGGTGCAGCGCTACGGGCACTTCGAATGACGTGGGCGGGATGCCGTGTCAAGATCACCGCATGATCGGCGGCTTGGGACGCGACACGCTGGTGGGGCGGCGCGCTGAGCAACTCAAGCTGACCGAATTGGTTGACCGAGTCCGCGGCGGCGGCAGTGCCGTTCTGGTCCTTCGGGGTGAGGCGGGGATCGGCAAGACCGCGTTACTTCTGGACGTCCGTGATCAAGCCGCAGACGTGCGCGTCATAACCCTCAGCGGTGCCGAATCAGAACTGGAGCTCACATACGCCGGTATTCAGCAGCTCTGTTCCCCATTGCTGGGTCATATCGACCGATTGCCCGAACCTCAGAAGAACGCGCTGCGGGTGGCACTCGGACTCCGTGACGGTGCGGCACCGGACCGCCTGCTGGTGGGTTTGGCGGTGCTATCGCTGATCTCCGATGCCGCGGCCGAGCGGCCCACAATCTGCATCATCGACGACGCCCAGTGGGTTGATCACGCCTCACTGCAAGCGCTGGTGTTCGCCGCGCGACGCCTGTCGGCTGAGCCGGTGATGATGATCTTCGCGGCCCGCAGCGTCCACGGCCAGCCAGAGCTCTCTGCCTTGCCCGAACTGCACCTTGCCGGCCTCTGCGATACCGACGCCCGCGCCTTGCTCTCCACGATTCTGCCGACTCGACTCGACGAATCCGTCCGCGAGAACATTCTCGCCGAGGCGGACGGGAATCCGCTGGCGTTGCTCGAACTGAGTCGTGCGCTGCCCCCGTCCCGGCTTGCCGGTGGGTACGGACTGGCATCCGCTAAACCGCTGGAGACACGAATCGAACAGACCTACGGTCGGCGGCTGGCCGAACTACCGTCACAAACCCGCACCCTGCTGCTGATCGCGGCAGCAGAACCGACCGGCGAACCCACGTGGTTGTGGGCGGCCGCAGGGCGACTGGGGATCGGCGCGGACGCCGGTATACCGGCGGAGCAGAGCGGCTTGGTGACCGTGGATACGCGAATGCGATTCAGACACCCTTTGGTCCGATCAGCGGTCTACGGCGGCGCTGACTCGTCGGAGCGTCGACAAGTCCACGCTGCTCTGGCTGAAGTGATCCCCGGGGCTGTCGCGCAGGAGCACCGCGTCTGGCACCGTGCCCACGCCGCGGACGGACCCGACGAGGCGGTCGCCAGGGACCTCGCACGGTCGGCCGAGCAGGCCAGCCGCCGTGGGGGAACGGCCGCGGCGGCTGCCTTCTTGGCGCATGCCGCCGAGCTCACACCCGATCCTGTCCGGCGAGCTGAGCGCGCACTCGCCGCCGCACTATCCAAATTGGACGCGGGCGATCCCGCCGCCGCGGCGCGGATACTAGCGGCCGTACCCGGCACTGAGAGCGAACTATTCAGTGCACGAGTAGATCTGGTGCGGGCCAAGATCGCGTTCGCTGCGCGGCGAGGCCGAGACGCACCTCCACTTCTGCTGACTGCAGCTGAGAAACTGCGCCCGATCGACGCGGCACTCGCACGTGATGCCTATCTCGAGGCTCTGGTAGCCGCGATGATCGTCGGCCGACTTCACGCGGATCCTGCAGGGTCTGCGGACGCCATTGCTGCCGCAGCGCGACAGCTCCCACCTCCGAGCGAGCCGGCTAGCGCTGACCTTCTTCTCGACGGACTTGTCGTCCGGCTCACCAAGGGTCACGCCGCCGCCGCTCCACTGTTGGGGGGCGCCATAAGTAAGTACCTGGCGGAAGACGCAGCCGGAACCGCGGATCCTCGGTCGCACGACATCACGCTACGCGTCCTACTCGACCTGTTCGATCAAGACACCTACAACTATCTCAACGCTCGACAGCTTGAATTACTTCGTAACGCAGGTGAATTGACCGTCCTACCCGCCGCTCTCACAACCTATGCCGGATCTTGCGTCACCGCTGGCGACTTCGCGCAGGCCCAGGATCTGCTCGAACAGTCCGACGCGATCTCCGCCGCTACAGGGGCGCCTCCCCATAACTCCATCAAAACCTACCTCGCCGCATGTCGCGGACAAGAGCAACTTGCCAGACAACTCGCTCAGACAACGATTTCAGAGGCGAGCGAACGCGGCGAAGGCAGCGAAATCACCGTCGTTCTGTTCGCTTTGGCCGTACTGCACAACGGACTTGCACAGTACGACGAGGCCTTCACCGCGTGCGCAACGGCCTTGGAATACGACGACGTCGGGATGTACGGCCATCTGCTCAACGAGATGGTCGAGGCTGCAGCCAGGTCAGGCGAGGCGCACGCCGCTGCGGCGGCAGCTGCACAGTTGATGGATCGAGCCGAAGCAACCGATACCGCAACGGCGCGGGGTTATGCAGCACGCGCGAAGGCGTTGACGAGCGTGGGCAACGCAGCAGAGCAGCAATATCGCTTAGCCATAAGCGAACTGGATGGTTCGCCTCTCAAGGTGCTGACCGCGCGCACCCATCTGCTTTTCGGCGAATGGCTACGACGCGAGAACCGTCGCGCCGAAGCACGCACTGAACTACGCACCGCTCTAGAGATGTTTTTGCAGATGGGTGCCGACGGCTTCACCGAACGCAACCGCCGCGAACTCACGGCCGCAGGCGAGCCCCTCGAACAACGTCGGCCTGACACGTCGACCGCAACACTGACGACTCAAGAAAGCTACATTGCTCGGCTAGCCGGCGACGGCTACACCAACGCCGAGATTGCCAGCCACCTGTTCATCAGTCCGCGCACAGTGGAATGGCATATGAGCAAGATCTTCGCCAAACTCGGAGTGTCCTCTCGGCGCGAGCTGAGACGGCATCGGAGGTGACGAACCGGCGTAGAAGACAGTCTGCCTGGACGCCATAGGAGAGGGCCGACGGGGCAGGGCCGTTCACGTCGGAGGGATCCGATCCGTCCTGTTTGCAGTTCGAGCACTGAGGTAGTGGCTCCAGTCGCGTTGCGCAATCCGGCACCAGCGACTCGCGGTATTGATGTGGAGCCCAAGCAGTTCAGCAAGAACGGGTGCCGGTAGATCCTGGGCCAAGGTCAACAAGGCGCCATTGCGGTTGACTCTGACGTGCACTCCGGCCTCGTTGACCCTTTTCGTAAGCGGCTTTGGTGAAAGATGCGAACCGATACGCTTAGTGCTCGGAAAGAGGTACTGGGGTGTGCCCGATTTGGACGGCGGCGAACTGAGAGCCAGTTCGTGAAGGAGAATCGCCAAAGTGGGCGGCACAAGGACTGGATGCGATGAAAGCGCAAGGAAAGTCTTATCTTTCACGGTAGTCAGCTCTGCAACCGTTAGGCTGCAAACGCTGCTGACTGTGACGCCGTACAGAAGTACCAGCAGACCGGCAACCCTGACGTCAGTGGGCAAGGGACATGACCTGCTGAGCAGAGTTCGTATGGTGTCGACCTGTTGTTGTGGGTCCGGAAACTCAGTTGGTTCAGATCTGCGACGGTATCGAATCTCGAGTTTGTCGATGCCGCGTTGAGCGTTGAGCCATGTGACGAACGCGACCATTGCAGCAGCTTTTCCGTTATTGGCGTTCACGAGCCAGGTCTCTAACAGCGGTTGCGAGAGATCTTGCAGCGAAACTTGTTGCACATCAAGCCATTCCAGAAAACCAGCTGCCGTGACGATCTTGAACTTGTCGAGATCGGCGCTTGCGGTGGAATATGTGCGGCGGATCGCGCGCCGGCGCGCCCTACGCAGCACACTCCACTGCGCGTACGGACCCATCACCGTGGCATGGTGTATCGGCAAGGACCTAAGCAACGTATCGAGCCAGGGTTCAATACGTTCGAGCGGTTCAAGCCGTTCTGGAAGCACGCCCGAGTAGACCAGTAGATGTCTCAAGTGGTGCAGTGAGGCTGAGGGCGGCAGCTCGTCAAGATCGGCATGGGTCGGCGGTCGGCCGAGCGAAGCGAGATAACGGAGCTGCGCACCGGTCGCTGGCCGAGACATCCATCGGATGGATGACCGTGCGCTCTTTTCAACCGAGAGTGTTTCCACGAATGGCAACAAATCAGGATGCACACCGTCCGGCCCCGAAAGCAGTTCACGCGCCTGCCTGCGAGCCGAACATCGAACGCACGTACCACTGTAATACTGCAGGCCCGCTTCACCGCAATCGACGCATACATAGTCCACTCGCACGCCAGCACATGGCCCGCAGATACGAAGGCCGGCCGATGTCCGACCGATCAGCACCTTGTTGGCCCCACATTGAGCACATGCCGCCGGATTCGCCATGACCCTCAGGTGGCACCTTCGACACACCGGCCCCACCGGCCAAATGGCCTTCGCCGGGCGAAGCTGAGCGCAGTGCCAGCACGGATGCTTGGGCTCGACGCGGCATCGACGGCAACGATCCTCCCCTTCTCCGCGACCTCTGATCACAATGATGGATTCGACTCCGCAGATACCACAGGGCCGTCGCGGATGCTGGTACCGCTGATAACACCGCTGGCACAGGTACTCTCCGCGCTTTCCGACCTTCGCCTGCGCCAACGTGCCGCACCGACTGCACACGCGTTCAGGCCGTGGATTGCACGCCCAACACAGCGATCGCCCCTGCTCGTCGCGGGTGCTCGGCGGACGCTGCTTACCGCATCCTGCACAGTCTTCCGACTTCTCGTCGTTGTAGCAGCGTCGGCAGATTGTGCCTTCCAGACGTCTGGCTGTCGGGTACCCCGCGAGGCCGCATCGCGCACACGTCGTCAAACGTTCGCGCGTCAAACACCATTCACAACACCGACCCTCGGGGGCGAGCCTGGGAAGCTCAAGTCCGGACTCGCCGCACCTGGCACAGCTCGGCCGAACCACCTGATGGCCGGCGGAATGCATCGTTGCCGCCAGTCGGACCAGAACGCGGGGGCAGTGTGCATCGGGTGAGTTGAGGGCATCGGGATGCTCAGTGAGGTATTCATCGAGCACTCGTGCACCCTGCGGGCTCCATGCGTGCGAATTCTTCAGAAGCTGAGTGAGGTACTCGTCGGTGGCCTGACCGATGTGACCGCGCAGATGTTCCAGCAGACGTGATCTGACATCGACCATGGTATCGGCGTACTTCCGCCGTATGCGTGGCCGAGCAGACATCACAGTGGTTCCGGTCGCCGAATGCTGGTCCGCCTTACCGCGGGCTTGCCCGACTTCTCCCCGGCGGCTTTGCGTTCCTGACGGTTGACAACCTTCGGTTCGATAAGGTCATTCGGCGTGCATTCGAGGATGTCGCACAGCGCCACCAGAACATCCATGCTCATCCGCTGCGGAGGATGAGTTGCCATTCGGTAGACCTGTTCGCGCGACAGCGCGACACCCCGCTCAGCCAACAGCGGAACGAGGTCGGAGGTATGAAACAGGTTGCGTTCCGCCATTTTTCGACGCAGATGCCATTCGTAGCTCATCTTCTTGTTCACTGGCCACTCCAGTCTTTGCCCAGCCGGTCGCTCAGGGAGCGCATGAGTAGTTGGTTGCGGTAGTCGTTGGACACGCCGGTATAGATCGCGGTCGTCGAAGCGTAACTGTGGCCAACCTGTTCTTGGACAAATCGCTCCGGGTAGTCGAACTCGATCAGATGCGTGACGTAGGAGTGACGTAGGCAGTGCAGATCCAGCGATTTATCCAGGCCTGCTCGGTCCCGCGCGCTGACAAAAGCTTCGTTCACCGCTCGCGGGGAGAGGCGGCTGACCCGCTCGGTCACCCAGAGAGCCGGGAAGGCCTTCGGCACCAGCATCGGTCGCACCTCGGCCACATAGTGATCCAGAACCTCAACGATCCAATCCATTTCAGGCACGGTCAGCACCGTCCGGCGTTTGGGCGGACTGCCTTTCGGAGGCTTGCCCCATCGAACGGCTAGCATGCCAAAACTGCCGTACGAGGCCGCCTTCGCGTTACTCCGTAGGTCCACCAAGTCAACCCCTGATACCTCGCTCCGCCGCAGCCCGTAGGCGTAGCAGAACTTGAGCATCGCTGAGTCACGAAGCGCCGATGTTGCCCCCTTGCGGCCCCGGGTGCGTTTCTCGTCCACTCGCGCGTCAGCCGCGTCGAAGAGCGACTGGACTTCGTCGTAACTCAAGGGGCGGCGCCTCGGATCACCCTCGTAATCAAGGATATGCGGAGAGGTATTGTGCTCGTGGAAAACAACTTCGGGCTGTTGCCCGAAGCGTTCGACACATACTTGGCCCCATCCGTAGCGGCGGTCGACGAGGTATTCGCAGAACAGTCGCACTTCGGTCGCGTAATTGCGAGCCGTCGAGATGCTCACCTTGTCCGGGCCTGACCGGAGGTCACTGATCCAAGCTTCAGCCTCCGCTGCAGTCCATTGCCAAGGGTACAAACCAGTAAACGACGCAAACCTCTTGACGAGTCGCATGCGCGGAGCAATCGTGCCCTTCTCGCTGAAGAATCTGCTGCGCTGCTGACGAGCCCATCCTTCCAGCATCGCCCGGAACACAGTCGCCGCCTCATCAAGGGGTACTACGTTCGCCGCCAACACCAGCCGCGCTGAACCGGGTACATCGCTCGTCACCCGTCTGTTGTATCAGATGCATCATTGATGCGTTAGACTTCACGCGTGTATCCGACCAGCACGAACGGCCGCCCCAATGAGAGTTCTCGCTCAGCTCGACCTCGGCGTACCACGTCCTGACAGACTGCAGTATGTTGCATCTACTGCAATAATTCCCATTTCACCTCACTTGGTTTCTTGTCCGGCCGCAGCCCGCGCCAGCTCGTTTGCCGCAGCCGGTTGTCGGGGGTCCATTCGCTGTAGCGCACCTCGCCGACCAGGACCGGCTCGACGAACGTCACGCCCCTGGCGTCGGCCGCGGGAAGCTTTGCGGCGAAAGGCGATTGGTCGGTGTGCAGCGGCGCCAATGTCGATTTCAGTTTGGCCAGTTCGCGTTCGGTGAATCCGGTGCCCACCCGGCCGACGAATCGCAGGCCACCCTCGCCGGGGATCCCCATCAGCAGTGCGCCGATGCCGCTGGAACGCCCGCCCTCCCCGGCCTTCCAGCCGCCGATCACGACCTCCTGGGTGTTCCAGTTCTTCGCTTTGATCCACGACGCGGAGCGTCGGCCCGGCTGGTAAGAGGAGTCGCGCCTTTTGGCCACCACGCCCTCCCAGCCATGTGCGCGGGCGTGCTCGAGCGCCTGGTCGCCGTCGCCGGGCAGCAGCTCGGGAACGATGAGATCGCCTGCGGCGCCCAATGTTTCCAGCAGCCTGCGCCGGTCCTGGTATTTGGCCCGCAGCAGCGAGCGGCCGTCCAGGTAGAGCAGGTCGAAGGCCCAGAACTCGACGCGGGTGCCACGGCCGCGGTTCTGCATTTCGTTGAAGCTGGGCACCCCCGACGGGTTGAGCACCACGGCCTCACCGTCGAGCACCACGTGGTGGTCGGCGAGATCGTCTGCCAGTAACTGAAATTGGCGGTATTCCTTGGTGACATCACGGCCGCTGCGGGAGCGCGCCCGCAGGGCGCCGTGGTCCGCGTCGAGCAAGACCCGGTAGCCGTCCCACTTGCCTTCGAACGCCCACTGCCCGGCTTTCAGGCCCGCCACCGAGCCGTGCGTGGCGAACATGGGTGAGATCTCGCCGAACTCGAAGGTGTTCTGGTCCTTCAGGCGGTGGGCCAGCCACTGATCGCCGTTGGTTTGAATCAGCGCGTACCGACCGGAAATTCGGTTACCGTGCAGGTTGACGATCACCTCATCGTCATTGAACTTCTCGGCGTCGTAGGTGCCCGAGTCCCAGATGATCACCTTGCCCGCACCGTACTCACCCTTAGGGATGCTGCCCTCGAACGAGCCGTATTCCAGCGGGTGGTCCTCGGTGTGTACCGCCAGATGGTTCACCGACGTGGTCTCGGGCAGGTTTTTCGGCACCGCCCACGACACCAGCACGCCGTCGCGCTCCAGCCGGAAGTCGTAGTGCAGCCGGCGCGCGTGGTGTTCCTGGATGACGAACGTATTGCCTTGGCCGCTCGTGGGTTTCGTCTTCGGCACCGGCTCCGGGGTCTTCGAGGCGTCGCGCATGCTGCGGTACTTGGTGAGCCGATCGCTGACCGGCAGGTCGCTGTCGAGCGACGCCAGCAGGTCGCCGTCGCGCTCGACCCGCTCGAGCACCTCGTCGTAACGCAGCTGGCGCAGCTTGGGGTCGTCGAGTTCGTCCCAGGTGCGCGGCGCCGCCACCGTCGGGTGTTCCCTGCCACGCAACGAATACGGCGCGATCGTCGTCTTGGATGCGCTGTTTTGACTCCAGTCCAAAAACACCTTGCCGGCCCGCAGGCTCTTGGTCATCGTCGAGGTGACCAGCTTGGGCATCGCATTTTCCAGTTGCTGGGCCACGCGTTTGGCCAATACCGACGCGCCGCGGCTGCTGACCGGCTGCTCCAGCGGCGTGTAGAGGTGCAGACCCTTGCTGCCGCTGGTGAGCGGGAACGTGGTCAACCCGATATCGGCGATCAGGTCGCGCACGGCGCGGGCCACCTCGGCCAGCCGGGCCATCGTCACGCCCTCGCCCGGGTCCAGGTCGAACACCAAGCGCGTCGCCGGGCCGGGCTCGAGCTCCTCGCCCTTGTCGCGCGTCCACTCGGCGACGAACCGCCACTGCGGCACGTGCACCTCCAACGCCGCCTGCTGCGCGATCCAGGCCAGTCCGTCGGCGCTGTCGATGATCGGGTAGGTCGTGGTACCCGACCGGTGCGTCACGCTGGCGCGGGACAACCAGTCCGGCGCCGAGGACGCCAGCTGCTTTTCGAAGAAGGAATCCTGCTCCACGCCGTTGGGCCAGCGTTTGCGGGTCGCCGGGCGCCCGGCGATGTGCGGCACCATCACTTCCGCGACACGGGTGTAATAGTCGAAGACGTCGCGCTTGGTGGTTCCGGTGGCCGGGTAGAGCACCTTGTCGGCGTTGGTGAGCTTCACCTGCGACGCCATGACATCAACCTACGCGTTTGAGCAGCAATGATGTGCGCCCACCACGCAAAATGTCGTCGACGTGACTTCGTGTGACATCGAACACGAACGCGTTAGATCCCGCGCCCGATCGGGAAGCGGGCACTGATGCGCATAATCCCTTGGCGTCCAGACAACGGCGTCCCACTCAGTGATGCGACCCTACGACTGCACTCGCAACGAGTTGACATACCCACCTACGACAGATCGACCCTTGCCCGCGGTGTCGTGCACATCGGCGCAGGAAACTTCCACCGGGCACACCAGGCCGTGTACTTCGACGACCTCGCCCGTTCGGGCATCTCCGACCGGTGGGGAGTGACCGGCGTCAGCCTGCGCTCCCGCGAGGCCAAAGACCTGCTCTCGGCGCAAGACGGGCTGTACACCGTCGTGGCACGCGGCCATGACCGCCAGAACGCGCGGGTGGTCGGCTCGATCGGCGCGGTGCACTACGCGCCGAAGGACGGCGCCGCGGTGCTCGCCGCCCTGACGGACCCCCAAACCCGCATCGTCAGCCTGACCATCACAGGTAACGGATACTTTCTGAACCCGGTCACCGACGAGTTCGACGCGGACCACCCGGACGTGCGCGCCGACGTGCTGGCATCCCCCAGCGCATCCGGCAACTACGCCACCGCGTGGGGATATCTGGCCGACGCACTCGACCGGCGTCGCCGCGCCGGCTTCGCGCCGTTCACCGTGCTGTGCTGCGACAACATCCCTGGCGACACCGAGCCCGCGAGAACCGCGCTGGTGTCGTTCGCCGCGCTGAAGGATCCCCGGCTGGCCCGCTGGATCGACACGCACGTCGCGTTCCCGTCGACCATGGTCGACCGCATCACCCCGCAGACCTCGGAGTCGGAGTGCCGATTCGTCGAGCAGACCTTCGGCGTCGCCGACAAATGGCCGGTCGTCACCGAGCCGTATCGCCAGTGGGTGATCGAGGATGCGTTCAGCAATGGCCGACCGCCGCTCGACGAGGTCGGCGCCGAATTCGTCGCCGACGTCAGCGACCACAAGCTGATCAAGACCCGTCTGCTCAACGGAACCCACATCGCGCTCGCGTGCCTGGCCACCCTGGCCGGCTACCAGCGCACGGACCAAGCGATGCAGGACCGCGTCCTCTACGACTACGTCGAAGCGTTGCTGCGCAACGAGATTCAGCCGCTGCTGCCCCCGGTCCCCGGCATGAACACCGCCGAGTACCGCGGCACGTTGCTCGATCGACTCAGCAATCCGCGGATGAGTGACCAACTCTCGCGGCTGGCTCGACGGGGAACGAGCAAGATCACCTCGTTTGTGCTGCCGTCGCTGCAGGAGGCGATCGCGCAGGGCAGGCCGCACACCCTGTTGATGTTGGCCGTGGCGGGATGGGCGCGCTACATGCACGGCCATGACCTGAAGGGGCGAAAGCTGCGCCTCGAAGACTCGCAGGCGATCCCGGTGGTTAAGTTGGCGGCCATGGCCAGCCACAACCCCGATCCGTTGCTGGCGCATGAGATGTTCGCCGAGGTCCGCCACGTTCCCGGCTTCGCGCGCCGCCTCGCCGAGATGATTGCGGATATTGACGCGCGGGGCGTGATACCCACGCTGCGCGAGGCCCTGCGCAGCGACACGCGAGAGTTGGTGTCGCGATGAGCCTGACATTCGTGCGCGCCTTCGATCCGGCGCCCATCACCACCCTGCTCTGCGATGCCGACGACAACCTGTTCGGATCGGAGCGGCCGGCGTTCGAGGCGTCGACCGAGGTGACGAATCGCTTCCTGGCCCGGTTCGGCGTGACCGCCCCGCTCAGCTGTGAGGAGTTGCGTAAGCGGGCCGTCGGGAAAAACTTCCGCAACACCGCGCTCGACCTGGCGGTGCAGTGCGAAGTGCCGCTGGATCGGGCGTTGACCCGGGGGCGTCCCGCGGCGGTGATCGCCTCGCCCGGCGCGTTGGCGAGCGGCGACTGGTTGTCCGCCGACGAACTCGAGCGGTGGGTGCGCGAAGAGCGCGAACGGGTCACCGCTCACCTGGCCGCCACCCTGACACCCGATGCCGAGGTCGTCGAACCGTTGCGGGACCTCGCGACGCGGTACGCGCTGGCGGCCGTCAGCTCCAGTGCCACCAGGCGTCTGCTTGCCTGCTTCACCGCGACCAGCCTCGACGCGTTCTTCGCGGCGGCGGTGACCTTCAGCGCGGAGGATTCCCTTCCGACGCCGACCAGCAAGCCCGACCCGGCGGTGTATCTGCATGCCGGCCGGGAGTTGGGCGTGGCACCCGCACACGGGCTGGCCATCGAAGATTCCGTGGCGGGCGTGACGTCCGCCGTCGCGGCCGGCTACGCCACCGTCGGTAACCTGATGTTCGTGGAACCCGACGAAAGGGCATGCCGCCGAGCAGAATTGATCGAAGCCGGCGCCGTCGCGATCACCGATTCGTGGCGCGCCCTTGCCGACGTCCTGCTGTCGACAACGGTGCCGACTGGGGGCTCGCCCCCGTAGGGAAGGAGGCAGCCGATGACGGCTGATGCGATCGATCTGAACAATGCCGAGCTCTGTAGGCTCGCCGAGCGCCGGATAAAGGCGCCGAACTACGACCGCGCCAGCGTGACCGTCGGCATTGCGCACATCGGCGCCGGCCACTTCCACCGGGCGCATCAGGCCGCCTATCTGAATCTGCTGCTGCAGCAGGGGCTGGCGCGCGAGTGGGGCATCTGCGGGGTCGGTGTGATGCCCGCGGACTGGACCATGCGCGACGTCCTCACCGATCAGGACGGGCTTTACACGCTGATCCTGGAAAACCCCGACGGCAGCCGGGATGCTGAGGTGATCGGTTCGATCATCGACTATCGCTACGCGCCCGACGATCCGGAGTCGGCGCGGGAGCTGCTGGCCGCGCCGTCCACCCGGATCATTTCGCTGACCATCACCGAGGGCGGATACCGCGATCCCGACGGGCCCGCGTTCACGTTGATCGCCGAGGCGTTGGACCGGCGTCGGCGTCGGGGCGTTCCCGCGCCGACCATCGTGTCGTGCGACAACATCGAGAACAACGGCGAGGTCGCCAAGCGTACGGTGCTCGCAAGTGCCGAACACATCGATCCCGAGCTGGCCGCGTGGGTGGCGGAACACAGCCGGTTCCCTTGCTCGATGGTGGATCGCATCACTCCGGCAACAACTTTGGAGATGGCCGCGGAGGTTCGGCGCGACTTCGGTGTCAATGACCGGTGGCCGGTGGTGGCCGAACCGTTCGCCGCCTGGGTGCTCGAAGACGACTTCGCCGATGGCCGGCCACCGCTGGAGCGGGCGGGCGTGCTGATGGTCGACGATGTGCGCCCGTACGAGCTGATGAAGCTGCGAATGCTCAACGCGGGACATCAGAGCCTGTGCTACTTCGCCCACCTTTGCGGCTTCGAGTTTGTCCACGACGCGGCGCAGGATCCGTTGTTCGCCAAGTTCTTGCTCTCCTACTTCGACACCGAGGCCATTCCGACGCTCCCGCCGGTGCCGGGGATCGATCTGCATGAATACGGCCGCACGTTGATTGAGCGGTTCGCCAACCCGGCCGTGCGCGACACCATCTCGCGGCTGTGTGCCTATTCATCGGACCGCATCCCCAAGTGGCTGTACCCCGTCATCTGCGACAACCTGGCCAGCGACGGGCCGGTCCGGCTGGCGGCCGCGACGGTTGCCAGCTGGGCCCGCTACGCCGAGGGTGTCAACGAGTGGGGCGAACCCTACGAGGTGGTGGACCAGTTGGCGGACTCGCTGGTGCCGATCGCGCGGTCGCAGCACGAGAATCCCATTGCGTTCATCGAAGTCACCGCGCTGTTCTGCGACCTGGCCCACCAACCCCGCTTTGTCGAGGCGTACCGTTGGGCGCTGGATTCGTTGCACGGCAAGGGAGCTCGGGCCACCCTGGAGGCCTTGCTCCGATGACCCGGGGGC
The DNA here is from genome assembly GCF_010730195.1 of Mycobacterium conspicuum. Classification (NCBI taxonomy): domain Bacteria; kingdom Bacillati; phylum Actinomycetota; class Actinomycetes; order Mycobacteriales; family Mycobacteriaceae; genus Mycobacterium; species Mycobacterium conspicuum. The sequence goes on from NZ_AP022613.1 coordinate 4,815,971, forward strand.
TGGTGATCGGTGAGTCGCTGATCGATATCGTCGGGGGCGACGAACACGTCGGCGGCAGTCCGCTCAACGTCGCCGTCGGACTCGGTCGCCTGGGCCGCCGCGTGGACTTCCTCACCCACATCGCCGACGACGCGAACGGCCGGTGCATCAGCGATCACGTCGAAGCCGCTGGCGTGCAACTGGTTTCGGAAAGCCGGACCGCGGAGCGCACGGCGACCGCGCGGTCGACCATCGGGGCGGATGGGTCGGCCCGCTATGTGTTCGACCTGGACTGGCGGCTTTCCGGGACGCCGCCGGTCCCGCCGCCGCTTTTCGTCCATACCGGATCGATTGCCGCCGTGCAGGATCCGGGCTGCCTGGCGGTGGCGGCGTTGATCGACACCTATCGCGTGTCGGCCACGGTCACCTTTGATCCCAATGTGCGGTCGTCGCTGATCTCCGACCGGGACCTGGCCGTCGCCCGCATCGAGCATCTCATCGAACGCAGCGACGTCGTGAAAGCCAGCGAGGAAGACCTGCGCTGGATCGACCCCGCTCGCCCGCCCGAACAGCTCGCCCGCGCCTGGCTGGCGCTGGGTCCGGCGCTGGTGGTGGTGACGATGGCCGACCGCGGCGCGATGGGGTTCTGCGCGTCCGGCGAGGCGCATGTACCGACTCGTGCCGTGGAGGTGGTCGACACCGTCGGCGCCGGTGACTCGTTCATGACCGGCCTGCTTGACGCGCTGTGGGGCGTGTTGGGCGGTGACCGCCGCCCCGAGTTGCGCGGGATCGGGGTGGACGCGCTGACGGCGGCGCTTGAGGCGGCGAGCCTGTCGTCGGCGCTGACCGTCGCCCACAAGGGGGCCAACTTGCCGGATCGGGCCGCTTTGGAGGCCGCATCGCGTCGTTAGACGCGCCTTTCTGCGCCGAGACTGCGCCGAGCGCGTGATTTTACGACGAATTGCGATCTGTACGCAGTCTCGGTGCGCGATGACGTCGCGCTGTTTTGCTAGCGGGGCTACGGGCATACTGACTGGATGCGCTCCATCTGGAAGGGTTCCATCGCATTCGGGCTCGTCAACGTCCCGGTCAAGGTCTATAGCGCCACCGAGGACCACGACATCAAGTTCCATCAGGTGCACGCCAAGGACAACGGGCGGATTCGCTACAAGCGGGTGTGCGAGGTCGACGGCGAGGTTGTCGAGTACGGCGATCTGGCTCGGGCCTTTGAGTCCGACGACGGCCAGATGGTCATCATCACCGACGACGACCTCGCCACGCTGCCCGAGGGACGCAGCCGCGAAATCGAGGTGCTGGAGTTCGTACCGGCCAGCGACGTCGACCCGATGCTGTACGACCGCAGCTACTTCCTGGAGCCCGACTCAAAATCGTCCAAATCGTATGTGCTGCTTGCCAAGACGCTGGCCGAGACCGACCGGATGGCGATCGTACATTTCACGCTGCGCAACAAGACCCGGCTGGCGGCGTTGCGGGTCAAGGACTTTGGCAAACGCGAGGTGATGGTGATCCACACCTTGTTGTGGCCCGACGAGATCCGCGACCCGGATTTCCCCGTGCTGGACAAGAAGGTCGACGTCAAGCCCGCGGAGCTCAAGATGGCCGGGCAGGTGGTGGAGTCGATGGCCGAGGACTTCAACCCGGACCGCTACCACGACGACTACCAGGAGCAGCTGCACGAGCTGATCGCCGCGAAACTCGAAGGCGGAGAGGCCTTTACCGTCGAGGAGAAGCCGAAGGAGCTCGACGAGACCGAGGACGTGTCTGACCTGCTCGCCAAGCTGGAGGCCAGCGTCAAGGCGCGTTCGGGTGACGGCAAGGCGCCCGCGAAGAAATCACCCGCCAAAAAGGCACCCGCGAAAAAGGCGGCGAAAAAGGCACCGGCCAAGAAGGCCGCATCGAAGTCCTAGCCGTCACGCCCTGAGGAACTCGGGCACTCCGTGCCGTCGCAGGGTCACAAACCGCACCGCCGCGGCAGTGAGATTGACGGCGCCCACGATGATGATCAGGGTGAGCGCCGCACCCCACACCCGCAGGAAACCGGCGTGCTCGGGATTGGTGAGCTCGGTGTAGATCAGCAGCGGCAGCGAGGCCATGTTGCCGTTGAAGATGTCGAAATTGATGGAGCGGCTGTAGCCGACCAGCACCAGCACCGGTGCGGTTTCGCCGATCACACGCGCGATCGACAGCAAGACACCGGAGACGATGCCCGGCATCGCGATCGGAAAGACGATCCGCAGGATCGTCGTCCATTTGCGAACGCCCAAGGCGTAGCTGGCTTCTCGCAGCTCGTCGGGCACCAACCGCAGCATTTCCTCGCCCGAGCGCACCACCACCGGCAGCATCAGCAAGACCAGCGCCAACGACACCGCCAAGGCGCACTGTTGAAACCCCAGGGTGGCGATCCACAGGCTGAAGACGAACAGCGCCGCCACGATCGAGGGCACCCCGGCGAGCACGTCGACCATGAAGGTGGTCACGCGCGCCAGCCGGCCGTGCCCGTATTCCACCAGGTAGACGGCGGTCATCAAGCCCAGCGGCACGGCCAGCACGGTGGCCACGCCGGCCTGCACCAACGTCCCGTACAGCGCGTGATAAATCCCGCCGGCGAATTCCTCCGGCAGCACGCCGTGCAACGAATGCGTCCACCAGCTGGAGGTGGTCACGGCGCGCCACCCTCGCGCGACGACCACGGACAGCAGCCAGACCAGCGGCAACAGCGCCACGACGAACGAGGCGAGGAAGAACGTTGTCGCGACGTTGTTGATGATCCGCCGCCGCAGGCTGACGGCGCGAAACACCTCGGCTTTGACCGGGGCATCTAAGGTATCGACGCTCATCCGTTCACCTTCCCGCCGGCGATCGTCCGGGCGGCGGCGTTGACGACGAACGTCAACACGAACAGCGCGAACCCCGCGGAAATGTACGCGCCCGTGGGCAGCGGGGCGCTGAATTCCGAGGCCGCGGAGGCGATCTTGGAGGCGAACGTGTAGCCGCCGTCGAACAGCGACCAATGCCCCGGATGCGCGCCCGAGCGCAGGATCACCAGCACCGCCACGGTTTCCCCGAGAGCGCGGCCCAACCCGAGCATCGACGCCGCGATCACGCCGCTGCGACCGTAGGGCAGCACCGTCATCCGCACGACTTCCCACTTCGTGGCTCCCAGTGCCAGCGCCGCTTCGATGTGGCGCCGCGGCGTCTGCCGGAATACCTCGCGCGACACCGAGGTGATGATCGGCAGGATCATCACCGACAGCACGATCCCCGCGGTGAAGATGGTGCCGCCGCCGGCCAGCGAAACGTTGCCCCGCTTGAACAGGAACAGCCAGTCCAGATGGCGATTGAGGAACTCCGCCACCGGCTCCAGATTGGGCGCCAGCACGAAGATCCCCCACAACCCGAAGATGATCGACGGCACCGCGGCCAACAGATCGACGATGCCGCCGAAGGGACGGGACAGCCGCGCGGGCACGTATTGCGTCAGGAACACCGCGATCCCGACCGCGACCGGAACGGCCAACGCGAGTGCCGTGACGGAACTGAGCACCGTGACCATCAACAAATCGCGGATGCCGAACGCCAGCCTGGCCGGGTCGCTGGTGTTGAATTCGGCGCTGGTGAAGAAGTTCGCGTGGTTGGCCCGCAACGACGGGACGGCGCGGATCAACAGGAACGCCGCGATCAGCGCGATCGCGATCACAATCGTCGATCCGGCGGCGGCGGCGAGCAGCCTGAACAGCCGGTCGCCGTGCCACTTGGCCCGCTCGCGTGTCGTCGTCAGCGCGGGCGAGGTTCCGGTCGGATCCCAGGGCCCCGCTGAGATCGATCGGGTCATCCGACCATCAGATCATGCAATGGCGTTGACCGCAGTGGACAATCTCGACTTGAACGCATCTGGAATGGGGATATACCCGTTATCCGCCAAGCCATTCTGGCCGGCGCCGATTGTGCTCTGCAGGAACGCCTTCACGGCCGTGCCGACCTGGCCGTCGGGATATTTGGAGCAGACGATCTCGTAGGTCGCCAGCACGATCGGGTACGAGCCGGCCTGCGACGGCCTGTAGAACGAGGTGGTGTCGAGCACCAGATCGTTACCCTGCCCCTTGATGGTGGCCCCGGCGATGGTCTTGCCCACCGAGTCGGCGCTGATCGCCACGGCATCCGGACCGGCCGAGCTGACGATCTTGGCCATGTTCAGATGCTGCGCCTGGGCGAACGACCATTCGTTGTAGGTGATCGACCCCTCGGTGGCCTTGATCGCCGCCGACGTGCCGTCGTTGCCCTTAGCGCCCTCGCCAACACCGCCCTTGAACGTCTTCCCGGCGCCCTTGCCCCAGGCGCCGTTGGACGCGGCGTCGAGATAGTGCTGGAAGTTGTCCGTGGTCCCCGACTCGTCGTTGCGGAACACCACGTGAATCGGCTCGCCCGGCAACGTGAAGCCGTTGTTGAGCGCCTGGATCGCGGGGTCGTTCCAGGTGGTGATGGCGCCGTTGAAGATCTTCGCCAAGGTGGGACCGTCCAGGGTCAGTGACGTGACGGTGTTGATGTTGAAGGTGACCGCGATGGGGCCGAACACCACCGGCAGGTTCCACGCCGGCGAACCGCCGCAACGCTGCTGGGCGGCGGTGGCCTCATCCGGGTTCAGCGGTGAATCCGAGCCACCGAAATCGGTCTGCTTGCCGTTGAATTCCTTGATCCCGGCGCCCGAACCGTTGGGCGTGTAGTTCAGCGTCTGGCCGGAGCAGGCCTGTTCGAATGCCTTGACAAAGCGGGTCATCGCGTTCGCCTGGGCCGTCGAGCCGCTGGCCTTGAGCGTCTGCTTGCCGCCGCAACTCACGTTGGACGCCGCCGCACTCGTCGATGAACTTGGCGCGCTTGAGTTTTTGTCACTACCACACGCCGACAGGGTCACTGCGCCGATCGCCAGGACCGCCAGTGGCGCGCTAAATCGGTTGAATTTCAATTCGATTCCTTTTCGGTAGCCAACGATCGCCGTCGGCGATTCAAACACAAATGCGACCGCGGCAGGTGGACCGAAGCTTAGCGGCCGGTTACAAAGCAGCGACCGTATGGCAAACACGTGACCCGGGCGAGCCCCGTGCCGCGGGCGTTACTTGCACGGCTCAGGCAATGGCATTGACCGCGGTCGACAACCTCGACTTGAACGCGTCGGGAATGGGGACATATCCGTTGTCCGCCAAGCCATTCTGGCCTGCACCGATGGTGCTCTGCAGGAACGCCTTCACCGCCTTGCCGACCTGGGGGTCGGGATACTTCGAGCAAACGATCTCATACGTCGCCAGCACGATCGGATAGGCGCCGGCCTCGTTGGGCCGGTAGAACGAAATCGTGTCCAGGGCGAGGTCGTTGCCCTCTTTGATGATGTAGGCCGTGGCGATGGTCTTCCCCACCGAGTCCGCGCTGATCGCTACCGGGTCCGGACCGGCCGACGTGACGATCCTGGCCATGCCGAGATGTTGCGCCTGGGCGAACGACCATTCGTCATAGCCGATGGCTCCTTCGGTGTTCTTGACGGCTGCGGCGGTGCCGTCGTTGCCCTTGGCGCCCTCGCCGACACCGCCCCTGAACGTCTTTCCCGCACCCTTGCCCCACACGCCGCCGGACGCCGTGTCGAGATATCTCTGGAAGTTGTCCGAGGTTCCGGACTCGTCACTGCGGAAGATGACACGAATCGGCTCGGCGGGTAGGGCGGTGCCCGGGTTCAGCGCGGCGATCGCGGGATCATTCCAGGTCGTGATCGCGCCGTTGAAGATCTTGGCCGCGGTCGGGCCGTCGAGAATCAACGACGTCACACCCTTGACGTTGTAGGTGATGGCGATGGGACCGAACACTACCGGCAGGTTCCACGCCGGCGAGCCGCATCGCCGCGCGGCGGCGTCGTACTCGGGCGGCAGCAGCTCAGAGTCGGACCCGGCGAAATCCGTTTGGTTTCCGATGAATTCGCTGATGCCGGCGCCCGACCCGTTCGGCGTGTAGTTCAGCGACTGACCGGGACAGGCCTGTTCGAACGCATTGACGAACCGGGTCATCGCGTTCTGCTGGGCCGTCGATCCGCTGGCCTTGAGCGTCTGCTTGCCGCCGCAGCTCACGTTCGCGCCCGAGGATCCACTTGGCGAACTTGCCTTATTGTCACTGCCACACCCCGACAGCAGCAGTGCGGTGGCGGACATCACGCAGAGCACGGCACTAAATCGGTTGAGTTTCAACTGAATTCCTCATATCGATGGCCGAACCATGACGCCGCCGTCGAGAGACGCGGGTGACTGACCGGGCAGCGCCTCGCTCCTGCCGTCAACGACGTCCGGGTAGATGCACAACCAACACATTAGGGCCGTCCGGGCCACGGCGCGCGACGAAGCCCCACGGAACCGCTGCGACAACAAAACTAGAACCTGTTCTAGCTTTGGGCGCCGGGGCTTGCTAACGTTTTTCGACAGCTGAAGAAGAAAGGCCGCACATGATCCTCGACAAGTTCCGCCTCGACGACAAGGTCGCCGTCATCACCGGTGGCGGCCGCGGCCTCGGTGCGGCCATCGCGCTGGCGTTCGCCGAGGTAGGGGCCGACGTTGTGATTGCTTCGCGCACCCAATCCGAATTGGACGCGGTCGCCGAGAAGGTCCGCGCCAGCGGCCGCCGCGCGCACACCGTCGCCGCCGACCTCGCTCATCCCGACGTGACCGCCGAGCTCGCCGGCCAGGCCGTCGAGGCCTTCGGCAGACTAGACATCGTCGTCAACAATGTCGGCGGCACCATGCCCAACACGCTGCTGACGACCACGACCAAGGACCTCAAGGACGCGTTCACGTTCAACGTCGTCACCGCCCACGCGTTGACCCTGGCGGCCGTGCCGTTGATGCTCGAGCACTCCGGCGGCGGCAGCGTGATCAACATCAGCTCGACGATGGGCCGGCTGGCCGCGCGCGGGTTCGCCGCCTACGGCACCGCCAAGGCGGCGCTGTCGCACTACACCCGGCTGGCCGCGCTCGACCTGTGCCCACGCATCCGGGTCAACGCGATCGCGCCGGGGTCGATCCTCACCTCGGCGCTGGACGTGGTGGCCTCCAACGACGAGCTGCGCAAGCCGATGGAGGAGGCGACGCCGATGCGCCGCCTCGGCGACCCCAGCGACATCGCCGCTGCCGCAGTGTATTTGGCGTCGCCCGCCGGTGAGTTCTTGACCGGCAAGACATTAGAGGTCGACGGCGGCCTCACCTACCCCAACCTCGACATCCCCGTCCCCGACCTGTGATGCGCGGTTAGCCCCGCCCCGAAGGAGCCGCTCATGGCCATCCCCGTCGCCCAACTCGGTACCGGCAACGTCGGCATCCACTCGTTGCGCGCACTGATCACCAACCCGGAGTTCGAACTCACCGGCGTCTGGGTGTCCTCGGACGCCAAGGCGGGCAAGGACGCGGCAGAGCTTGCCGGACTAGCGGATTCGACCGGCGTGCTGGCCAGCACCGACCTGGACGCCGTCCTGGCCACCGGCCCGCAGTGCGCCGTCTACAACGCGTTGGCCGACAACCGGCTGCCCGAGGCCGTCGAGGACTACCGACGCGTCCTGGCGGCAGGGATCAACATCGTCGGCAGCGGCCCGGTCTTTCTGCAGTACCCGTGGCAGGTGATCCCCGAGGAGCTCGTCAAGCCGATCGAAGATGCTGCACGCGAAGGCAATTCGAGCGTCTACGTCAACGGCATCGACCCGGGTTTCGCCAACGACCTGCTGCCGCTGGCGCTGGCCGGCACCTGCCAGAACATCCAGCAGATCCGCTGCATGGAGATCGTCGACTACGCCACCTACGACAGCGCGGCGGTGATGTTCGACGTGATGGGGTTCGGCAAGCCGATGGACGACGTCCCGATGCTGCTGCAGCCCGGCGTGCTGAGCCTGGCCTGGGGATCGGTAATCCGGCAGCTGGCGGCGGGCCTGGGCATCGAGCTCGACGAGGTCACCCAGACGCACATCCGGGTGCCGGCGCCCGAGGACTTCGACATCGCCTCGGGTCACATTCCCAAGGGCAGCGCCGCGGCGCTGCGGTTCGAGGTGTTCGGCATGGTCAAGGGCCAGCCCGCCGTCGTGCTCGAGCACGTCACCCGGTTGCGCGAGGACCTGTGCCCCGAGTGGCCGCAGCCGGCGCAACCCGGCGGGTCGTACCGCATCGAGATCACCGGCGAACCGTCCTACGCCATGGACATCTGCCTGAGCAGCCGCAAGGGCGACCACAACCACGCGGGACTGGTCGCCACCGCAATGCGGATCGTCAACGCGATTCCGGCCGTGGTGGCCGCCGAGCCGGGCATCGTGACGACGCTGGACCTGCCCCTGATCACCGGCAAGGGCCTGTATCTGCCGGGCTGACCGGTTCGACAGGGCGGTCCGGCAAGGCTTTTCGGCCCGGGCAAGTTTGGCCGCGACGGCTTCGTTCATCGTCGTGGAATACCGCGGGCCCGAATAGCGTTGGCAACCGCGTGTCGAAACGAGTGCTGATCACTGGAGCCTCGAAGGGTATCGGGCGCGCGGTCGCCGACCGCGTCGCTGCCGCCGGCCAGCAACCCATCGGGCTCGCTCGGAGCGCGCCAGCCGATTTCCCCGGACAGTTCCACGAGGTCGACCTCGGCGACCAAGCCGCCACGGCCCAAGCCCTGGACACGATCGTCGGCGAAGGCAGGGTCGACGCCGTGGTCAACAACGTCGGCCTGGCACGGTTCGGCCGCATCGGCTCGATCGACCTGGACGATCTCGTCGCGACCTACGACCTGAACGTGCGCACCGCGGTGCAGGTGGTGCAGGCGGTGCTGCCCGGCATGATCGACGCGGGCTGGGGTCGCATCGTCAACGTCACCAGCCTGACGACGCTCGGCACCCCCGAACGCACCCCGTATGCCGCCGCCAAGGCGGCCCTGGAGACCTGCACCCGGATCTGGGCCGGCGAGCTCGCCTCGTCCGGCATCACCGTCAACGCCGTCGCGCCGGGCCCCGTCGAGACCGAGATGTACCGCGAACGCAGCCCGGCCGGGTCGGAACGGGAGGCCCGCTTCCTCAACACCATCCCGTTGCGTCGGGTCGGTACTCCCGCGGAGATCGCGCACGTGATCTGCATGCTGCTGCACGACGACGCCGGCTACATCACCGGACAGGTTGTCCGCGTCGACGGGGGCGGGAGCATCAGCGCCGCATAGTATTCGGCTACCCTAACTTTTTAATTAGCCGGATATGAATCGAGGGGTCGGTGGCGCAGGGCACCCAGCCTTCGCTCAGGGCGAGCTGGTATCTGCTCGGCCCGGCGTTCGTCGCGGCGATCGCCTATGTCGACCCCGGGAATGTCGCGGCCAACGTCAGCTCGGGCGCGCAATACGGCTACCTGCTGCTGTGGGTCATCGTCGTCGCCAACGTGATGGCGGGCCTGGTGCAATACCTGTCGGCGAAGCTGGGGCTGGTCACCGGGCAGTCACTACCTCGGGCGATCGGCAAACAGATGGGCCGTCCGCTGCGGCTGGCTTTTTGGGTTCAGGCCGAACTCGTCGCGATCGCCACCGATGCCGCCGAAATCATCGGCGGGGCCATCGCCCTGCACATCCTGTTCAACTTGCCGCTGCTGGCCGGCGGGGTGATCACCGGTGTGGTGGCGATGCTGCTGCTGACGATTCAGGACCGCCGCGGCCAGATCCTTTTCGAACGCGTCATCACCGGGCTGCTGTTCACCATCGCCATCGGGTTCGCGGCGAGCTTCTTCGTTGCCACGCCCCCGCCCGGCGCCGTCCTCGGCGGCCTGCTGCCGGGATTCCGCGGGACCGAAAGCGTGCTGCTGGCGGCCGCGATCCTGGGCGCGACGGTGATGCCGCACGCCGTGTACATGCACTCCGGTTTGGCGCTGGACCGCCACGGCCACCCCGAGCCGGGCCCGCGACGGCGCCGGCTGCTGCTGGTCACCCGTGTCGACGTGGTGCTGGCGATGGCCGTCGCCGGAACGGTGAATGCGGCGATGTTGCTGGTGGCCGCGATCAACCTGCACAACCAGGACGTCACCGCGTCGATCGAGGGCGCCTATGCCGCCATCCACGCCACGTTGGGCCCGACGATCGCGGTGCTGTTCGCGGTCGGACTGCTCGCGTCCGGCTTGGCGTCCTCGTCGGTGGGTGCCTACGCCGGCGCGATGATCATGAAGGGGCTGCTGCACCGCTCGATCCCCATGATGGCGCGCCGCCTGATCACCCTGTGCCCCGCCGTGCTGATCCTGGCGATCGGTTTCGATCCCACCCGCACGCTGGTGCTGTCGCAGGTGGTGCTGTCGTTCGGCCTGCCGTTCGCGGTGCTGCCGCTGGTCAAGCTGACCAGCGACCGCGAGCTGATGGGCGACGACCGCAACCATCCCGTGACGACGGCGATTGGCTGGACCGTCGGGGTGCTGGTCAGTGTGCTCAACGTGCTGCTGATCTATCTGACCCTGAAGGGCTAGAGCCCACGGCGCCCGTGCGCGGCACAGCGCGACCAGCGCCGCCGCTGGCAATTCAGGCGCTGGTGTTGGCTTGCGGTCACCACACCACGATGGCGCGCTCTGCTCAAGTGCCTACACCAAGCGGTAGCCCCGCGTCTTGGGGGCGCGGCCTATTTCGCGAGCAAAAAAGTGGATTTTCCCGTTTTGTCCACCCGGATCGATCCGATGCAGAAGGATGAAGGGCGGCCGGGCCGCTCGCTTTGGGAACATCTGTCTGAAGGATCCCCCACTGCCACGGCGATTGAAACGCAATGTGCGGCCCGGCCTACCAACGAGGCTACCCTGCATCCGGAGGCTACCCTGCATCCGCGAGGGCAGCATATTCACACCGGGTGTAGGGAAAACCCCGTCGATTGGGTCCCGGGCATGCGACCACCGCTTCGTGATGGCGGTGACTGACCGCACGTCGTACAAACTGACCAATGCCGGTCGTGCAGTCAGTGCCGTTGTCTGCGTGGAGGATTCGCATAGGTGGAAACGCTTGCGGGCGCACGCAAGAATTTCGCAAGGATTTCGCGAAGAGCCTGCAAGCGGCGTGCGACAACCTATGGGTGTCAGATCCTCAGACCAGCTCCCCAGACCAGCAAGGAAACGCACGTGAACACCATCTACGACTTGGAAGCGACCAGCTATGCGCCGACCAGCCATGCGCCGCGCGGTGACGAGTCCACCGTGGCGTCCGCATGGTCATCCAGCCCGCTCGGCAACCCGGCCGATGTTGCCGCCCCGTACAGCGATGCGGCCGGATTCGCCGCTGACGGCGACGACCTCGCGACCAACAGGGTCGCGCCGGCGCGCAAGCCGTGGTTCATCAGCCGGGGCGTGCTGGCCGGAAGCCTGATCGCCGCCGTCGGATTGAGCGCCGGCTTGGGCATCACGCTGCTCGGCCACCCGAACCAGCAGCCCCAGCCCACGAACACGGCCGCCAGCGCCACCACCGCGGTCGCGGCTCCGTTCGCATGGCTGGCCCCGGCTCCGGCGCCGCCGGCCCCGGCCGCCCCCGCGTCGACGATCGCGGCGCCCGCCGACATCCCCGCCCCGGCCCCGGTGGTCGCGGCACCGGCCTATGCGCCCGAACCCGTAGCAGTGCCGGACAGCGGACCGCCCCCGGCGGCTCCTCCGCCACCGGCCGCGCCGCCTCCGCCGGTCGTCGTGCCCGCTCCGCCGGTCATCGTGCCTGCCCCGGTGCCGGTGTGGCTGCCGCCCCACCCGCTGCTGCCGCACCCGCTGAACCCGAACGGCCCGTCGCACGGTATCGGGTGCCTGCCGCCGCATCGCCTGGTGTCCGGCGTCTGCCACTGAGCTGGGGGCGCAACGCTTAGTCTGGCTTAGTGCGTCGCCATCCCTACTTCGCATACGGGTCAAACCTGTGCGTGCAGCAGATGGCGCGGCGCTGCCCGGGCGCCGGCGACCCCCGCCTGGCGGTGCTGAGCGATCACGACTGGCTGATCAACCAGCGCGGCGTGGCCACCGTCGAGCCCTGCACCGGGAACGACGTGCACGGCGTGCTCTGGCAGATCTCCGACGACGACCTGGCCGCCCTGGACAGCGCCGAGGGCGTGCCGGTGCGCTACCGGCGTGACCGCCTTGACGTCCGCACCGACGACGGCTCGTCGCCGGCCTGGGTGTACATCGACCACCGCGTGCAGCCGGGCCCGCCGCGGCCGGGCTATCTGCCACGCATCATCGCCGGCGCCATCCACCACCGGCTGCCGCAACGCTGGATCGATTTCCTGCGCCGCTGGGATCCGGCGCACTGGCCGCGACCGCTGTCCCCGGCCGGCGTTGGGCCGCAGTCCTTTTCGGCGCTATTGCGCGAACCGGGCGTGGTCGAGGTCAGCCAGTTGCGGTCGCGGTTTGGTTTCCTCGCCATCCACGGCGGCGGCTTGGAACAGATGACCGACTTGATTGCCGAGCGCGCCGCCGAGGCCGCCGACGCGTCGGTGTACGTGGTGCGCCATCCCAACCGGTATCCGCACCACCTGCCGTCGGCGCGGTTTGATCCGGGTGAGTCGGCGCGGTTGGCCGAGTTTCTCGATCACGTCGACGTCGCCGTCTCGCTGCACGGCTACGGCCGGATCGGGCGCAGCACCCAGCTGCTGGCCGGTGGCCGCAATCGGGCGTTGGCCGCGCATCTGGCGCGACACATCGAGCTGCCCGGGTATCAGGTCGTCACGGATCTCGACGCGATCCCGGCCGCGCTGCGCGGCCTGCATCCGGACAACCCGGTCAACCGCGTACGGGGCGGCGGGACGCAGCTGGAACTGTCGGTCCGCGTCCGGGGTCTCAGCCCGCGCAGCCCACTGCCCGGCCGCGACGGCTGGTCGCCGGTTACTGTCGCCTTGGTGCGCAGCTTGGTGGCCGCGGCCCGTTCGTGGTAAGTGTCGTCCGATCGTTCAACGGAGGTTGTTGGTGGCCAAGGATTTTCGCTTCGGAATGAGTGTCCGCTTCTTCAAATCGCGGTCCAGGTTGCAAGACTTGGCGAAGCGCGCCGAGGACGCCGGATTCGACATCATCTGCGTGCCCGACCATCTGGGCGCGGCGGCACCGATCCCGACGCTGACGACCGTGGCGCTGGCCACCACGAAGCTCAAGCTGAGCATGTACGTGCTCAACTCGGCGTTCTACAAGCCGGCGCTGCTGAGCAGGGATCTGCAAGCGCTGGAGGTGCTCAGCGACGGCCGCCTCGAGATCGGCCTGGGCACCGGCTATGTCCGCGAGGAGTTCGACGCCGCCGAGTTGCCCTATCCCAGCGCCCGGGCCCGCGTCGACTACCTCGAACACATGGCGAAATACCTCAAGGAGCACCACCCGAACTCGCCGATGCTGATCGCCGGCAACGGCGACCGGGTGCTGACGATCGCGGCCCGGCACGCCGACCTGATCGGGCTGACCGGTTCCAAGGTGAAAGACGTCGAGGACCCGATGGCCGAACGCGTCGAGTTCGTCCGCAACGCCGCCGGCGAGCGCTTCGATGCGCTCGAGCTGAACCTGGCGATCACGGCGATGCCGGCCGTCGGCGAGAGCGCGCCCGACTTGAAGTTGACGCGCATGTACGCCCCGGATTTGACCGACGACGAAATCCTGGCCCAGCGCTCGGTGCTGACCGGGTCACCCCGCGAGATGGCCGACACCCTGTCCGGCTACCGGGAAAAGTACGGACTGACCTGCTTTACCGTGCAGGACAACCACCTGGAGAACTTCGCGAAAGTCATTGCGGAGCTGCGCTGATCGGATGGCCGACAGCCGTCGCCCGGTAAGCTCAGCCCGTCCGCCCTCGTAGCTCAGGGGATAGAGCACGGCTCTCCTAAAGCCGGTGTCGCAGGTTCGAATCCTGCCGGGGGCACCAGGTGTTTGCACAGGTCAGCGATGCTTTTCAGATGTCTGGCGACTGGTCGATCGCGCTGCGACGTCGAATCGGAGGAATGCCCTCCGTGTCTGCACGGGTCGTGTACTGGTTCAGCATCCCCTGATTCCGCTGCCTTCGATGAAACCGGCCGCCGCCGCACCCCGACGACCGAATCACCACAGATCACGCGGCGCTCTAAATAGGCCCGCCAGCCCCCAACGCACGCGCTAGCGTAGGTAGCATATCTTGCGTATCCTTTGGATGTGGCTGGAATCTTGGTGGTTGAGCGCACGACCGTCGGTAGCCGCGGCACCCGCCGACTCCCGAAGAATCTGCCGTGGGACATCCCTGGACGCGACCAACTCGAACAGGCGCTGCAGAACGCCGGCCTGGCCATAATTGCGGTCGAGAAAATTGAGGAATCACCCTCACCGGCTAATCCCGGCTCCGATGACAAGTCGCGGTTGCGCGTCGAATTGGAAGCCCTAGTCAACGAAGCCAACGAATCCGAGCTTGCGCGGCTAGAGGGAGCCGTGACGGTGTCGTCGGACGACGGCCTCAATGAGCGCTTCTGGGGGCCCGCGCCAGACTCGGTGGCCGCAGCCGAGGCAATCGTTGCCGACCTCACCGACCAGTTCGCGCAGCGACGTGACCTCGCCGCGAACAGCTTTAGCAGGGACGCCGCCGCCAAACTGCTGGGCGTTAGCTCACAGAGCGTCACTGACAGACTCGAATCGCGAAAGCTAGTCGGCATCAAGGTGGGTCGTGAATGGCGGCTTCCTCGTTGGCAATTCGACCCCGACAGCACCACCGGCGTTCTATCCGACCTTGACGTCCTGCAGGCGGCCTTCCCGGGCGGACCCGTGAGCCTCTCGCGTTGGATCATGCGACCGCACCCGGAATTTGGCGGGCGCACCCCCCGCGAGGAAGCGGTCACCCGTGGCAGCCAGTCGGTCATCAATGTCGCCCGCAACCTCACCGCGGCTGGATGGTAAAGGCGCTCGGACCACCTCCCGACCCGCTTCCCAAAGCGAAACGAGTCTGGAGGTGGAACCCACCGGCCGCCTCAGCACGCTGGTGGTGGTGCCGCGTCTATCACCGAGGCAAACACGTCCCCGACGGCATCACCTTCCGCCGGTACGGGCCCAAAGCGCGGTTCGACCACCACCTGCCCGCCGACCCTCCGGTCGAAGACAAGAGCGGCCGACGAGTGCTCTACGTCGGCGAGGACTTGGCGACCTCAGCATGCGAAGTTTTCGGCGACGCCGGCGTCGCGGCGATATGCCCCTACTACCGGGTCGCGATCATCGCCCCCACCACCACGCTGACGATGTTCGACCTTGCGGCAAAAGGCGCAGCCCTGGCGATCGGCGCGCTGCCCGCACTCGGCGACGGCAACGAAGCCCGTTCGCTAACCCAGCAGTGGGCCCGCGCCATCTACAAAGACCAACCCGCCGGACCAGGAATCACTGGCATTCACTATCGCTCGGGCTATAACAGCGGCGAATCATTAGCACTGTGGGACTGCGATGCCCACGTCGAAGTCGTGCGCGACGCTAGCGGCCAACCGCAAGACATCGCACTCGACGACCCACGAATTCTTCCGCGCCTGCAGGTACAGTTGCGCCGACGCCGAATCAGCGTCACCACAGTGCCTTCGAGCGAATGCAGCGAGTGCCAGAAAGAAGTACTCGCTCCGTGAACCGAACCCCGTTTCTCGGCGGCAGGTTAGAGATTGACGCTGAACTACCTCAATCAAGGGCGCAAGATATTTCAGGTTCCCGCCGGAGCCTCCGCATCGCGGACGACTGTCAAGTGCAGGTTCGACCGCGATGGGCAGAGCGGCCTTACATTTAACATTCGTGACACGCGTGGAGCGTTAGTCCTGAAAGGTGCTGCCTACAAGGAGGACTCGCGGGATCGGGATCGCCACCTGCAACCGCTCGTGGCAATTAGTTCCCGCAGAAATGCGGGGAATACCGACGGCGCGCGCTCGCCATCATGAGCCGCGATCCGTCTCCGACTCAACAAGCGCGGCGCAGGGGCGATCCGGGTAGTCTCGAGTGAATTCAACATGCCAGAACCAGTGTTGGCGATGCGATC
This sequence comes from Mycobacterium conspicuum, assembly GCF_010730195.1. NCBI lineage: Bacteria > Bacillati > Actinomycetota > Actinomycetes > Mycobacteriales > Mycobacteriaceae > Mycobacterium > Mycobacterium conspicuum. The sequence goes on from NZ_AP022613.1 coordinate 4,831,937, forward strand.
CTGCCCGCGCTGCAACCAGCGACGTCAATGTGCCGTCGTCTCCAGAGAAAAGGACTCCCACCATGAAGGCGAGAGTGTTGATGGCCGCCCTCGGCGCTGCAGCGACAGCGTTGGCCGCCGGCGTGATGTGGACCGTCCCCTCGGCCTCGGCCGGCACGGACTATTGCAATACGCTGCCCAACCCTCAGCAAATTCACGAGTGCAACTGTGGCTTCGACTTCGCCCCGGGCAGCCAAGAGTTTCACGACTGCATGGCGGGAAATCCCATGGCGCCCGCTCCCCCGCAACCGTAGTCGGCCGCCTTCGGTATCGACGGCAAAACGCTTGAGGCACAACGACTGTCGCGGCTGAAAGCGAGGTGGCCCGGCAGGAGGCCGGGCCACCAGGTTGGTTGCCGCGTTTACTTGCCGCCGCAGTTGGGGTTCGCGGGCCGCGACGGCCACGCGCAGGCATGGACGTCGGTGGTGGCCTCGGTTCCTCCGCCCGTGAACACGCCGTAGGTGTCCCCCTGGGTTGCGGTGTAGGTGGCGCCGCCGGCGCCTTGCCAGCCACCCGAACTCACCACGGTCACCGTCCAGCCCTTGCCCTGCAGCGCGGTTTTGTAGGCGTCCATCACGCCGGTCGACGCACCGCCGACCAGAAAGTGCAGGGCGATGCCGTCGTCCGGAATTGAGCCCGGGCCGTCGGTGCGCTGCGTGTTCGCGGGTGTGGGGATCAGCGACTGCAGTTGCGCCGCGGAGGCCGGCGACGGTGTCTTGGCGGCCGAGTTGGTCGGACCGCTGCAACCTGCCGCGGCCAGTCCGAGCGCTGCCGCTGCGGCTATCACCGCATACGTGTTGCGGCTCATGGTTGACGAGTTAGCCATGTTGTTCTCCTTAATTTCTTGTGCAGGTGAGTCTTTAACCCAAGTGCCCTGGTTCGTCGGGCAGCACGGTGTCGGGCCGCACCGGGTAGGTTTCGTCGCTGACCAGATGCTGGTTGACGAAGTAACCGCCCGTGCAGCTGGTGTGCGACGCCCACGAGCTGCTGCTGCCTCCGTAGGACGTGCAGATCGGAGTCGAGAAGTGGGCAGGAACCCAGATCGTGCGCTGGCGGCTCCAACTGCCGTCCTTGGCGATCGGGCCGTCGCACAGGGTGCGGCGCTGCGAGCCGAGGAAGCCCCACAGCTCGGTCTTGCAGATGCCCGCGGTCGGTACCGGCGGGCTGTCGTCCGCGTGGGCCGTCGCCGCCCAACCGGCAGCGGTCGCGGCAAACGCCGCGGCCAGCAGAGCGCCGGCCACGCCGCGCCGCAGCACGTTGCTTGGTCGGGTGGTGTTCGTCGTGTTGTGGCTGGTGTTGGTTGAAGTGTTCATGGCATTGATCGTTCATCGGCCGATGGCGTCGCAATAGCGGTCGCGTCCTTGCAGGGGTACAAGCTGGGCTTGTATCGGAATTCACTTGGCGATCGTGAGCTTGCCTACTTTGCTGAAATAGCCATTAGTAAACACACGGTTGTGTTCAAAGGCGCTTTTGCGCCGGCAAAAGCGTTGCCGAATTCGGTCCACCGCCATTCTCAAGTTTGGCGGGCCTACTATGGCGCGGACTTGAAACATCGGAATAGTTTCAAATCTCGCGCAAATCAGGGTCTAGGGCCCGATTTGCCGGTACCTCCGTACGGGCGCGATGCCTATTCTTGTGCTGCCAATCCTTTGGTTTGCAGGCCGGCCGTCGCCGTGACCGCGCCTACTACGGCAAGCTGGGGATACCGGCCCCGCTACCGCAGACGATGGGAGATCACCAACCGTGAAGGCAGTTGCGGCAATCGCAGTCACGCTCGGTGCGCTGCTGTCAGGTCCTGGCGTCGCCCACGCGGACGCCGACTCGGACTACATCGCCAACCTCAAATCGCATGGCCTGTCGCCCACGCCGGGGATTTCCGAAAACCAGTGGGAGGCGAGCGCAATCAAAGCAGCGCACGACATCTGCGCCAAGGCGGCGTCGGGGCAAAGCCGGGAGAACATCAGGGCGCACTACGCCGCCAAGAACCCTGACGATGTGAATCAAGTGAATGCCACGATCGATGCGGCCGTCGCCACGTACTGCCCGCAGTACTGGTGACCTGACGACGGGGACCCTCGCGGGCCCTGAGCGCGCCGCGGGCCGAGCGGCGGCCGGGGGTCGGCCGCTCACCACCAGAAACCGTCGTCCCCGAAAAGCGCAGTTCAATACGGACAAATCAAAACCGATGAACAACGCGAATGCTCAATTCATCGAGACCGCTAAAAAGCGTTGGGCGACACACTATATTTACAGCAGTTCCACATAGCGCTATCTCCATATCTCCCATGGTCGGTGGGCGGGGCGGCCGTTTCGATGGTCAATTGACCACGTAGGAGGCCTGCAATGTCATTTGTCATAACAGCACCGGAGATTTTGGCGGCAGCCGCAGCGGATGTGGCGGGCATCGGCTCGTCCCTGAACTCGGCTCATGTGTTGGCGGCCGCCCCGACTACCCAGGTAGCGGCGGCAGCCGCCGATGAGGTGTCGGCCGCGATTGCGTCGCTGTTTTCTGGTCATGGCCGGGACTACCAGGCGCTCAGCGCGCAGGCGGCCGCGTTCCACGCCCAGTTTGTCCAAACGCTGGCGCATGGCGGCGCCGCGTATTCGGCCGCCGAGGCTTCGGCCGTGGCGGCCGTGCGGCGCGGCGCGCTGGCCGTGGTGAACAAACCGACCGAGGCGCTCACCGGGCGTCCGATGGTGGGCAACGGCGCCAACGGGACCGCAGCCCACCCCGACGGGTACGACGGCGGGATCTTGTCCGGCAACGGCGGCAATGGCTATTCCCAGCCGGCGGGTTCCGGCTTGCCCGGCGGCAACGGGGGTAACGCCGGCATGCACGGCAACGGCGGCAAAGGCGGCAACGGCGGGTCCGGCGCGCCCGGCACCGCGGGCGTGGCGGGCGCGGCGGGCACCAACGGCGGCAACGGCGGAGCCGGCGGGAACGGCGGTAGCGGCGGAACGCTGAGTGGTCACGGCGGCAACGGCGGACTTGGGGGAGCGGGCGGAGCCGGCGGCAACGGCGGCGCGGGCATGGCCGGGGCGGCCGGTGTGGCCGGCGTGAACAACGGCGCCGGCGGCAATGGCGGCAATGGCGGCGCCGGCGGCAACGGCGGCAATGGCGGAGCCGGTGGGGCCGGCGGGGCCGCGCCCGCCGGCACAGCGGGCGCCAACGGTATCGGCGGGGCCGGCGGCGCCGGCGGCTACGCCGGTCTGGCCGGCAACGGCGGCGCCGGCGCGGCCGGCACCGCCGCGCACCCCGACGGCGGGGCCGGCGGCAACGGCGGCGACCCGGGCGCCGTCGGCATCGGCGGCACCGGCGGCGCGGCCGGTACCGGGGGCATCGGCGGCCTCGCGGGCCCCAACGGAGCCAACGGCGGCGTCATAGCCAGCGGCAACGGCGGCGCGGGCGGGGCCGGCTACACCACCGTCGCCGCGGGCGCTAACGGCGGCAACGGCGGCGCCGGCGGCAACGGCGGACAATACGGAAACGGCGGGGCCGGTGGGGCCGGCGGCCTCGGCTGGTTCGGCGCGGCCGGCACCAACGCCACCACCCCGGGCGCCAATGGCGGCGACGGCGGCGCGGCCGGCAACGGCGGCAACGGCGGCGACGGCGGCCAGGGCGGCTCGATAGCCGGCAACGGCGGCGCCGGCGGTTGGGGCGGCGCCGGCCTCACCGGAGGCAATGGCGGCACCGGCGCGGTCGGCGCGGCGGGCGTGGCCGGCGTGAACAACGGCGCCGGTGGCAACGGCGGCAACGGCGGCAATGGGGGTGCCGGCGGCAACGGCGGAGCTGGCGGAGCCGGCGGGGCCGCTCCGCACGGCACCGCGGGCCTCAACGGCTACGGCGGCGCCGGCGGGGTCGGCGGCAACGCCGGCGCGCCGGCCAACGGCGGCGCCGGCGCGGCCGGCACCGCCGCGCACCCCGACGGCGGGGCCGGCGGCAACGGCGGCGACCCCGGCGCGGTCGGCGCCGGCGGCACCGGCGGCGCGGCCGGTACCGGGGGCACCGGCGGCCTCGCGGGCCCCAACGGGCATAGCGGCGCCACGGTCACCACCGGCGGCAACGGCGGTAAGGGCGGAGCGGGTTACACCACCGTCGCGGCGGGCGCCAATGGCGGCAACGGCGGCGCGGGCGGCAACGGCGGATCGGTCGGCAACGGCGGCAACGGCGGCAACGGCGGCCTCGGCTGGTTCGGCGCGGCCGGCACCAACGCCACCACCCCGGGCGCTAATGGCGGCGACGGCGGCGCGGGCGGCAACGGCGGCAACGGCGGCGCCGGCGGCCAGGGCGGCTCGATATCCGGCAACGGCGGCGCCGGCGGCTTTGGCGGCGCCGGCCTCACCGGAGGCAACGGCGGCACCGGCGCGGCCGGCGCGGCCGGTGTGGCCGGTGTCAACGGCGGTGCCGGCGGCGACGGCGGCGACGGCGGCAACGGCGGGGCGGGCGGCAATGGCGGGTTGGCGGGGCCGGCGGGGCCGCGCCGCACGGCACCGCGGGCCTCAACGGCTACGGCGGGGCCGGCGGGGTCGGCGGCAACGCCGGCGCGCCGGCCAACGGCGGCGCAGGCGCGGCCGGCACCGCCGCGCACCCCGACGGCGGAGACGGCGGCAACGGCGGCGACCCCGGCGCGGTCGGCGCCGGCGGCACCGGCGGCGCGGCCGGAACCGGGGGCACCGGCGGCCTCCCGGGGGCCAACGGACATAGCGGCGCCACGGTCACCAGCGGCGGCAACGGCGGCAACGGCGGAGCCGGCTACACCACCGCCGCCGCCGGCGCCAATGGCGGCAACGGCGGCAACGGCGGCAACGGCGGATCGGTCGGCAACGGCGGCGCCGGCGGCAACGGCGGCCTCGGCTGGTTCGGCGCGGCCGGCACCAACGGGCTGACCGCGGGCGGCGACGGCACCGACGGCGGGGCCGCCGGCAACGGCGGCAACGGCGGGGCCGGCGGCCAGGGCGGCTCGATATCGGGCAACGGCGGCGCCGGCGGTTGGGGCGGCGCCGGCCTCACCGGAGGCAACGGCGGCACCGGCGCAGCCGGCGCGGCGGGCGTGGCCGGCGTGAACAACGGCGCCGGCGGCGACGGCGGCAACGGCGGCAACGGCGGAGCCGGCGGCAACGGCGGAGCCGGCGGAGCCGGCGGCGCAGCGCCGCACGGCACCGCGGGCCTCAACGGCTACGGCGGCGCGGCCGGCAACGGCGGCAACGCCGGCACGCCGGGCAACGGCGGCCGGCGCGGCCGGCACCGCCGCGCACCCCGACGGCGGGGACGGCGGCGACGGCGGCAACCCCGGCACCTTCGGTGCCGGCGGCACCGGCGGCGCGGCCGGCACCGGGGGCACCGGCGGCCTCGCGGGCGCCAGCGGGGTTGACGGCACCGCGGTCACCACCGGCGGCAATGGTGGCAAGGGTGGGGCCGGCCTTAACGCCACCACCGCGGGCGCCGATGGCGGCAACGGCGGCGCCGGCGGCAACGGCGGGCAATACGGAAACGGCGGGGCCGGCGGCAATGGCGGCAACGGCTGGTTCGGCGCGGCCGGCGCCATCGGCGGCGACGGCGGCGACGGCGGCGACGGCGGCAACGGCGGGGCCGGCGGCCAGGGCGGCTCGATATCCGGCAACGGCGGTGCCGGAGGTAACGGCGGCATCGGCGCCGCCGCGGGCAACGGTGGGTTCGGCACACCCGGCGCGGCCGGCGTGGCCGGCGTCAACAACGGCGCCGGCGGCGACGCCGGCAACGGCGGCAACGGCGGGGTCGGGGGCCACGGCGGCAACGGCGGCAACGGCGGCTCGGCCGCGCACGGCACCGCGGGCACCAACGGCAACGGCGGGGCCGCCGGCAACGGCGGCAACGCCGGCACGGCCGGCACCGGCGGGACCGGCGCGGCCGGCACCGTCGCAAACCCCGACGGCGGAGCCGGCGGCAATGGCGGCAACCCCGGCACCTTCGGCGCCGGCGGCACCGGCGGCGCGGCCGGAACCGGGGGCACCGGCGGCACCGCGGGCGCCGACGGGAACGACGGCACCGCCGTCACCACCGGCGGCGACGGCGGGAAGGGCGGGGCGGGCCTCAACGCCACTACCCCGGGCGGTACCGGCGGCAACGGCGGGGCCGGCGGCAACGGCGGGGAATACGGAAACGGCGGGGCCGGCGGTAACGGCGGCGCCGGCGGGGCCGGGCTGGCCGGCACCTACTCCATGATCACGGCCGGCAGCGGCACCAACGGTGGCAACGGCGGGACCGGCGGCAACGGCGGCAACGGCGGGCAGGGCGGCTCGATAGCCGGCAACGGCGGGGTGGGCGGCACCGGCGGCGCCGGCGGCGCCGGCGGTGTCGGCGGCAACGGTCAAATTGGCGCCGCCGGGCTGAACAGTGGTGTCGGCGGCAATGGCGGCAATGGCGGAGACGGCGGCATGGGCGGGATCGGCGGATCCGGCGGGGCGGCCGCGCACGGCACCGCGGGCCTGAACGGCAACGGCGGGGCCGGCGGGGCCGGCGGCAACGCCGGCACCGGCGGTCCGGGCGCCGCCGACAGCGGCGCCAACGACGCCGGCGTCGGCGGCAACGGCGGCGTCGGCGGCAACGGCGGCAGCGCCGGCGCGGCCGGTACCGGCAGCACGGGCGGCGTCGTCGGGGCCGCGGGGGTCGGCGGCAACGGCGGTACCGGCGGCTTCGGCGGCCTGACCACTTTCGCCGGGGACACCGGCGGCCAGGGCGGCGACGGCGGCCAGGGCGGCCAAGGCGGCACCGGCAGCACGGGCGCGACCACCGGCATCAGCTCGAGCGGCGGCCGCGGCGGCTTCGGCGGCCTCGGTGGCGTCGGCGGTAGCGCCGTTACCGGTGCAACCAACGGCGACGGCGGGGCCGGCGGCCAGGGCGGCACCGGCGGCACCGGCGGCCTCGGCTACGCCGACGACGGCACGGACGACGCCGGCACCGGCGGCACCGGCGGGGCCGGCGGCCTCGGCGGGCTTGGCGGCCTGGCCGGTATCGGCGGCAGCGGCGGCACCTTCGGCGCCGCTGGGGCCGGCGGCACGGGCGGGGCCGGCGGCCAGGGCGGCGCCACCACCATCGTCGGGCACACCGGCGGCACGGGCGGCACGGGCGGCACCGGCGGCGCGGGCAACGTCGGCGGCAGCGGCGGCTTCGACAGCATCGGCGGCCTACCCACCGTCGGCGCGCCGGGCGCTGCCGGCGGCACCGGCGGCAACGGCGGCGACGGCGGCCAGGGCGGCCAAGGCGGCTCCGCCGTCGCCGGCGCAAACAACGGCAGCGGCGGCCAGGGCGGCGCCGGCGGTGTCGGCGGCAGCGGCGGCATCGGCCACATCGACACCGTGTTCAACAATGACGCCGGCAACGGCGGAGATGGCGGCGCCGGCGGCAACGGGGGTGCCGGCGGCGCCGACGGCACGGGCGGCACCGCCGGCACTGGTGCTGGCGGCACCGGCGGCGTCGGCGGTGCCGGCGGTGGCGGCGGCCTGGGTGGTGCCACCAACACGCCGGCGGACACTCCCGGTACGGGCGGGCATGGCGGCCAGGGTGGCACCGGCGGCACCGGCGGCACCGGGCCCACCGGCGGCGCCGGCGGACCCGGCGGCGCGGGCAGCAGCGGCTTCCCCGGCACCGGCCCAATCGGCACCCTCGGCGGCTTCGGCGGCACCGGAGGCACCGGCGGCAGCGGGGGCACCGGCGGCCCCTAGCCGCGTGCCTAATTCGTGAGCGCCAGCATCCCGCGCAGCGTCGGCCAGCTCGCGGCCAAGCCGGGATGCAACCGCAGGTCCGCCACGTCGGGCTCGGCGACCCAGCGCAGCTCCGCGCTTTCGACGCAAGCCACGACGGGCAGCAGCTCGGCGGCCTCGGCGATGACGGTGGTGTAGGTCCAGTCGGTGCCGACCGGCGCGGCAGTGACAACCGAGCCGCGCAGCGCGATCTGATCCGCGCGGATCCCGGTCTCTTCGTGGGCTTCGCGCAACGCCGCTCGCTCGGCGGTTTCATGGCTGTCGCGGGCGCCGCCGGGCAGCCCCCAGGTGCCGCCCTGATGGCTCCACAACGCTCGGCGTTGCAGCAGCACCGCCGGTGCGCCGTCGGGCGTCGGGGCACGCAACAACAAACCGGCCGCCCCGTAGCGGCCCCAATGGCGATTGCCGTCGGCCGAGACCACCCATCCGTTGCCGTCATCACGCATGAACACACGATATTTGCTGCGACTCGCTGAGCGTCCCGCAGACGCGCGCGACTTCGTGTCCATCAGACGAATTTTCGAAAGTCGTTGACATTCATTGCCTTTAACGTCGAGCATGTCGTTCATTCCGAGGTCACGTTCCGGACCGGCGCGGTTCGTCGGCGCGGCGTGCGGGTGACTCGTTGTGCAGGTGGTCCGTATTCCGGGCTCCGATATTTGCCATACGGTGGCGGGTTGGTTGGACCACAAAACGGGGGCGGCCTGTCAAAGCCGCTCCCAACCCACCCGCCGCCCCAGCACCGACCTCGGCGAACACCCTGCGCCACGCCGCCAGGCCAGGTACGCTGCCATCCGCGCCGGTCAGAGCCCAGGGTGGGCGTTTCGCCAAGGAGAACAGTGCGTAATGAGTTGCGGCCCAAGCGGATCGAGGGCGAACAGGCATACCTTCGCAGGGTGGTGGCCGCATCCATGGCCGGCACCATCGTCGAATGGTACGAGTTCTTCCTCTACGGCACCGCGGCCACGCTGGTATTCAGCAAGGTGTTCTTCGCGAAGGGCGGCAACGATCTCGACGCCATCCTCGCCGCCTTCGTGACCTACGCCGTCGGCTTCGCGGCCCGTCCGGTCGGCGGGATCGTCTTCGGCCACCTCGGTGATCGCTACGGACGCAAGAGCTTGCTGCAGTTCAGCCTGCTGCTGGTGGGCGCCGCCACCTTTCTGATGGGCTGCCTGCCCACGTTCGCGCAGATCGGCTACTGGGCGCCGACCCTGCTGGTGGTGCTGCGCTTCATTCAGGGCTTCGCCGTCGGCGGCGAATGGGGCGGCGCCGTCCTGCTCGTCGCCGAGCACAGCCCCAACCAGAGCCGCGGCTTCTGGGCCAGCTGGCCGCAGGCCGGCGTGCCCGGCGGCAACATGCTGGCCACGGTGGCGCTGCTGATCCTGACGGCAACCCTGCCCGACGCGGCCTTCCTGAGCTGGGGTTGGCGGGTGGCCTTCTGGTTGTCGGCGATCGTCGTCGCGATCGGCTACTACATCCGCACCAAGGTCACCGACGCGCCGATCTTCGTCGAAGCGCAGCGACAAGCCCAACAAATCACGACCCGCTCGCTCGGTCTGGTCGAGGTATTCCGGCGCTACCCGCGCGGCGTCTTCACCGCCATGGGCATGCGCCTCGGCGAAAACACCATGTACTACCTGGTGGTCACCTTTTCGATCACCTATCTCAAGGTGCATGTGCACGCCAACACCAAGGCCATCCTGCAGTGGCTACTGGTTGCCCATGCCGTGCACTTCGTGGTCATCCCGCTGGCCGGGCGTCTCAGCGACCGATTCGGAAGGCGCCCAATCTATTTGGTCGGGGCTGCCGGCGGCTTCGCCTGGGGATTCTTCGCGTTTCCGATGATGGACAGCGGACGCAACGCGATCATCATGTCGGCGGTCATCATCGGTCTGGTCTTCCACGGATGCATGTATGCGCCCCAGCCGGCGGCCATGGCGGAGATGTTTCCCACCCGGATGCGCTATTCCGGGGTGTCGCTGGGTTATCAGGTCACCTCGATCGTGGCCGGTTCACTGGCTCCGATCATCGCCGTCCGCCTGCTCGAGACGTACAAATCCGCGGTGCCCATCGGCTGGTATTTGGGGGTCAGCACGGCGATAACCATGCTGGCCGTGCTGGCCTCGCGCGAAACCAAGGGCATCGATCTGGCGGCCGTCGACCTGGCCGATGCTCAGCGTCTGACGGTCGCCGCCGGACCCGCCGCCGCGGCCGCCGCCGATTAGTCATCCGCGCTTTCCGGCGCTTTCGGTGTCTGCCGGGGATGTTTGTCAATCGGTGATCGGGGCAATGCGTGCTGAGAGGCTGGGGGCGGCAGCCGGCTGTCGCGCTCGCCGAGGTCCCGTCGGTTCAGCCCGAGAGCCGACGGGACCGCCCATACCGCGGACTCCACAGCACCGATGCGGAGTACCGTGCGCGTTATGGATGGCGTCTGGATTCTCGGCGGATACCAAAGCGATTTCGCGCGCAATCTCAGCAAGGAGAACCGGGACTTCGCCGCCCTGACCGCGGAGGTCGTCGATGCCACCCTGGCCTCGGCGAAGGTGGACGCCGCCGATATCGGGGTCGTCCATGTCGCGAACGCCTTCGGTGAGATGTTCGCCCGGCAGGGCCATCTCGGGGCGATGCCGGCCACGGTGTGCGACGGGCTGTGGGACACGCCCGCTTCCCGGCACGAGGCCGCGTGCGCGTCGGGCAGCGTGGCGACGCTGGCCGCGATGGCCGACCTACGCTCCGGCGCTTACGACAGCGCGCTCGTCGTCGGGATCGAACTGGAGAAGACGGTGCCCGGCGACACCGCGGCCCAGCATCTGGGCGCCGCGGCGTGGACCGGGCATGAGGGAGCCGAGGCCCGCTACCTGTGGCCGTCGATGTTCGCCCAAGTCGCCGACGAATACGACCGGCGCTACGGGCTCGACGACGCGCACCTGCGCGCGATCGCGCAGTTGAACTTCGCCAACGCGCGGCGCAACCCCAACGCGCAGACCCGCGGCTGGCGCGTGCCGGACCCGATCACCGACGACGATGCGATCAACCCGATCACCGAGGGCCGGCTGCGGCGCTTCGACTGCAGCCAAATGACCGACGGCGGCGCGGGTTTGGTTCTGGTCAGCGACGCCTACCTGCGCGAGCATCCGGATGCGCGCCCCGTTGCTCGCATCGACGGTTGGGGACACCGGACCGTGGGACTGGGGCTGCGGCAGAAACTCGACCGCGCTCTTGATGACCCCTATGTGTTGCCACACGTGCGCTTGGCGGTACTGGACGCGTTGCGCCGGGCGCGGGTGACCCTCGATGACGTCGACGGGTTCGAGGTGCACGACTGCTTCACGCCCAGCGAGTACCTGGCGATCGACCACATCGGGCTGACCGGTCCGGGGGAATCGTGGAAGGCCATCGAGAACGCCGAGATTGAGATCGGCGGCCGGCTGCCGATCAACCCCAGCGGAGGGCTGATCGGCGGCGGACACCCGGTCGGGGCGTCCGGTGTGCGGATGCTGCTCGACGCGGCAAAGCAGGTCAGCGGCGTCGCCGGCGACTACCAGGTCGAAGGGGCTCGAAACTTCGGCACCTTGAATTTTGGTGGCAGCACGGCCACCACCGTCAGTTTCGTTGTCAGCAAAGGCATTTGATGATGGACGTTGAGGTTGTCGGTAAGTTTCTCTCGACACTGCCCGAGGACGACGACCACCCCTACCGGACCGGCCCGTGGCGACCCCAGACCACCGAGTACGACGCCGACGACCTCACCGCGGTGGAGGGCGAGATCCCGTGTGACTTGGACGGCATCTATCTGCGCAACACCGAGAATCCGCTGCATCCCGCGTTCAAGAACTACCACCCGTTCGACGGCGACGGCATGGTGCACGTGGTCGGTTTCCGTGACGGAAAAGCGTTCTACCGCAACCGCTTTATCCGCACCGACGGCTTTCTGGCCGAGAACGAGGCGGGCGGCCCGCTGTGGCCGGGTCTGGCCGAGCCGGTGCAACTGGCCCAGCGCGAACAGGGCTGGGGCGCGCGAACTTTGATGAAGGACGCGTCGAGCACGGACGTCATCGTGCACCGCGGTGTGGCGTTGACCAGCTTCTACCAGTGCGGCGACCTGTACCGGATCGACCCGTACTCGGCCAGCACGCTGGGCAAGGAAACCTGGAACGGCGGCTTCCCCGTCGACTGGGGTGTGTCGGCACATCCGAAGGTGGACAACAAGACCGGCGAACTGCTGTTCTTCAACTACAGCAAGCAGGAGCCGTACATGCGCTACGGTGTCGTCGACTCCGGCAACTCGCTGGCGCACTATGTGGACGTCCCGCTGCCCGGGCCGCGGCTGCCGCACGACATGGCATTCACCGAAAACTACGTGATCCTCAACGATTTTCCGTTGTTCTGGGACCCATCGCTGCTGGAGCACGACATCCACCTGCCGCGGTTCTATCCGGACATCCCGTCGCGGTTCGCGGTCCTCCCGCGGCGAGGTTCCACCGGCGACATCCGTTGGTTTGAGGCCGATCCGACGTTCGTGCTGCACTTCACCAACGCCTACGAGGACGGCGACGAGATCGTGCTGGACGGGTTCTTCGAGGGCTCGCCACAGCCCCTGGACACCGGGGGATCGAAGTGGGACAAGCTTTTTCGCTTTCTAGCGCTCGATCGTCTGCAGACCCGCCTGCACCGGTGGCGCTTCAACCTGGTCACCGGCGCGGTGAAAGAAGAGCAATTGTGCGAGGCGATCACCGAGTTCGGCACGATCAACGCCGACTACGCGGGCGGACCCTACCGCTACACGTATGCCGCAACCGGTAAGCCGAGCTGGTTTTTGTTCGACGGGCTGGTGAAACACGACCTGCACACCGGTGGGGTTGAGGGCTATTCGTTCGGCGAAGGTGTCTACGGCAGCGAGACGCAGATGGCGCCCAGGGTGGGCAGCAAGAGCGAGGACGACGGCTACCTCGTCACGGTGACCACCGACATGAACGCCGACGCGTCCTACTGCCTGGTCTTCGACGCCGCCCGGGTCGCCGACGGTCCGGTGTGCAAACTGCAACTGCCGGAACGGGTTTCCAGTGGCACACATTCGGCCTGGGTAGCGGGTCCGGAATTGCGGCGCTGGAACGTGTAACCCAGACCCATATGAGCATGCATGGGAGTAACGGTGGAACAAAACAAGCATCGGAATACGCATTGGCCCAAGGAGCTGGCACCGATAGGCTCCATCCGCTTCGCGCGCCGCTCGTCTCATTTCGAAGAGACGGTGCGGTTTTACCGTGAGCTGGTCGGCCTGCCGTTGTACGAGACGTTCGCGGCCAGCTACGGCAGCAACGGCGCGATCTTCGGCCTGCCCAGCTGGAACCTGACGATGGAGATCGTCGAGGCCGTCGACACCGTCGCCGTAGACAGCCACGAACAGCTCTGCCTCTATTTCCCCGACAGGCAGGCACAGCAGCTGGCGATCACCCGCCTGCAGCAGGCCGGGCTGAAACCCGTTGAGCAGCATCCGTACTGGGAGGCGACGGGAGCCGTCACCTACCGCGACCCGGACGGGCGCGAAGTGGTGTTCGCGCCCTTCGTCTATGGCGTCAACGAGCCCGCCGATAGCGGTGCCTCGGGCAGCCACGCGTTCCCGTCGGCCTGAGCCTCACCGGCTGGCTCGGCCAGCCGTCAGCGCGGCGCCCACGGCCCACACCGAGCAGAGCACCGCGCACACCGCGCCGACCGCACCGACATACAGCCCATATTCCGCCGCCACCGGCGGGCTGACATTGAGCCTGTAATACCACACCGTCACGGCCGCGATCAGCAGCGAAATGATTAGTGCGGCAACGGAACCCAACCGCCCCGACAGGCCACGGCCCAACAGCGCCCCGGCCACCAGCAGCGTCGCGGACAGCACAACGATGAGCTGGCCCGGGCCGAATTGCGCCGGCAGTCGCAGGTTGCCGTGGGTGCCGCCGATGGCGCTGGCCCAGCCGCCGCCGTTGACGGTCGTCGTCAGCCACGGCATCCACGCGCTCCCCCACACGACCAGGCCGAACAGCGCCACCAGCCAACCGGGGTGCAGGCGCCGAGTCATGCTTGCGAGATTAGCCGACAGTGACCGTGAGCGGTGCGACTGAGCGCCACGTCAGCGTGCCGTCGCGCCCAACCTCAGCCCCGCAGCGACGACAGGTTGAACGCCGCGCCCGTCGGGTCGGCCGCGGAAGCCAGCCGGCCGTACGGGGTGTCCTGGGCCGCACGCAGCACCGCGCCGCCGTGCTCGGTGATCACCTGCAGCGTCTTGTCGACGTCCTCGGCCCCGAGGTACACGGCCCACTGCGACGGCACCCCGTCGGGCAAGAACGCCGCCCCGTCCATCACGCCGAGCAGCTGCTGATCCCCGAAAGATGCTGTGGTGTAACGGAATTCGTCGGTATCGGAGACCTGTTCGGTGCGCCACCCGAACACGGAGCGGTAAAAGTCGACGGCGGCGCCATAATCGCGCGTGCTCAGCTCGTGCCACACCGGCGCGCCGGCTTCGCCGATCACCTCGAAGCCGCGGTGCTCCAGCGGCTGCCACAAACCGAAGAACGCCCCCGCCGGGTCGGTCGCAAAGGCCATGAAGCCCTTGGCCGGCACCTGCTGGGGTCCCATGAACACCGAGCCGCCGGCCGCCGTCAGCGCCGCCGTCGTCGCGTGGATGTCGGCGGTGTCGAAGTAGGTGTTCCAGCCGTCGGGCAGCTGCGATTCGGGGTTGTTGGCCATCATGCCGGCGACGGGATGGCCGTCCTTGGCGGCGTTGATGTACCCGCCGTAGTCGGCTCCGGCGGATTCGAACGTCCAGCCGAACACGGTGCCGTAGAAGTCCTGGGCGCGCTCGACGTCCGATGACGCGAGATCGAGCCAGCAGGGGGCGCCCGCGGGAGCGCCGTTACGGATGGGCACGATGACCTCCTTGGTGTAGGTCCCCGGAGCGGGGCTACTCGTACCGACTCCCGCCGACCCGCAAACTCATCGGTGCCCGTTGGTGCTCGGGTCGGGACCGGTGAACACCGTGACGAAGTTCTGCAGCGATTCGCGGATGTCGCTGCGCAGCGCCGCGGCGACGACCATGCCGATCGGCCCGAACAACGCCGGCCCGCCGAGGTGCACGTTGAAGCTCACGACCGCGCCGTCGCCTTTGGGCTCGACCTTGGCGATCAGCTTGACCTTCACCCCGCCGACACCGTCGCCGTTCAGCGTCATCGCGTGCGGCGGCTTGTAATGCACGATCGTCCACTTGATCCGGTTGGGCATGCCCTTGACCTCGACGTAGGACTCGACGACCGTGCCCTTCTCCAAGACGTCGGGCAACGGGCTGCGCCATACCTTGTGGATGGTCAGCCAGTCCTTATATCGGGACAGATCCGACGCGTGCTTCCAGGCCTGTTCGGGAGGCAGCGGCACGTCGATGGATCCGGAGAGTTTCGCCATATGCCACCGAGCCTAACGTGCCCGCAGCGGCCGCACGTCCACCCCCGCCGTACGGAACCGGGCTGGTGTCGGGTCGCACAAAGACCGGGATCATCGGGTGAACGTTCCCAGCTTGTTCTCGTCGTAATACTCCAAATTCAGCGCATTGCCGGCGAATGTCGCCTTGGAAATCGTTCCGGGCGGCGCGTTTTCGTTTGTCAACGTGAACGTGAAGATGTCACTGTCCCAGTGCGTCAGGGTGAACGTCTGGTTTTTCGGCCCGAGGGCCAGCTGCAGCGCGCCGTCATGCGCGGTCACGGTGGCCGGACCCCAGTAGTCGTTGTTGTACACGCCGACGTAGTCGTTCAGCGGCCTGGGCGGGGTGGGGTTCTCCGGGGGCCGCTTGCCGACCAGCGAGCCCTCCGGGTTGTTGATCGAACCGATCGCCTTCTTGTACAGCGCCGCCCAGTCCTCGCGGATCTGGCCGTACTGCACCAGATCCATGAATTGCGCGGTCAGCGCCTCGGGCACGCCGAACGGCGCGGCGTTGGTCAGGGCGATGATGGCGAGGTCCTCGGACGGCATCACCACGAAGTTGGTCGCCTCCCCCATCACGAAGGCGCCGGAATGGCTGAGGGTGGTGCGCCCCGACGAGTTCACGTTCACGGCGAAGCCGTGACCGTAGAAACTGGCCCGCGCCTTGGGATTCGTCGGGGGCACCGAAACGGCCTGCGGGGTGATGGCGGGCAGCAGGGCCTCCGGCGAGGTGATCCGCTGGCCGTCGTACGTCCCGTTGGCCAGCACCATCGTCAGCCAGCGGGCCATGTCGTTGACCGACGAACTCACCCCGGCGGCGGGAGACTGCGGATCGGGGTCGCGCTGGAAGCGCGGTTCCCAGTTGTCCCCGACCTTGACGTGGTTGACGGCGTGATTGGGCCGGGCGAGGAAATCGGCGAACCGCGAACTGGTCGACGCCATCCCCAGCGGGCGATACAGCACCTCGTCGGACAGGTCCGCCCACGGTGTGCCGGCCGCGGCGGCCACCGCTTCGGCGGCGGCGGTCAGGCCGAAGTTGGTGTAGGCGTAGCTGATTCGAAACGGCGCCAGCGGCAGGTGCCGCATCCGTTCCAGCGTCTGGCGTTGGTCGTAGCCCATGTCCTCCAGTTGGTCACCGGCGTGATCGGGCAGCCCGGACCGATGCGAGTACAGGTCGGCGACGGTCACGGTGCTGGTGACGTAGGGATCGGACAACGCGAACCACGGCAGCTTGCCCACCACCGGCGTGTCCCAGCCGACCACGTTGTCGGTGACTTCATGAGCCACCACGGTCGCACCCACCGATTTCGAGATCGACGCCAACTGGAACACGGTATCGGCGTCGACCTTGTTGTCCGCGCCATCACCTTTGCTCGCATCCCGAACACCAAAGCCCTTGGCGTACAGCGTCTTTCCGCCGTGCACGATCGCCACCGCCATGCCGGGGATGCCGCTGCTTTTCATCAGGTCGGCAACCAGGCCGTCGACCTTGGCTACCGCGTCGTCGATGCGGCCCGCGGGGATGTCGACGCCGGACACCTCGGAGGGAGGCGCATCGGACAACCGCGAAGGGGAGGGCGGCGACACGGCCACCGGCGGCCCCGGTCGGCATCCGGTGAGTATTAATAGGACCAGAACGACCACCGCAGCGTGTTTCGGCATGGCCGAACTTTAGTTCAGAGCCGCCACCACGGGTTGAACCGCAACGGCCCGGCCGGATCGATGCGCTGGCCCGGCAGCGGCACCGCCACCTGCACCTGCGAGGGCTCGGCCGCGGCAAGCACGCGCTCCACCGGCTCGGCCCACGGATGCGGCGCCAGCCGGAAGGTGCCCCAGTGGATCGGGACCAAAAGCCCTGAGCCCGAATCGGTGACGTCCAGGTGCGCCCGCACCGCCTCCTCGGGATTCATGTGAATGTCCGGCCACGCCGTGTTGTAGGCGCCGATGGGCAACAGCGTCAGGTCGAACGGCCCGTGGTCGTCGCCGATCTGCGCGAAGCTCTTGGTGTAGCCGGTGTCGCCGCCGAAATACGCCCGCTGCGACGGGCCGATCAGCGCCCAGGACGCCCACAGCGTGTTGTTGCGGGTGAAGAAGCGTCCCGAGAAATGCCGCGCCGGCACGCAGACGACGGTGAGCTCGTCGACCTTAGCGCTTTGATTCCAGTCGAGTTCGACGATGCGATGCTCGGGGACGCCCCACGCGCGCAGGTGTGCGCCGACGCCGAGCGGCACGAAGAACGGGGCCCGCTGCGTGCGGACCAGCGCCAGCACCGTGTCGATATCGAGGTGGTCGTAGTGGTCATGGCTGATGATCACCGCGTCGACGGCGGGCAGGCCTTCCAGCTGCACCGGCGGAGGGTGAAGCCGTTGCGGCCCAACGAGATCCGATGGCGAACAGCGATCACTCCACACCGGATCGGTGAGCACACGGTAGCCGTCGATCTCCACCAATGCCGTCGAATGACCGAACCAGCTGACGGCAAGCCGGCTGGCGTCACCGCGGTAGATCGCCGGGGCGGCCAGCGGGATCGGCCCCTTGGGTCGGCTTTCGCTGCGGGGGCCGAGCAACTCCCACGCGATGAGAGCCAATTGCTCGCCGTCCATGAGGCTTACCGACGCGGGATCCAGGTTTTCGAAGACGCCGTCGCGGTAGTGGGGAGACCCGGCGCACACAGCCGCAATCGCTGCGGGATCGCCGCCGACCGCCGTGAACGAACCGTGCAGCGCCCGCAACAGCCACCCGCCCCCGGCCAGCGAGGCTGCGCCGGCGGCAAGTCGCAGCGCTGAGCGCAGCATGAACCCCCCTAAGCTCCTTGGAACTTCGGCGGTCGCTTCTCCACCCGGGCGACCTGCGCCTCGATCACATCCTGGCTGCCCCAAGCCTTGTCGAAGAGCTCCTTGTGCTCCGGCCACGGCTCCTCGATGGAGCCGTCATCATTGAGCACGCGCTTGGCATGCTGGATCGCCAGCGGCGCCAGGCCGGCGATCTCGGCAGCCCAGGCCTGCGCGTCGGCTAGGGTGCCGATCCGGTTGGCCATCCCGGTCTGCAGCGCCGTGTCGGCGGTCAGCTTCTCGGCGCTGAGCAGCATCGCGCGGGCGCGGCCGTGACCGACCAACGACGAAAGCCGCCGTATGCTCCAGTTATCAAGAGCCAGACCATATTTCGACGTCGGAAACTGAAAGAACGCATCCGCTGCCACCACCCGCAGATCGCACTGCATGGCCAGCTGCAGCCCGGCCCCGATGGCGGGCCCGTTGATGAAGCCGATCACCGGTATCGGTGCCGCGTCCATCACCTTGTGCAGCTCGATAAGCCGGTCCGGGTAGTCGGCGGCGAACGCGTCGCCGCTCAAGTCGGCGCCGGCGCAGAACGCCGTGCCCTGGCCGGTCAGCACCACGGCCCTGACGTCCTCGGCGGTGGCCTTCTGCACGGCCTCCCGCAGCTCGTCGACCAGCTGCGAATTCAGCGCATTGCGCCGCTCGGGCCGCTGCAACTCGATCGTCGTGACCGCTTGGGCCTGGGTGACACCGATCATGGGGGCCAGGATATATAAGCGCAGGACGCCCCGTCCCGACGCCATCTAGCCTCACAGGGTGAGCCGTATCACGACCGACCAACTGCGGGACGCGGTGCTCGACGAGGGCTCATTCGTCAGCTGGGACAGCCCGCCGCTCAAGCTGCCGGTGAACGAGTCGTACGCACGCGAACTCGCCGAGGCCCGGGCGACCACCGGCCGTGACGAGTCGGTGCTCACCGGCGAGGGCCGCGTATTTGGACGCCGGGTGGCGGTGGTGGTCTGCGAATTCGACTTCCTCGCCGGGTCGATCGGGGTGGCGGCAGCCGAACGCATCACCGCCGCGGTACAGCGCGCCACGGCCGAACAACTGCCGCTGCTGGCCTCACCGAGCTCGGGTGGCACCCGCATGCAGGAGGGCACGGTCGCGTTTCTGCAGATGGTGAAGATCGCGGCGGCCGTCAGGCTGCACAAACAGGACCATCTGCCCTACCTGGTGTACTTGCGCCACCCCACCACCGGCGGGGTCTTCGCATCGTGGGGCTCGCTGGGTCATCTCACCTTCGCCGAGCCCGGCGCCCTGATCGGCTTCCTCGGCCCGCGGGTCTACGAACAGCTTTACGGCGAACCCTTCCCCAAGGGCGTCCAGACCGCGGAGAACCTGCAGCGGCACGGGGTGATCGACGCCGTCGTCGCGCTCCAAGACCTGCGCCGAACGCTTGACCGTGCGCTGACCGTGATCGCCGACGCTCCCGCACCGCCACCGCCGCCGCAGGCACCCGAGCCGGTACCCGACATCCAGGCCTGGGACTCCGTGCTGGCATCGCGGCGTCCGGACCGGCCGGGCGTTGCCCACCTGCTCAAGCACGGCGCCACCGACCTAGTGCTGCTGTCCGGCACCGGGCAGGGCGAGGCGGCGACGACGCTGCTGGCGCTGGCCCGGTTCACCGGCCAGCCCGCGGTGGTGCTGGGCCAGCAGCGCGGTCCGGGCGGCTCAGACAAAAGCGGGGTAGGCCCCGCGTCGCTGCGCGAGGCGCGGCGCGGCATGGCGCTGGCGGCCGAGCTGCGCCTGCCGCTGGTGCTGGTGATCGACACCGCCGGCCCCGCGCTGTCGGCCGAGGCCGAGCAGGGCGGGCTGGCCGGCCAGATCGCGCAGTGCCTGGCCGAGCTGGTCACGCTGGACACCCCGACGGTGTCGGTGCTGCTGGGTCAGGGCAGCGGCGGGCCGGCGCTGGCGATGGTGCCCGCCGATCGGGTGCTGGCCGCGCTGCACGGCTGGCTGGCGCCGCTCCCGCCCGAGGGTGCCAGCGCGATCGTCTTCCGCGACATTGCTCACGCACCGGAACTGGCTGCGGCCCAAGGCATTCGGTCGGCCGATCTGCTGAAGTCGAAAATCGTCGACGCGATCGTGCCCGAGCATCCCGACGCCGCCGACGAGCCGATCGAGTTTTCCCGACGACTCTCCGCTGCCATCGCCGTCGAGGTGCACGGACTGCGCGCAATACCCGCCGCCGAACGCCTCGCCACCCGATTGCGGCGCTACCGCAGCATCGGCTTGCCCTGATTCCAACGCGCGGACGCGGGTATCCGACTGGCCATGACGTCCATGGATATCCTCCGCCGGGCCGGCTGGTTGCCCGAACAACAAGAGGATCTGGAGTCGTGGCTCGCCGGGCATTGCAAGCGGACGGAGGCCCGGGGCGAGGACGTCGCGCTTCACCCGGTGCTCGTCGAATTCCAGCAGCTGATCGACACCGATCCGGTCGTGCGGGATGTACATGAATCAAATGATTTCCCAGGTGCCCGACACCAAGCAGTACCGCACGCGGCACCTGGAAAGCGTGCCGCAGCTGCTGCGCTTGATCAACGAGGTCCTTAGGACCGCACCCGAATTCGGCGGCAACATGGTGGCCACGCCGCTCGGGGCGATCCTGGACTGGACGATGGGCACGCGGGCCGGGTTCGCCGCGTACCGCGACCCCCGGATCAACGCAATGCTGAAGAAGATCCTGAACGCCTGGTGCGAATTCCTCGACAGCCCCGACTCGCTGTACGTGCTGAACGAGTCACCGACGGGCTGGAAAAGCGCTGCGGCTCAACAGGCCATCGGCATCGAGCAGTTCGAGCACGACCCCGCCGACCAATATTGGGGCTTCGCCTCCTGGAACGCCTTTTTCACCCGCCGCTTCAAGGACGGCCAGCGTCCCGTCGCGGATCCCGACGACGACGCCGTGATCGTCAACCCCTGCGAGTCGACGCCGTACGGCCTGGCCACCGACGTGCAACGCCAGGACCAATTCTGGATCAAAAGCCAGCCCTATTCGCTGCTCGACCTGCTCGCCCACGACGAGGCGGCCGACCAGTTCGTCAGCGGAACCATCTATCAGGCCTTCCTCAGCGCGACCGACTACCACCGGTGGCACAGCCCCGTCGCCGGCACGATCGTGCGGGCTTTCGTGAAGGACGGCACCTACTATTCCGAGGCCGACTCCGAAGGCGCCGCCGCGGTCGAGCCGACGAATTCGCAAGGCTACATGGCACATACGGCGGCGCGAGCGATCATCCTCATCGAGGCCGACAACCCGACAATCGGACTGGTGGCCTTCGTGCCGGTAGGCATGTCGGACGTGTCCACCTGTGTCGTCCATCCCAACATCGCGTCGGGTTACCACGTCGCCAAGGGCGAGGAACTCGGCTACTTCCAGTTCGGCGGGTCCACCCACTGCCTGGTCTTTCGCCCCGGCGTCATCGCCGATTTCGCGCTCGCGGCGATTCCCCAGCCGCACGACCCCAACGCGCCGCTGATGCTGGTCAACGCGAAACTGGCCACCGCTAAGACAGACCAAGGTAGCGCTGGATCGTAGGGCCAAGCCACTCCACGACCTCGTCGTTCGTCATCGCGACGACGGGCGGAAGTTGTAATACGAAGCGGCACAACGCCATACCCAGAATCTGCGAAGCGATCAGCCCGGCCCGAACACCGGCCTCGTCAGCCGCCACAAAGGAGGCCACCAGCGGGCGCAACTGCGTCCCGAAGATCTCCTGCATCCGTTGCGCCGCTTCGGCATTGGTGGCGCTGGACCGCAGCAGGATCACCAGCGCCTCGTCCTCCCAGCGCTCGAGGAAATGACGCACCAGCGACCGCCCCACCTCGGCAGGGCCAATCCCAGCCAAATCGGGAAACGCGAGGTCGAACTCGGCCGCCGCGGCGAACAGCTTGTCCTTGGAGCCGTAGTAGCGCATCACCATTGCGGGGTCCACCCGGGCGTCGGCGGCGATGGCCCGGATCGTCGCGCCCTGGAAACCCGAGGTGCCGAACCGCTCGCGGGCGGCGGCCAGGATGACGGCCTTGGTCTCATCCGACGTTCTACGCATGTCAACAAGTGTAGGCCAACACTTGTTGACATTCACGCCAATGCGCGCCACCATGGAGTCAGGTCAACAAGCGTTGACTTTCCGAGAGAGAGGAGCCCACCATGAACGACACCGACGTCCTGGTGGTAGGCGCCGGCCCCACCGGCCTCACGCTGGCCGCGTCCCTGATCGCCCAGGGCAACCGCGCGATCGTGGTCGACAAGCTGCCCGAGGGCCAGAACACTTCCCGCGCGGCCGCCGTGAACGCACGCACCCTGGAGGTGCTCGAAGACCTCGACGTGGCACGCCGAATGGTCAAGGCCGGGCTGATCGCCCCACGGTTCACCATGCGCCAAGGACCACGCATCCTGATGCCCGTCGACTTCAGCCCGCTGCCGACCCAGCACCCCTACACGCTGATGCTCTCCCAGGCCGACACCGAGCACCTGCTGCTGGAAAGGCTGCACGAACTCGGCGGCCAGGTATTACGGCCCAAGACCCTGACCCGCATCACCCAAGACGCGACCGGCATCACGGCCGCCTTCGACGACGGCGACACCATCCGGGCCGGCTACGTCGTCGGCGCCGACGGGATGCACAGCACGGTGCGCGAACAGGCCGGAGTCGGCTTCGCCGGAGGTGAATTCGCCGAATCCTTCACGCTCGCCGACGTTCGGGTGACCGGGCAGGCGCCGCGCGACGAGGTGATCCTGTTCTACGCCAACGACGGCCTCACCGTGCTCGCGCCGCTGCCCGACGACATCTACCGCATCGTCGCGCCGACGAAAGACGCACCGGAGCACCCGTCGGCGGAATTCGCCCAACGGCTGCTCGACACCCGGGCCTTCGGCCCCGGACAGACCCGCGTCACCGAATTGCTCTGGGGCACACGGTTTTACATCCACCACCGCGTCGCCGAGCGCTACCGGGCCGGACGACTGCTGCTGGCGGGCGATGCCGCGCATGTGCACAGCCCGGCCGGCGGGCAGGGCATGAACCTCGGCATCGCCGACGCCGTCGCCTTGGCCGCGGCGCTGTCAAACGTGTTGCACGGCGGCGACGAGGCCGCCTTGGACGCCTACGCGGCCGCCCAGCGCGGGCGCGCCGAGCAGGTGCTGAAGCTGACCGGGCGGCTGACCCGCATGGCGACGCTGCCTCGCCCGCTGCGTCCGGTCCGCAATTCGGCAATGCGCCTGGCCGCGCGCGTCCCCGCCGTGCGACGGCAGCTGGCGTGGCAATTGAGCGGCCTGAGCCGCCGTTGAGGGCGGACCTCACCCTCGGGTGTCAATCCGCAGGCGTGACCAGCCGCCAATCGTCGCCCACACCGTGAATGTCGACCTTCTCCCCCTCGGCCTCGATCTGAACGGTCGCATCGCCCAGCCGCAGGTTGGTCAGCGCGACCCTGCCCCACTCCCCGGGCAAGCGCGGCGACAGCGACAGGGTGCGGTGCGGCACGTGCGGGTCGAGGCCCAAAAAGGACCGCAGCAGCAGCAGCGGCGCGGCGCTGGCCCACGCCTGTGGCGAGCACGACGTGGGGTAGGGCACCGGGGACGCGAACTGCGAACGGGGAAATCCGCAGAACAACTCGGGAAGGCGCCCACCGAATGCCGCCGCCCCGTCGAGCAGGCCGGAAGTCAGCCGCTCGGCCAGCTCCACCGCCCCGGGGACGTGGCGATACCGCAGCAGGCCGGCCACCGCGATCGCGGTGTCGTGCGGCCACACCGAGCCGTTGTGGTAGCTCATCGGGTTGTACGCACCCATGGTCGTGGCCAGCGTGCGCAACCCGAATCCGGAGTCCATCTCGGCGCCCGCCAGCCGCTCCACCACGGCGGCGGCATGCTCGTCGGTCGCGATACCGGTCCACAGGCAGTGGCCGATATTGCTCGTCAACGCGTCGACCGGGCGCTTGTGTCCATCCAATGCGACGGCATACCAACCCTTTTCGGGCAACCAGAACGCCTCGGTGAATCGGGTTTGCAACCGGCGCGCGCGCTCGCGCAACCGCTCAGCATGCGACGCTTCGCCCAGCGCTTCGGCGAGTTCGGCCCGCGCCAACAGCGCCGCATACAGATAGCCCTGCACCTCGCACAGCGCGATCGGCGGTTCGGCGACGTGGCCGGCGGCGTCGTTGATGCCGTTGAAGCTGTCCTTCCAGCCCTGATTGATCAGGCCCCGGTCGGTGGCGCGCTGGTATTCGACAAACGAGTCGCCGTCGCGGTCGCCGTAATGCTCCGCCCAGCCAAGCGCGGCGTCGGCCGCGGGCAACAACGACCGGACGGCGGCTTCGTCGGCGCCCCACCGCCAGCATTCCGCGAGCAGCATCACGAACAGCGGGGTGGCGTCGGCGGTGCCGTAATACACGCTGCCGCCCAGCACGTCGGCGCTGGCCGGGCCGCGCCTCACCTCGTGCATGATGCGACCGGGCTCCTCTTCGGTGAGCGCGTCGACGCACCGCCCCTGCGACGCCGACAGCCGCTGCAGGGTGCCGACCGAGAGCCCCACGTCCAGCGGAAGAGCCATCCACGCGGTCAGCAGGCTGTCCCGACCGAACAGGGTCATGAACCATGGCGCGCCGGCCGCGACGTACGGCCAGCTACGGCCGTCCTCGTCCTGGATGAGCAGGGCGCCGAGGTCGCTTTCGGTCTGGCGCAGCACCCGCGCCAGGACGGCGTGGTCGGTTTCGACCGTCGTGGACGTGTAGCGCCACGTCTCGATCTTGCGAGCCGGCGCGCTGGTCTGCACGTTCTCGCCGCGCGGGAAGCGGGTTCGGATTTTGCGGTCGGCCCAGGTCGGCTGGACCATGATTTCCGTTTGCCACTGCCCTCCCGCCGGCACCACCACCCGCCAATTCAGGGACCCGGGCAGCACGACCGGATCACCGGTGGCCGCCACCGACAGGCCCCGCACATTGTCGGCCCGCCCCCGCAGCATCAGCTCGCCGCCGACGACGGTCGCCTCCGCACCCGCCACCGGCGCGCGTCCCTCCTTCACCGCGAACAGGTCGGCGAAGTCGGCGTCGGCGTGCAGTTCGAGGAACACCACCGTGCTCTCTTTGTCCAGGTTGTGCAGCCGGATCGTCTCCCGCAGCCCGTCGGCGACCAGCCGCTCCCGGACCACCAGCAGCGTGCTGTCCGCGCGGCCCGCGGCCGGGGCCCTGCGCAGGATGAACTGGGCCGCGAACCCCTCGGCCGACTCGACGGTCAACGACTCGGCGACCTGGCCGTCCACCCTGAGTTCCCACCGCGACAGCACCCGCGCATCGCGGAAGAACAATCCGTGGGAGGTCCCGACGAGCACATCTCCGCGACGGTCGGACAAACAGAACGTCCCCCCCTCGATGAGGGTCACCGTTTCGCTGCCGACCCCGATGGACACCGGAGGTCCGCTGTTGAGTGCCGAAGGCACGGTCACGCGGTGGCCTTCCGGAAGTCGTGACCGCCGCGCCGGCGAGATTCGACGACGTCTTGAGACCTCATCCGACGCGCGCCGGACGCCTGATGCAGCACGTCGCGATAGATCGTTTCGTACGCCGAACCGAACTGTGCGACACCGAAATTGGCGGCAACGTGGCGTCGGCAGGCATGCGGATCCAGGGTTCGGGCCGCACGGATCGCGGCGGGCAGCTCCTCGGCCCGGTCACACACCACGCCCGTCACGCCATCGACCACGACTTCGGCCACGGCGCCGCCGCGCAACGCGACGACGGGCGTGCCGCAGACCATGGCCTCGATCATCACGATGCCGAACGGCTCCTCCCACTGGATCGGGAAGAGCAGGCAACGCGCGCGCGCCAACAGCTTTCGCTTGCTGACGGCATCGGCCTCACCGAACACATGGTCGGCGTCGGTCAGCAACGGCCGGACACAGTCCTCGAAATACTCCCTCTCAAAGGGCTCGCTGCACTTGCCGGCGAGCACCAGCGGAAGCCCGGCCTCGTGGGCCGCCTGCAGCGCCAAGTGCGCACCCTTGTACGGGGCAAACCGACCCAAAAACAGTGCGTAGTCGTCCTTTTCGGCTTGAAATGGCCACTCCTCGACCCGCAGGGCATTGTGCACGCGGCCTATCCAATTGAGGTCGGGCGCCAACTCCCGCTGGCGATCGCTGATCGCCACCAGGCAGACGTCGGCACTGAGTTCCCGATAGTAGGGATACAGGTCGTCGTCGATGGGGCCGTGCACGGTGACCACGGTCGGCACCCCCAGCGCGTGGTAGGCCGGCGCATTCATCGGGCCGGCGAAGGTGTGGTCATGCACGATATCGACGCCCTCGGTCGCCGCGATCCGGGTGATCGCGCTGCGCACCTTCAACGCGTGCATGACCTCCGGGTACGGCTGTCCCAGCCGGTCGGGCACGGTGCGCTCCCACAGCGGCACGAACTTGGCCGCCGTGCCGCCTTCGCCGGCGCCGAGCACGGTGACTTGGTGCCCCCGGGCGACGAGTGTGTCGGCGAGGTCGGCCACGACGGCCTCCACGCCGCCGTATCCAGTTGGCGGGATATCGAAATAGGGCGGCGCGACGAGCATGATCCGGATGGGACGACTGGAATCCACGGTGTCGGTCGTTAAGGCGAAATCGGCGCCGCGCATTGACATTTCCTCCTTGCACCACTTCACTGCGCGCGTTAGCAGTCTCAACCCTTGAGTGCCAATTATGGCCATCGGCGCACCGTCCGCCAAGTGGGGGCGGGTCCCCACCCGCGCGCCGCGGCGGACTTGCGGCGAGCCGTCCGCGCACCGCCAAAATCGAAGCATGTCGAACCGGAACGCGTCGATGCCTCAGGCGCGTGCTCGCGATCGGGCCGCGCTGCAGGCGGTGAATTTCTTCATGGCCGACATGGAGGCCGGCATGGGCCCCTTTCTGGGTGTCTTGCTGGCCAGCCGCGGCTGGAGCACCGGGACTATCGGTGCGGTGATCACCCTGGGCGCGATCGTCGGCATGCTCACCGTCGGGCCGGCGGGGGCGTTGGTCGATGCCACCAGCCGCAAGCGGGCCTGCGTCATCGTGGTCGGCCTGTCCGCCGTCGCGGCTTCGGCGGTGATCCTGACGTCACGGCATTTCTGGGTCATCGCCGCCGCGCAGGCCGTCATGTGCATGTCCGGCGCGATGATCGCCCCCGCCGTGATCGGCATCACGCTCGGCCTGGTGGGCCAAGCCCGCTTCACCGTCCAAAACGGCCGCAACCAGGCATGTAACCACGCCGGCAACATGGTCGGCGCGGCCGCCTCCGGGCTGGTGGGCCGGCTCTCCGGATACGCCGGCGTGTTCTGGCTGGCCGCCGGGTTCGCGGTGGTGACCATCATGTCCGTGCTGGCGATCCCGGCCGCTGGCATCGACCATCACGTGGCGCGCGGAGAGGCCCGGGCCGCGGTCGGAGCCCCGATCAAAAAGTTGCGCGTGCTGCTCGAGTCCCGGCCGCTGCTGGCGCTGGCCGCGGCCCTGGTGCTGTTTCATCTGGGAAACGCGGCGATGCTGCCGCTCTACGGGCTGGCGGTGGTGGCCACCCACGCCGACCCGTTCACCACGGTGGCCTCCACCGTGGTCGTCGCGCAGGG
Source organism: Mycobacterium conspicuum (assembly GCF_010730195.1). Lineage (NCBI taxonomy): Bacteria > Bacillati > Actinomycetota > Actinomycetes > Mycobacteriales > Mycobacteriaceae > Mycobacterium > Mycobacterium conspicuum. The sequence continues at coordinate 4,859,597 of NZ_AP022613.1, forward strand.
GGTAATGATCGTCACCTCGTTGGTCGCGATGCGGCTGGCCCAGGCACGCGGCTACTGGCTGGTGATCCTGATCGCGTTCACCGCCCTACCGGTGCGCGCGCTGCTGGCCGCCGGCATCATCACCACCTGGGGCGTGATCCCCGTGCAGGTGCTCGACGGGATCGGCGCGGGCATGCTGTCGGTGGCGGTCCCCGGCCTGGTGGCCCGCATCCTCGACGGCACCGGCCACGTCAACGCCGGCCAGGGCGCCATCATGGCCGCACAAGGTCTCGGCGGAGCACTCAGTCCGGTGCTGGGCGGCGTGGTCGCCCAGCACTTCGGATTCCCCGCCGCGTTCGCGATGCTTGGGTCGCTGTCGCTGGGCTCGCTGCTCATCTGGCTTCGGTTCCGGTCCGTGCTGCGCCGCGTCGACGAGAACGCGCCCGCGGTTCCCGCCCCCGCGGGCGCGGCCTGAGCAGTCGGGATCCGACGCACGCGAGAATCCCGCCGCGACGGCCGCTGGCCTCCCGCAATCAGCGTCGACAATCCGGCAAAATGGGCGCTATGGACACTGGTTCCACCTCGCCTCGAGTCTTGGTCGTCGACGACGACTCCGACGTGCTCGCCTCGCTGGAACGCGGCCTGCGCCTTTCCGGCTTCGACGTGTCGACCGCCGTCGACGGCGCCGAGGCCCTGCGCAGCGCCACCGAAACCCGGCCGGACGCAATCGTGCTCGACATCAACATGCCCGTGCTCGACGGCGTCAGCGTCGTCACCGCCTTAAGAGCGATGGACAACGACGTCCCGGTCTGCGTGCTCTCCGCGCGCAGCTCGGTCGACGATCGGGTGGCGGGCCTGGAGGCCGGCGCCGACGACTACCTGGTCAAGCCGTTCGTGCTGGCCGAGCTGGTGGCCCGGGTCAAGGCGCTGCTGCGAAGGCGCGGCTCCACGGCGACGTCCTCCTCGGAGACCATCACCGTCGGCCCGCTGGAGGTCGACATCCCCGGTCGTCGGGCCCGGGTCAACGGCGTCGACGTCGACCTGACCAAGCGGGAATTCGACCTGCTGGCCGTGCTGGCCGAGCACAAGACCGCGGTGCTGTCCCGCGCGCAGCTGCTCGAGCTGGTGTGGGGCTACGACTTCGCCGCCGACACCAACGTCGTCGACGTGTTCATCGGCTACCTGCGCCGCAAGCTGGAGTCCAACGGCGGTCCCCGGCTGTTGCACACCGTCCGCGGCGTGGGATTCGTGCTGCGCATGCAATGAAAGTGAAATGAACGTCCTGTCGCGGATCTTCGCCCGCACGCCCTCGCTGCGCACCCGGGTGGTGATCGCGACGGCCATCGGCGCGGCCATCCCGGTGCTCATCGTCGGCGTCGTGGTCTGGGTGGGAATCACCAACGACCGCAAGGAGCGCCTGGACCGCCGGCTCGACGAGGCCGCGGGCTTCGCCATCCCGTTCATCCCGCGCGGCATCGACGAAATCCCGCGCTCCCCCAACGACCGGGGCGCCCTGATCACGGTCCGGCGCGCCGACCTGATCAAGTCGAACTCCAACATCACGCTGCCCGATCTGCCGCTCGGCTACGCCGACACCTACATCCACGGGGTGCGCTACCGGGTGCGCACGGTGAACGTCCCGGGCCCCGGGCCGACGTCGCTGGCCGTCGGCGCGACGTATGACACCACCATCGCCGAGACCAACAACCTGCACCGCCGGGTGTTGCTGATCTGCGGATTCGCCATCGTCGCGGCGGCGGTGTTCGCCTGGCTGCTGGCGGCGTTCGCGGTGCGCCCGTTCAAGCAGCTCGCCCAGCAGACCCGCGCGATCGAGGCCGGCGACGAGGCGCCGCGCGTCGAGGTTCACGGCGCCAGCGAAGCCGTCGAGATCGCCGAGGCGATGCGCGGCATGCTGCAACGCATCTGGGACGCGCAGAACCGGACCATGGAGGCGCTGGCCTCGGCACGCGACTTCGCCGCGGTGTCCTCGCACGAACTGCGCACCCCGCTGACCGCGATGCGCACCAACCTCGAGGTGCTGGCCACCCTGGACCTGGGCGAGGACCAGCGCAAGGAAGTGCTGCACGACGTCATCCGCACCCAATCGCGGATCGAGGCCACCCTGAGCGCGCTGGAGCGGCTGGCCCAGGGCGAACTTTCGACGTCCGACGACCATGTCCCGGTCGACATCACCGAGCTGCTCGACCGCGCCGCGCACGACGCCATGCGGATCTACCCCGACCTCGACGTTTCCCTGGTGCCCTCGCCGACCTGCATCATCGTCGGGATGCCGGCCGGGTTGCGCCTCGCCGTCGACAACGCGATCGCCAACGCCGTCAAACACGGCGGCGCCACCCGGGTCCAGCTGTCGGCGGTCAGCTCGCGCGAGGGCGTGGAGATCGCGGTGGACGACAACGGCAGCGGGGTGCCCGAGGCCGAGCGTGACGTGGTGTTCGAGCGATTCTCCCGGGGATCGACCGCCTCCCATTCGGGGTCGGGTCTGGGGCTGGCGTTGGTGGCCCAGCAAGCCCACCTGCACGGCGGCACGGCGTCGCTGCACGACAGCCCGCTGGGCGGCGCGCGGCTGCTGCTGGATCTGCCCGCCCCCTGCTAGCCCGCGTTATTTCTTCGAGCCCTTGCGCCCCGGCGTGAAATAGGCCCGCCGCGCGGTTTCCTCGTCTCTGAACCAGACCTGGGCGACGGTCCGCTCGTAGGCCGCATCGTCGGGCGTGTAGTAGTGCCTGGTGTCAGAGCGGCCCTTGACCAGCCATCCCGCCGGTCCGGCGCCGTCGGCGCCCGCGCGCGCCGAGCCCGCGCCGTACGGCGCGAAGGGCACCGTCGGGATTTTGGTGGTCGGCGTTTCTTCTTTGGTGGGGGCGACGGGAATCTTGGTGGTCGGTGGCTCCTCTTTCTTGGGGGCGACGGGGATCTTGGTGGTCGGCGGCTCCTCTTTCGCGGGGGCGACGACGATCTTCGTCGTCGGCGTTTCAGGCTCCGCCGTCGGCGCACCCTTTCGAAGCAGCGCGAATGTCAACGCCAAGCCAAGGAAAAAGGACAGCGCGAAAAGCCACCAGTGCACGTGCTGCATCACCGCGCGAACCTCGCAATCGCCCAGGCAACCGCGGAGCCCGCCACAAACGCCAGCAGGTACCACAGCCACTGGATCACGAAGTCCATGCCGAATTCTCCTTAGCCGACCACGATTTCGACGCGGCGATTCTTGGCGCGACCATCGGGCGTGTCGTTGCTGGCGACCGGGTTGATCGAACCCAGGCCATGCACGACAAGGTGATCGCGCGCGACGCCGTGGGCAACCAGGAAGTCCGCGACCATGTTGGCCCGCTGCGAGCTCAGCGGAATGTTGATGCCCTCGGTGCCCGTATTGTCGGTGTAGCCGTTGATCGTGCTGTGAGCGTTCGGACACGCCTTGAGCTTGTCGGCCACCTGGCTCAGCATCTGGTCGTCGGCCGGGGTCAGGCTGACGCCGTCGGCCGCAAACGTAACCGGCCCGCCCGTCACGGCATTGATAGCCGCTTGCAGGTTGTCGCAGGGGTTGGCCGGCGGCGGCGGTGGCGGTGGCGCACCGGGCGGTGGGGGTGGCGCGTTAACCACAAGGCGGTCAACGACATTCAGATTCGACCAGGTGTGCGTCGCCTCCTGGTCGATCGAATTTTTCTGGTCCGCCGATGCGGCGGTGCCGGCCAGCGTGACGGTGTCCCCGTTGACGGTGAGGTTGAAGTCGGTGATCGACGCGCTGTCGGTGAAAAGCGGTCCCGCCTTTGAGAAGTCGAGCGCGGTGACGCTGGGGTCGATCTTGATTTGGTCGACGACGTTGACGGCCGGACCCAGCGCGCCTTTGAGCGATTTCATCAGCTCCGCTTTGGCCGAGTCGTCGGGAAGATTGCCGCTGAGCGTTATGTTGTTGCCGCTGCGGCTAATTGAAAAGGGCGCCAGGGACAACTTCGGGGCAGCGAGCTTGGTCGACGATGTGGGCGACGGCGCCGCGGTGCTCGGCCCGGCGCCAGAGGATGGGTGATCGTAGGCCGCGTAGCCGATTGCGGCTGTCAGCAACGGGATAACCACCAGGCCCGTGAGCCAGGCGAAGCCACGCGACCGAACGCGCGGTGCTCGCCATGACCCGAAACCCACCATTCGCTCCTTCCGGTGCTACTCGGGCACACTAGAGCAATGAGTGGACCGACCGATAGCGACACCCTGGCACGCATCCGCGACTTGGTAACCGAGGAGAAAGACCTGCGCTCGCGGCTGCAGCACCACGACATCACCGAGTCCGAGGAGCACGATCGCCTGCGCCGCGTCGAGGTCGAACTCGACCAGTGCTGGGACCTGTTGCGGCAGCGTCGGGCGTTGCGCGAGACCGGCGGCGACCCGCGCGAGGCCGCAGTGCGCCCGGAGGACCAGGTCGAGGGCTACCTGGGCTGACGATGACCGACGTCGTCATCGTGGGCGGCGGGCACAACGGTCTGGTCGCGGCCGGTTACCTGGCCCAAGCGGGCCTGCGGGTGCGGTTGCTGGAGCGGCTGGGCCACGTCGGCGGGGCCGCGGTGTCGGCGGCGGCCTTCGACGGTGTCGACGTCCGCGTGTCACGTTATTCGTATTTGGTCAGCTTGCTGCCGCCGCGCATCGTCGAGGACCTGGGCGCGGCGGTGCGATTGGCGCAGCGGCCGTTCTCGTCCTACACCCCCGACCCGGGCACGGCCGGTCGCACCGGGCTGCTCGTCGGCGCGCAAGGCATCCCGGAGGCCGCGCAGTTCTACCGCCGCTGCGCCCTGGTGACCGACAAACTCTGGCCCACGCTGCTCGAACCGCTGCTCACTCGCGAGCAGGCCCGCCGGCGCGTCGGCGACGCGGCGGCCTGGCGCGCGATCACCGAAGCGCCGATCGGGCGCGCCATCGCCGACGCGGTGCGCGACGACCTGATCCGCGGCGTGATCGCCACCGACGCGCTGATCGGCACCTTCGCTCGCCTCGACGACCCGTCGCTGCGGCAGAACATCTGCTTCCTCTATCACCTGCTCGGCGGGGATTGGAAGGTGCCCGTCGGCGGGATGGGCGCGGTGACCACGGCCCTGGCCGCCGCCGCCCAGGGCTATGGCGCCGAAATCAGCACCGGCGCAGACGTTTACGCGATAAGCCCGGATGGCGAGGTGCGATACCGTCTTTCGGGTGACGACGAGCACCGCATCGAAGGCCAATACGTTTTGGCCGGTGTCACGCCCGCGGTGTTGGCCGAGCTGTTGGGCGAGCCGCCCCCGCCCTCGGCGCAGGGCGCGCAGGTCAAGGTCAACTTGGTGCTGCGGCGGTTGCCCCGCCTGCGCGACGAAAGCGTCACGCCGGAGCAGGCTTTCGCCGGGACGTTTCACGTCAACGAGATCTGGACCCAACTGGATGCGGCCTACTCGCAGGCCGTCGCGGGTCAGCTACCGGACCCGTTGCCCTGCGAGGCCTACTGCCATTCGCTGACCGATCCGAGCATCCTGTCGGCCGCGCTGCGCGACTCCGGCGCGCATACCATGACGGTGTTCGGGCTGCACACGCCGCACTCGCTGGGCGCCGATCCCGCCGACCTTACCGACGCGGTGCTGGCGTCGCTGAATTCCGTTCTGGCCGAACCGATTCAGGATGTGCTGCTCACCGATAGGCACGGCCGTCCGTGCATCGAGACGACGACCACCGCGGACCTGCAAAACACCCTGCGCATGACCGACGGCCACATCTTCCACGGCGGGCTGTCGTGGCCGTTCGCCGAGAATGACGACGAGCTGGACACGCCCGCGCGTCAATGGGGCGTGGCCACCGGTCACGAACGAATCATGCTGTGCGGCTCGGGCGCTCGCCGCGGCGGGGCGGTGTCGGGCATCGGCGGCCACAACGCCGCGATGGCCGTGCTGGCTTCTCTGCGACGGTGAGCTATGCCGCATCGAGTGTGCGGTGAGGGATATTGACTCTGCGGTGAGGGCGGGCCCTTCTCGAACTTCTCCGCCATAGCCGCAGAGTCAACGAGCGTCGATGCCCACGTAGTCGCGCTCGGTGTAGCCGGTGTAGATCTGGCGCGGGCGGCCGATCTTGCTGTCGCTGTCGTCGTGCATCTCACGCCAGTGCGCGATCCAGCCGGGCAGCCGGCCCAACGCGAACAGCACGGTGAACATCCGGGTCGGGAAGCCGAGGGCCCGGTAGATCAGGCCGGTGTAGAAGTCGACGTTGGGGTAGAGCTTGCGCTCGATGAAGTAGTCGTCGGTCAGCGCCGCCTCTTCGAGTTCCTTGGCGATGTCCAGCAGGTCGTCGTCGCCGCCGAGCTTGGCCAGGATCTTGTCGGCCTGTTCCTTGACGATGCGGGCACGCGGGTCGTAGTTCTTGTAGACGCGATGGCCGAAGCCCATCAGCTTGACGCCGGCTTCCTTGTTCTTCACCTTGCGCACGAACTCGCTGACGTCGTCCTCGCTCTGGCGAATCTCCTCGAGCATCTCGAGCACCGCCTGGTTGGCCCCGCCGTGCAGCGGGCCCCACAGCGCGTTGATGCCGCCGGAAATCGAGGTGAACAGGTTGGCTTGCGACGATCCCACCAACCGCACCGTCGACGTCGAACAGTTCTGCTCGTGGTCCGCGTGCAGGATCAGCAGCATGTCCAGCGCCCGTACTATCTCGGGGTCGGCCTGGTACGGCTCGGCGGGCAGCCCGAAGGTCATCCGCAGGAAGTTCTCCACCAGCGACAGCGAGTTGTCCGGGTACAGGAACGGCTGACCGATCGACTTCTTGTAGGCGTAGGCGGCGATGGTCGGCAGCTTGGCCAGCAACCGGATCGTCGACAGCTCGACCTGCTCGTTGTCGGCCGGGTCGAGCGAATCCGGGTAGTACGCCGACAAGGCGTTGACGGTGCTGGACAGCACCGGCATCGGGTGGGCGTTGCGCGGGAAGCCGTCGAAGAATCGCTTGAGGTCCTCGTGCAGCATCGTGTGCAGCTGGATGCGCTTGGTGAAGTCGGCCAGCTGCTCGGTGCTGGGCAGCTCGCCGTAGATAAGCAGGTAGCTGACCTCGATAAACGTCGACTTCTCGGCGAGCTGGTCGATCGGAATCCCGCGGTAACGCAGGATGCCGGCGTCGCCGTCGATGTAGGTGATGGCGCTCTTGCAGGCGGCGGTGTTGACGAAGCCGTTGTCAAACGTCGTCAGGCCGGTCTTGGCCAACAGCGAACCGAGCGCAACGCCGTCGTTCCCTTCGGTAGCGCGCACGATGTTCAGTTCTATGTCGCCACCCGGGTACTCGAGTTTGGCGGTGTCGTCGGTGTCGGCCACGAGAACCCCTTTGCGCTCTGGCTGATATGGCTGGCTCCGCACGAAGTGCGTACTGCTGAAGGTAGTCGTTATCGCGACTGCGCGCCTGTCCGGGGTCGGGTCTGCGGTCGGGTGTGCCCGCGGTTATGGCGGGCATCACAAACGCGTCAACCTACGTGAGGCCGTCCGCTATGTAGCGCCCATATGCCAATGGACTCGCTCTCGGACGCCTATTGCCGATCGTCCCCGCCAAGGCGTCCGCGCTAATGCCCCTTTACTCGATCTTGACCGGGTATTGAATTGCGCCACCGATGATTGCTGACATGAGTAGTGTTTCATCGGTGGAGCTGGGGGTTTTGGGACCTCTGCAGGTCCGCCGGGACGGCGCAACCGTTGCTATCCCGGGCGCCAAACCGCGCGCGATCCTCACGATGCTCGGGCTGCATAACGGGTCGGTGGTGTCCGCCGACACGCTGATCGCGTTGCTCTGGGGCGACGAACCGCCGCGCACCGCCGCCAAGGCCCTGCAAACCCACATCTCCTCGCTGCGCCGCGCCCTGGGCGAAGGCGTGGTGGTGACGCAGGGAACCGGCTGGGCCCTGCAGGGGCTCGAGGTGGATGCGACGCGCTATCGGGCGGCGGCCAAGGCGGGCCGCGACGCCGCTGCCGCGGGCGACACCAGCCAGGCGGTGGCGCGCTTCGAGGAGGCGCTGGCGCTGTGGCGCGGGATCCCCGAACTGCCCGAGGGTCGACGCGGAACATCGGAGAAGACGCGCTGGATCGAGGGCCACGCCGCGTTGGCGGAGGACCGCGCCGACGCGTTGCTGGCGACCGGCCGGGCCGCGGAGCTCATCGGCGAACTCGAGGGCGCTGTGGCCGACGCCCCACTGCGCGAACGGCGCTGGGGACAGCTGATGCTCGCGCTCTATCGCGCCGGGCGGCAGGGCGAGGCCCTGGGCGCCTATCAACGGGCGCGCGCGCTGCTCGCCGAAGAGCTCGGCGTCGACCCCGGGCCGGACCTGCGCCGGCTCGAGGCCGCGATCGTCGCGCAGGATGCGACGCTGGAAACCCCTGCCGCACAACATGTTCCGGCCGTGACTCGCGCCGTGACGTTCCTGCTGACCGACATCGAGGGGTCGACGGCCGCGTGGGAGGCCGACGCCGACGCGATGGCGGTGGCGCTGGCGCGCCACGACGAGCTCATCGAACAGGTCGTAACCTCCCGCGGCGGACGGCTGATCAAGACCCGCGGCGAGGGCGACGCCACATTCTCGGTCTTCGAGCGGCCGTCGGCGGCGGCCACCGCCGCCATCGATCTGCAGGAAGCGATCTCCGGCGAGCCGTGGGCGCTGCGCGAGCCGATGCGTGTGCGGGTGGCGCTGCACACCGGGGAGGTCGAGTTCCGCGACGGCGACTACTTCGGGCGCGCGGTCAACCGCGCCGCCCGGTTGCGCTCGCTGGCCGCGGGAGGACAGATCCTGTGCTCGGGCGCGACGGCCGAGCTCGTCATCGACTCCCTGCCCGACGACGTCGTGCTCGCCGACTTGGGGACGCGCGAACTGCGCAACCTTGCCCGTCCGGAACGCGTCTTCGAGCTTCGGCTGCAAGCCGCCGACGACCGTACCGAGCCGGCCGCCACTGAGCCGCCCGTGCAGCGCCCGGCCCTGCCCTCGGTGCTGGCCGGGCCCGGGCCGTTCGTCGGGCGCGGGCGCGAGCTCGCGCAACTCTTCTCCGCCTGGCAGACCGCACTCGCCGGGGCCACCAACGCCGCGCTGATCGCCGGCGAACCGGGCGTCGGCAAGACGCGGCTGGCCGGCGAATGGTCCCAACAGGCCTACGACCAGGGCGCGCTGGTGATCTACGGGCGGTGCGACGAGGACCTCGGGGCCCCGTATCAGCCGTTCGCCGAGGCCCTGCGGTCGTTGGTGCCCTGCCTGGGCGCCGGCAAGCTGCGCGGGCTGCGCGGCGTCGAGGCGCTGCTCACCCTGGTTCCCGGCCTGACCGACGTGGTGCCCGATCTGTCCGCCCCCACCCGCGCCGACCCCGACACCGAACGCTACGCACTGTTCGACGCCGTCGTCGCGGTGCTGGGCGTCGCGTCCAGGAGCGCGCCCGTCGTGCTGATCCTCGACGACCTGCACTGGGCGGCCAAGCCGACGCTGCTGCTGCTGCGCCATCTGCTGCGCTTCGGCGAGCAGAACCGCGTGCAGATCCTGGGCACCTACCGCAGCACCGATCTCGACCGCTCCCACCCGTTGGCCGCGATGCTCGCCGACCTGCACCGTGACGGCACCGCGAACCGCATTCAACTCGGCGGCCTGGACGAGAGCGACGTCACCGCCTACGTCGCCGAGGCCGGTTACGACGACGAGAAACTCGCCCGGGCACTGGCGTCGGTCACCGGCGGCAATCCGTTCTTCCTCATCGAGGCCCTGCGCCACGTGGAAGAAAGTGGCGGCCAATGGGATCCGAGCACGTTGCCGCAGGGGGTGCGCGAGGCGGTGAGCCGCCGACTGTCGCGGCTGCCGGCCGAGACGAACAAGGCCCTGGCGGCGGCCGCCGTCGTCGGCAGCCGGTTCGCGCTGGACCTGGTCGAGCATGTCGTCGGCGACGACCTCGTCGACGCGTTCGACGAGGCGTGCAAGGCCGGCATCGTGATCGAGGAGCCGGGCGGTCGCTACCGGTTCAACCACGCCCTGGTCCGGCAGTCGCTGCTGGCCGAGCTGCCGTCGGTACGGCGCATGCGCCTGCATCAGCGCATCGCCGCGACGCTGGAAGAGCAGCCCGGCGCCCAGGACGAGCAGGGCGAGCTGCTCGCCGAACTGGCGCACCACTACTTCGAATGCGCGTGGGCCGGCAACGCGGCCAAGGCCGTCGAGTACTGCCGCCGCGCCGCCGACCAGGCGATGGCCCGGCTGGCCTACGAAGGCGCCGCCGACCTTTACGACCGGGCCCTGCACGCGCTGGAGGAGATCGACGACGAGCTGCCCGACCGCGACGAGCAGGTCGCCGCGCTGCTGATCGCGCGCTGCGAGGCGCTGCTGGCCGCCGGTGATGTGGCGTCGGCGGCCGGCGCGGTGTCGCAACTGCAGGAAGCCACCCGCGGTTCCGGCCGTCTCGCGGCGTGGGCGGCGTGCTTCGACGCCCAACTGTCGATGCTGACCCATCCCGACCGACTCGACGAGGCCGAGTCCGCGGTGAGCGCGGCCGCCGAGAAGCTGGCCGAGCTGGGCGATACCGCCGGAGAAGCCAAGGCGCACACCGTCCGTGCCGGGTGCCTCGCGCGCCTCGGCAGGATCGGCGACTGCGAGATCGCCCTGGACGAAGCGCTCACCGCGGCGCGGCGCGCGCGTGAGCACCGCCGGGTCAACGCGGTGCTGGCGAATGCGCCGCTGGCGGCGCTGTGGGGACCCAACCCGGTGCCGCGCGCGGGCGGACGCTGCCTTGACGTGGTGCGGCTGCTGCGGATCACGACCGAGTCGCCGGCGGTCGAAGCGACGTCGACGCGGTGCCAGGCGGTGTTGGAGGCGTTCCGCGGACGCGACGCCGCGGCCCGACGGATGATCGACTCGGCCCGACGCACGGTCACCGAACTCGGGCTGCGCCATGCGCTTCTCGAGGTCGAACAGTTTGCCGGCATCGTCGAGCTCATCGCGGGCGACCCGGCCGCGGCCGAGCCGCATCTGCGCCAGGCCTACAACGGTTTTCGGCGCATGGGTCTGGACGCCGACACCGCCGAGACCGCCGCCCTGCTGGGTCGCACCTGCCTGGCGCTCGACCGCGCGGACGAGGCCGACGAATTGTGCACGGAGAGTGAGCGTCTCGCCGGGCACGCGCTGAAGGGGTCGATCGCCTGGCGCATTCTTCGGGCGCAGCTGCTGTCCCGCGGCAATGCCCACGACGAGGCACGGCGAGTCGCCGAAGACGCGGTAAGCCGCGCCGAGCGCACCGACGCGTTGGTCGACCACGGCGATGCGTGTCTTTCACTGGCAACGGTCTTGGCGGCCGCTGGCGACGCCCGCGGAGCGCGCGCCGCCGCCGAGCGCGCGGCCGAGCTGTACCAGCGCAAAGGGGCTGCGGCACTTGCCGATAAAGCGAGTGGCGTCGTGGGCACCGCTAACCTTCCTCACGCGTCTCGGATCGAAACCGGGTCCGTCGTACCGTCCAACTCTTGCGCGGTAGCAGGCAGCCGGCTCGTCGATGCCGTCAATCGCGAGGCGTGGGACGAGGCGACGGAGCTCCTTGCCTCATCCGTGTCCGTCGAAAGTCGCCGGAAGATAGTGGGATTCGCACCAGTAGACGTCCCAGCCAGCCAGTGGCCTCACGATATGAGCCGGTACCTGGAGGCAGGCATGGTGCGCTACCGCCAAACGGTTCTCGCCGTGCGCGGCGACCGCTTCGCCCTCTTCCGCCTGGAATTGGGCACGGCAGATCTGAGTTCGGGTGCGCCGCAGGACGAGGAGCTTCAGGTAGCCGCGCTCGACGATGACGGTCATGTAGCGCTACAACTGAAGTTCGATGTCGAAGACATCGACGCCGCGCTCGCGGAACTCGACGCTCAGTATGCCGCTGCAGCCCCAATCGAACTGACCAACGCTTGCTTGCTGGCGGGCAACCAATTGGTCGATGCCATCGATCGCGAGGCATGGGACGAAGTGGAGCAGCTGTTTGCCCCGTGCGTCTCGGTCGAGAGTCGCCGGAAGATCGTTGGCTTTCCGCGGATCGAATTGCCATCGAGTCAGTGGCCCGAGGAGATGAAACGCTACCTGCGGGCCGGCATGGTTCGACACCGTCCGGTGGTCATCGCCGTCCGTGGTGAGCGCCTTGCCCTCTTCCGAATCGACATCACCACTGCAGATCTCAGTTCCGATGCGCCACAGGACGCGATGCTTCAAGTGGTCGGGCTTGACGAGGGGGGGCGATTCGCATTGCAGGTGTGGTTCGACCTCGAAGACATCGATGCCGCAACCGCCGAGCTCGACGCGCAGTACACCCTAGAACAGCGTCTCCGGCCGCCCCAGGACCACCCCTGCGCTCGAGCGTTCCGTCGGGTGGCGACTGCGATGGAACGCGGAGCATGGGACGAACTCGAGAAGATACACCCGCCCCACCGCTTCGAGAGCCGACGCAAAGTCATCGGCTTTATCCACGACAGTCTGTCCGCCAGCGACGTGCGGAGCATGTTTGAGAACACCCCACTGCGATTGCGCCACACAATCATCGCCGCGCGAGGTGAGCGCTTGGCCCTCGCTCGATTCGAGGTGGGCGCGGCCGACGACAGCCCTGGTGCGCCGCACGACGAGATGTTCCACCTGGTCGCCCTCGACGAGGGCGGTCGAGTGGAACTAGAGATGCTCTTCGACATCGAAGACCTCGACGCCGCGATGGCTGAACTTGACGCGCAGCACGCCAGACTTGAGCAGGGGCCAGACAACGCCTGCGTCATAGCGATCCGTCGCCTCGATGACGCCCTGAACCGCGACGCCTGGGACGACGCCGAGCAGCAGTTCGGAACCGAGATCTCCGCCGAGGACCGTCGCAAAATTGTCGGGTTTCCGCGCGCGATTCTTTCGCCTCACGAATGGGTACGCGGGCTGCGAAAAATTCGTGCGCTGGGCGCCTGGCGGCTGCGACGCGCGGTGATCGCCGTGCGAGGGGAGCGCCTCGCTCTCACCCGGTTCATCGTGGGCCCCGGAGACGGAGACGCTGGAGCTCCGTGCGAGGAGCTACTTCAGCTATTCTGCCTCGACGACGACGGTCACATCGCGATGCAGATCACCTTCGACCTCGATGACCTCGACGCCGCGACCGCTGAACTCGACGCGGTGTACGCGCTGTTCGAGGAAGGGCGCCAGCGGACCCTGCGCCTACAAAACACGGCGAGCCAGGTCAGCGGGCGCTTCCTGGCGCACTTCGCGGCGCGCGACTGGGATGCGATGGCCGAAATGACGGCCGACGACTTTTCGAGTGACGATCGTCGCCGGGTGGTTGGCGCGGGAGTGCAACTGGGTCGACAGGTCGATATCGAAAACATGCGGGCGTGGGCTGACGTCGGGATCACGAACATGACGTCAGACGTCATCGCGACCCGGGGGGACCGCCTCTTCCTCGGTCGCACCCAGTTCTTGGGCCGTGAGCAGCTGCCCGATGCGTTCCACAGTGAGGTTCTCGGCATCGTTGAGATCGACGCCGAAAACCGGGTCATGGGACGCGTCGTGTTCGACCTCGACGACTTCGACGCCGCCATGGCCGAGCTCGAAACCCGGTACCTCGCAGGCGAAGCGGCGCCGTACGCGCGCACGTGGTCGGTCATCGCGGGGACGTACGCCGCGGTCGGCCGGAACGAATTTCCCGCGCTGACGCCCGATTGTGTGACCATTGATCATCGCCGGGGCACGGCGTTCGCCCCTGGCGAGCTGCCCGCGTACATCCGTGCCGGGTGGGAGCTTGGGATGGACGTCCGACCCTACGTCGCGGCGGTACACCGGTTGAGCGATCGCGGCGCGGTCTGCAGCTGTGCGGCCGGTGGCGTCTCGCGGGAAGGGTTCGATGCCGAGTGGCGGCACCTCGCCCTTTCGATGGTCGAGGGCGACAGGGGCAACCGCTGCGAATTCTTCGATGAGGCGGACCTCGACGCCGCACTCGCGAGGTTTGCCGAACTGCACCCGCCAAAGCCACGACTGGACAATGTGGCTACGCGGGTATGCGAGCGCCTCAGTGCGTGTTTTATGGCTCGTGATTGGGACGCGCTTGGACAGACTGTGGCCGAGGACATTTGCACCGACGATCGCCGCCGGGTGGTGGGCGAGGGAATCCGACGCGGCCGGGATGCCGTGATCGCCGAAGTTTCCGCGCTGGCCAAGCTCGGCGTCGTGAACGCGACGTCAGAGTTTATTGCGACCCGTGGATCTCGGCTCGCCCTGAGGCGCTTCCGCACCTTTGGGAGTCAGCAGCGGTCCGAGGAGTTCCATGTTGAGGTCTTAGACGTCCTTGAGCTCGACTCCGACGAGCGGGTCGCGGCACGTGTTGTGTTTGACCCCAACGACTTCGATACTGCCATCACCGAACTCGATGCCCGCTACCGTGCGGGCGAAGCAGCCGCCCATGCGCACACCTGGTCGCTAACCACGGCCGCCTACGCCGCGATCAACAGGCACGAACTGGCCGAGTTGACGCCGGACTGGGTCAGCATCGACCACCGCCGCGGAGCATCGTTCGCGACCGGAGACATGGTCTCCTACGTTCACGCCTTGTGGGATGACGCGCCGGACATCAAGGTCTACATCGAAAACGTGCATCGTCTGAGCGACCGCGGGGCCGTCGTCACACAAGCGGCGCGCGGCACTTCACAACAGGGATTCGAGGCCGAATGGCGGGAGATCGGGATCGCCATCTTCGACGGTGATCTGCTTAGCCGTTACGAACTGTTCGACGAGGCGGACCTCGAAGCCGCCCTGGCCCGCTTCGAGGAATTGCACCCCCAGACGCCGCGACTGGCGAACGCGGCGAGCCGGGCATTGGGCCGCTTCTTCGCTAACTTCGGGGCCTGCGACTGGGCGGCGATAGCCGCGAGCCTGACCGACGACAGTTTCATCGAAGATCGCAATCACATGGTGAACGCCGGGTTTTGGGGTGGCCGCGACGCCGTGATCGCCAATCTGCGGGCCCTTGAGGAGGCCGGGACCAACATCACCTCTACCGTTATCGCGACCCGCGGGGAACGCCTCGCCCTCACCCTTATGCGTTCCCCGAGCGGCGACCCGCGGTACGGCGAGTTCAACTCCGAGCTGCTCGTCGTCGTCGAAATCGACAGCGACGATCGGCTCGCGGCCCAGGTCGTGTTCAACCTCGACGATCGCGCGGCCGCCATCGCCGAACTCGACGCCCGATACCTGGCCGGCGAAGCGGCCGTCCACGCGCATGCGTGGTCGGGCATCACTCGCGCATATGCGTCGCTTAATCGACTCGAAATCCCCGCGACGGCGCCCCACTTCGTGGACATCGACCATCGGAGCCTTGCCGCGATCGGGCCCGGGGATCTCAAGGCGTACCTCAGCGCCACGATGAGCGACGCAGCCTATAGCCACGCGTACGTTGAGACCGTTCATCGGTTGACCGATTTCGGCGCCGTCGTTTGTCATGCGGCGAGCGGGACCTCGAGTGGGGGCTTCGACGCGGAATGGCGCATGACCGCCGTTTTCACCGTCGAAGACCAATTGCTTAGCCGCTGCGAAATTTTCGACGAGGCGGACGTAGACGCCGCGCTCGCGCGCCTTGAGGAACTACATCCACAGCCTCGGCGGCTGGAAAACGCCGCAAGCCGAGTGGCCGAGCGCTCCCTCGCGCAATTTGCGGCCCGCAACTGGGACGCGTTGGCGGACATGCTGGCCGATGAGTTCTTTCAGGACGATCGCCGTCGGGTAGTGGGCGCCGGAATCCGACACGGTCGAAATGCCCAAATGGCCGACATGCGGGCCATCGCCGACGTCTGGATCACAAACGGCACATCGACCGTCATCGCTACCCGCGGCGAGCGCCTTGTCCTCATACGCACCGGTTATTCGGATCCCAAGCAAGGACCCGAGGCTTTTCTCACCGAGACCCTCTGCATCGTGGAAATCGACGCCGACGAGCGGGCCATCGCGGCGGTGTCGTTCGACCTCGAAGATTTTGACGCCGCCCTCGAGGAACTTGACGCGCGATACCTCGTCGGCGAAGGGGCTGCTCACGCACAGACATGGTCACTCGTAACACGCGACTACGCTGCGCTCAACCGACGCGAACTCCCTGCGACGACGGCAGACTGGATCAATATTGATCACCGAAGGGTCGTGGCAGTCGAAGTGGGCGACGTGGGTGCGTCGGTCCGATCCGTTTTCGAAATCCTCTCGCAAGCCACGATCTACGTTGAGGCGGTGCATCGCCTGACCGATGTCGGCACCGTCGTCACTCAGGTGGTGAACGCAACTTCGCAACACGGCTTCGACGCCGAATGGCGCGAGATCAGCATACTGACATTTGAAAATGGTCGGATCAGCCGCTGCGAAGTCTTCGACGAGGCCGATCTCGACGCCGCGCTCGCGAAGTTCGATCAACTCAGCCACCCGATGCCGCAGCTGGCGAATGCGGCGACCCAAGTGGCCGAACGCTTCCTGGCTTCTTTTGCAGCTCGCGACTGGGTTGCCATGGCGATGTTGGTCGCTAACGACTTCGAGAGCGATGACCGCCGTGCGGTAATCGGCGCCGGCGTTCGACGTGGCCCAGACGCCGTGATCGCTGAAATGCGCGCTAACGCCGAACTCTGGATCACACAAGGGACGTTGAAGTTCATCGCGACGCGCGGGGACCGCCTTGCCCTGATGCATGCATCCTTCACCGGCACCGATCAAGGACCTCAGGCGTTCCTGACCGAAACGCTCGCAGTCGGCGAGATCAACGCCGAGGAGCGCATCGTCGCGATCGTCACGTTCGACCTCGACGACCTCGATGACGCTCTTGAGGAGCTCGACGCGCGGTACGTCGCCGGTGAGGCGGGCGTTCACGCGGCCTCATGGTCGTTCGTCACGCGGACGACCTCCGCGATCAACCGACACGAGATGCCGCCGACGACACCGGATTCCGTGATGATCGACCACCGGCTGCGCGCAACGCTCGGGACCGACGACCTGACCGCCTACATCCGCTCGGCATGGGACCTCACGCCGGACCTTCGCGTGTTCATCGAATCTGTACATCGGTTGCACGACCTCGGGGCGGTCGTGACCCACGTATCGTGCGGGGCCTCACCGGAGGGCTTTGATGCCGAGTGGCGGCAGATCACGCTCATGACGGCCGAAGGCGGGCTGGGCAACCGGTGCGAAATATTCGACGAGGGAGACCTTGATGTCGCCATCGCACGCTTCGAGGGACTACATCCGCAGCCCCAGCTGCTAGACAACGCGGCAAGTCGAGTGGCTGAGCGCTTCCTGGCCTGCTTGGTGCCGCGCGATTGGGATGCCATGGCAGAACTTCTTGTCGACGACTTTTGCGGCGACGATCGCCGAAAGGTGGTGGGCGCGGGCGTCCGCCATGGTCGAGACGCCGAGATCGCTGACGTGCAGGCGATCGCCAACCTTGGACTCGTGAACGTGATGAGGACGGTCGTCGCGATCCGCGGGGCTCGGCTCGCTCTTCTCCGATGCCGCTTCGTATTTCGCGACCAAGGAGCCGAGGAGTTCATCGGCGAGCTATTCGGCATCGCCGAGATCAGCACCGACAATCGGATGACGGCCTACGTCTCGTTCGACCTCGACGACTTTGAGGCCGCCATCGCGGAACTCGACGCCCGATACCTGGCCGGCGAAGCGGCTGCTTACGCGCGCACGTGGTCGGTCATCGCTGGGGCATGCGCATCGCTCAATCGACGCATACTTCCCGCTACCACATCCGATTTCGTGGACATTGACCACCGGCCCCTTTCAATCGGGTCCGGTGACCTGAAGACATACCTCGGTGCCGTGCTGCGCGACGGCGCTCCTAACATCATCTACTTCGAAGCCGTTCATCGGCTCACCGACCTCGGCGCGGTCGTCACTCATACGGCGAGCGGGACATCACGAGAAGGCTTCTACGCTGAGTGGCGCCTGACTGACATCTTCACGGTCGAAGGCGACCTGCTCAGCCGCTGCGAAATCTTCGACGACACAGACGTCGCCGCCGCACTCACGCGGTTCGATGAATTGCAACCGCAGGCACCGCGTCTGGAGAATGCGGCAAGCCGGATATTGACCCGTTACTTCGGGTACTTTAGTGCCCGCGACTGGGAGGCGATCGCCGACACTTTGACCGACGACAGTTTCGTCGAAGATCGCAATTACATGGTGAACGCCGGTTTTTGGGAAGGTCGCGAGGCCGTGATCGCCAACCTGCGAGCCCTTGAGGAGGCTGGCACCCACATCACGTTTACCGTCATCGCGACCCGCGGCGAGCGCCTCGCGCTTGTCGTCATGCGGTCCCCGAGCGCCGACCTGCGGTACGGAGAGTTCGACTCCGAGCTGCTCATCGTCGTTGAAAGCGACATCGATGATCGGCTGGCTAGACAGGCCGTGTTCAACTGCGACGATATCGACGATGCCTTCGCGGACCTTGATGCCCGCTACCTCGCCGGCGAAGCGGCCGCCCACGCGCACACGTGGTCGGTCATCGCAGGGATCTTCGCCGGAATGAACCGACACGAACTTCCAAATACGACGCCAAATTGGGCCAACGTCGACCGTCGGCGAGTCGTAGGGACTTTGGGGGGTGACCTGATCGCAACCCTCCGTGATACGTGGGACCTCACGCCCGAGTTCGCCATCCAAGTCGAGGCTGTGCATCGACTAGCTGACCTGGGAGCGGTCGTCACTCTGGTTGCGCGCGGAACTTCGCCAGATGGCTTCGACGCCGAGTGGCGGATAATTCAACTTCTCACTGTCGAAGGCGACCTGATGGACCGCTCGGAGCTATTCGACGAAGGAGACCTCGACGCCGCGCTCGCGAGGTTCGGCGAACTACAAGCGCCACGGTTGGAAAACGCGGCGAGCCGAGTGGCCGAACGTTTCCTGGCCCAATTCGCAACGGGCGGCTGGGACGAAATGGCGGAGATCTTGGCCGACGACTTCACCAACGATGATCGCCGCCGAGTGGTGGGCGCGGGAATCCGACACGGCCGCGATCTTGAGATCACGGATATGCGAACGATTGCGGACCTCTGGGCGACCGACGTGACTTCAACGATCATCGCGACCCGCGGGAAATACCTTGTCCTCATACGTCTTTGCTTCCTGGGCCCCCAGCAGGGTCCCGAAAACTTCGTCACTGAGCTGTTCACCATCGTCGAGATCAATGCCGATGAAGAGGTTGTCAATGTCGTCTCGTTCGATTTCGACGACATCGACGCCGCCTTCGAAGAACTCGACCGTCGCTACCTTGCCGGCGAGGCGGCCGCCCACACACGTACGTGGTCGGTCATCGCAGAAGTTTGCGCTATGTTCAACCGCCACGAACTCCCAGCGACGGACTGGCGCGTCATGGATCACCGACCGCTCGTCGGCGAACCGCTCGTGACCGCCACGGCGATAATGCGCTCCATTTGGAACCTCGCGCCAGACTTCAACCAGCAGATCGAGGCGGTGCATCGGCTCAGCGCCTTCGGCGCCGTCATCGCAGTTAAGGCGTATGGGACCTCGACAGAAGGCCTCGTCGCCGAATGGCGAATGATCCAGCTCCCGGTGGTCGACGGCGACCGACTCGATCGTTGCGAGATATTCGACGAGTCGGACCTGGACGCCGCGCTCGCGAGGTTCGACGAGCTCAGCGCCGAGTGACACTCACTAGACTGGGTCGATATGCCGAGTTCCTTCGACGTCGTGACCGAATCATCCGCCAGCGTTGAACAGATTCATGCGGCCTACAGCCGCAAAGACTATTGGCTGGCCCGCATCGAGCCCGGCCCCACCCTCACCACGCTGGACTCCCTGACCATCCAGGACGACGGCACGATAGAAGTGCACATCACCCAGCACATCGGCCGCCAGCTGCTGCCCGGGCCCGTGGGCAAACTCGTTCCCACCGAACTGAAGATGATGCACATAGAGACGTGGCGACCGGCCGGCGACGGCCGGTTTCGCGGGCAGGTCGCAATCTCGACGTCGCCGAAGCTGGGATGGGGCCAAGTGGACGCGTGGCTGGATCCAGCAGATCCCGGCTCCCAACTGCGCTGCTCCCTGAAAGTTCAGGTCAAGATCCCGCTAGTGGGCGGCCGACTGGAAAAGTCCATCGGGCACAGCCTGACCTCCAGCGGCATCCCCGAGATGCAGCGCTTCACCGCCGACTGGATCGCCGAAAACGCCTAGGGCTGCAGACGCTCGACGCGGCCGCCGGTGACCCGAATCCGGTTGTGCACCCGGTTCTCCCGGCCCTGCCAGAACTCCACCACCTCGGGCGCGATGAGGTAGCCGCCCCAGTTCGGCGGCACCGGGACGCTCTCCGAATCGGCGAAGCGCTGCGTCACCTCGGCCAGCTGCTCGAGCAACGCCGCGCGCGACGCGATCGGCCGCGACTGGTGCGACGCCCACGCACCCAGCTGTGAGCCGCGCGGCCGTTTGGACCAGTAATCCTCGGTGACCTGCGGCGCGACCTTGCTCACCGGGCCACGGATGTGGATCTGGCGGCCCAGCTGGTACCAGGGGAACGTCGCCGAGGCGTACGGCGTCGCCGCCAGCTCGTCGCCCTTGGCGGAGTCGTAGTTGGTGAAAAAAGTGATTCCGGTCTCGTCGGCGCTCTTGCACAACACCGTTCGGCTCACCGGCCGGCCATTGCCGACGGTCGCCAGCACGAAGGCGTTCGGCTCGGACAGGCCGGCGCGTTCGGCGTCGTCAATCCACTTGCGGAACAACGCAAGCCAACCGCCATCCAGCCAATCCGCGTCGAGATCGGGGCTGCCGTCCTTCTCGACGGACCCGTACTCCACTCGCATGCCCGCCAGGTGTTGCTCATTTGATTCGGCCATCGCACTCACGCTACCCAGCGTTCTTACCGGCCGGTAGCGTCGGCCCGACGCCGGGGTGCGAGAATTTTTCCCATGACTGTGGTCCCGGAAAATTTTGTCGCCGGCCTGGAGGGCGTGGTGGCGTTCACTACCGAAATCGCCGAACCGGACAAAGACGGCGGCGCGCTGCGCTACCGCGGCGTGGACATCCAGGATTTGGTGAACCACCAGGTCACATTCGGCGACGCGTGGGCGCTCCTGGTCGACGGCAAGTTCGGCCACGGGCTGCCGCCCGCCGAGCCGTTCCCGCTGCCGATCCACACCGGTGATGTGCGCGTCGATGTGCAGGCGGGCCTGGCGATGCTGGCGCCGATCTGGGGATACAAGCCGCTGCTGGACACCGACGAGGCCACCGCCCGCGACCAGCTGGCCCGCGCGTCGGTGATGGCGCTGTCCTACGTCGCCCAGTCCGCGCGCGGCATCTATCAGCCGGCGGTCCCGCAGCGCGTGATCGACGAATGCCCAACGGTCACAGCACGTTTCATGACCCGCTGGCAGGGCGAGCCGGACCCCAAACACGTCGAGGCGATCGACGCCTACTGGGTGTCGGCCGCCGAGCACGGCATGAACGCCTCGACGTTCACCGCGCGGGTGATCGCCTCGACCGGCGCCGACGTCGCGGCGGCGCTGTCCGGAGCGATCGGGGCGATGAGTGGGCCGCTCCACGGCGGCGCGCCGGCGCGGGTGCTGCCGATGCTCGAAGAGGTGGAGCGCACCGGCGACGCCCGCGGCCTGGTCAAGGGGATCCTGGACCGCCACGAGAAGCTGATGGGCTTCGGCCACCGGGTCTACCGCGCCGAGGACCCGCGGGCGCGCGTGCTGCGGGCCACTGCCGAGCGGTTGGGTGCGCCGCGCTACGAGGTCGCGGTCGCCGTCGAGCAGGCCGCCCTGTCCGAGCTGCGGGAACGCCGTCCGGATCGGGCCATCGAGACCAACGTCGAGTTCTGGGCCGCGGTGATCCTCGACTTCGCTAAGGTCCCGGCCAACATGATGCCGGCCATGTTCACCTGTGGGCGCACCGCGGGGTGGTGTGCCCACATCCTCGAACAGAAGCGACTGGGCAAGCTGGTGCGCCCGTCGGCCATCTATGTCGGACCGGGTCCGCGCAGCCCCGAGTCGGTGGAGGGCTGGGACCGGGTTCTCACCAACGCCTGAGCCGTAAACTGCGCACGCTCGCGATGAAGTTTGTCGGTGGGTGGAGTCAGTATGGGTGACACCCATCCGACCGCAAGGAGACCCTCATGGCGATTAACGTCGAACCCGCAGTGATTCCCCACCTCGTCGTCGGCGATGCCGCTGCGGCGATCGATTTCTATACCAAGGCTTTTGGCGCCGAGGAGTTGGGCCGCGTTCCGCGCCAGGACGGCAAGCTGGTGAATGCCGCGGTACGCATCAACGGCTTCACGGTGATGCTCAACGATGACTTCCCGGAGACGTGCGGCGGCAAGTCGATGACGCCGACGTCGCTGGGGGGCACCCCGGTCACCATCCATCTGACGGTCGACGACGTCGACGCCAAGTTCCGGCGCGCCGTCGATGCGGGCGCGACCGTGATCGCCGAGCTGACGGACCAGTTCTGGGGAGACCGCTACGGCGTGGTCGCCGACCCGTTCGGCCACCACTGGTCAATGGGGCAGCCGGTGCGTGAGGTCAGCATGGAGGAGATCCAGGCGGCGATGTCCGGCGCTGGCTAGGAGGTCACGCAGCCGGCGCGGCAGCGACGTCCCCGGCGCGCTGGCCGCGGCCGCCAGCATGTCGGCCACGTCGGTGAACTTGTTGCGCGGCCGCCCGAGCGCGGCACCGCGGGCGATCTCCACGGCGTCGATGGCGCGCCACCCGGCGGAGTCGACGGCATCGGGCTGACGAGCGCGCACCAGCCTCGCCAGCGCGGCCGGCTTGCCGACCGGGTCGGCCAACTTGCCGGCGTTGAAATCGGCGACCAGCGCCTGGACCGTCTGCAACGAGCATGACTTGTTGGTGCCGATGAAGCCGGTGGGGCCGCGCTTGATCCAGCCCGCGACGTACGTTCCCGGTACGACGCGGCCGCCCTCGTTGGGGACGACGGCCGCCGCCTCGTCGAACGGCAGATCGCGAATCGGCTTGCCGCGGTAGCCAATCGAGGTCAACACCAGGCCCGCCTCGAGCCCGCGCCGCTCCGCAGTGCCGGTGAGCGAGAACTCCACGCCGGTGGCTCGCTGCTGCCCGACGACGCGCTCCGGCGTGAGCCGATACGCCAGCCGGATCCGCGGGCCGGGCCCGGCAGCGTCGCCCAGTTTGCTCAAAATCTCCAGCTTGGCGCGTGTCAAGCCGTCCGACACGCCCGCGAGGTCGCGCTGAACCAGCTGGCGGTCGTCGGCGTCGAGCACGACGTCGCGCGTGCTGACCAGCCCGATCAACTCCGGCAGCGTGAACGCCGAGTGCGCGGGTCCGCGGCGGGCCACGATCACCACCTCGCGGACCGCGGAACCGCGCAATACCTCCAGCGCGCCGTCGGCGATGTCGGTGCGCGCCAAGTCGTTCGGATCGGCGGTGAGCACCCGCGCCACGTCAAGGGCGACGTTGCCGTTGCCCACGATCACGACCCGTTCGTGGCTGAGATCGACTGGCAGGTCGGCGAAGTCGGGATGACCGTTGATCCACGCGACCAACTCGGTGGCCGTTGCCGTGCCCGGCAGACCCATCCCGTCGATGTCCAGTCGGCGATCGTCGGGCGCACCGACCGCGTACAGCACGGCGTGATGATGGGCCAGTAGGTCGGCGTGGCTCAGGTGCTTGCCGATCTCCACATTGAGGTAGAACCGGAAGTGGCGGTGACGGCTCACCCGCTCGAAGAGCCGGGTGACCCGCTTGGTGTTCTGGTGATCGGGCGCCACCCCGGCACGCACCAAACCATAAGGGGTAGGCAGCTTTTCGAAGACGTTGACCCGCACACCGTGCTGGGTGAGCAGCTCGTCGGCGGCATACATCGCCGCCGGGCCGGACCCGACGATGGCCACGGTCAGCGGCTGGCGACGAACCCGCACCTCGGCCGCCGGGAGCACCGGCGCCAGCTTCGACGTCGGCGGAAGCTTCACGTCCGCGGGCCGCTCGGGATAAAACGACGCGTTGATCTCAACGAACGGCAACTGCTTGACATCCAGCCGGTTATCGGGCGCGATCGCGCCGACCGGGCAGGCGCTCACACAAGCACCGCAGTCCACGCACGCCACCGGATCGATGTGGAGCATCTCCGCAGTCGCGAAGCCCGGCTCATCCGGCGTGGGGTGAATGCAGTTCACCGGACACGCGAAGACACAGGACCCGTCGTTGCAGCACGACTGGGTAATGACATGCGGCATAACAGAACTCGCAGTAGGTCAGGCCGCCAGGTGCTGGCGCTGCGGCTCGCTGCGGTAGCGCGACGGCCTGCCGTACATCTTGAGCATCCGCCACACCAGCTTGGCGATCGGATTCATCAGCCCGGTGTCGTAGGCCAGCATCCGGACGTCACCGAACATGTCGCGCAACCACTTTCGCGAATCCGCCGACCCGAAGAACAGCTCCTTCTTGACCTCGCGCGGGATGTCGAACTTGACCCAGAACTCCTTGGGGGGCACCACGATTGCCCGGCACAGCCGCCACATCGTCAGCGGAAGATAGATCGAGACCACGAACCGCTTCATCGGCCCCAACTGCGGCAATCGTTTACGCAGATATTCGTGAGCGAACGAGATGTGCCTCGCTTCCTCGGCCACGTGAATGGCCATCACTCGTTCCATGATCGGGTGCAGCGACTTGCCTTCGCGCAGAACGTTTTTCTGCGTGTGGTCGATCGGCTCCTCGCCGGCCAGCACCCCGATGAAGAACGCGATCGGCAGCGGGCCGGCCACCAGCGGCACCACCGGCGAAATCCAGCGCAGCTTGCGCGGCATGCCGGGCACGTCGGCGCCGATGCGGTTGACCATCTCCTGGAACATCATGGTGTGGTTGCACTCTTCAACCGATTCGTGCAAGCAGTAGCGGTACTCCGGCGACCCGTTGGGCACCCAGAACGTGTAGTTCATCAGGCCGCGGATCAGGATGGACTCGAAGTGCAGTCCCACCTTGGCCACGTTGGCCTGCCGCCACATGCCGATTTCGATCTTGCGTTCGTCGGGCTGGGCCAGATACCAGGGGTGCCGGCCCATCGTGTCGGTCGTCGGCAGGATCCACCGGGGGTCGTTGTCGGTGACCGCGAACTCCGGCGAGTCCCAGTCGATATCGGTGTACGGGTTAAAGTTTCGCCGCACCGACCCCTCGGACAGTGTGGCGAGCATGTCCACGTACTCGGCGTCGTCGCGCACTTCCATGTTGCGGCGCCAACGCTGCATGGTTCGCGTCCTAGCCTTCACAACATCCTCCCCCACGAGGTTGACGTTCCGACGTATGCAGAACACGGTACCGGCGGTACTGGGAATCCGCCAGGGCAGTCCGGAGCATTGTGGGCTGACCAGCGGTCACGCTCACGGTGTGTGCGGAGTCACACCTGCGCGGCTCACTACTCTGGGGACCATGGCTGAGCAGCTCCAGATCCCCGCAGACCTCAAACCCCGCGACGGCCGCTTCGGATGTGGCCCGTCGAAGGTCCGACCCGAGCAGCTCGAGGCGCTGACCAGCAGCGCGGCGCCGTTGTTCGGCACCTCGCACCGCCAGGCGCCGGTCAAAAACCTGGTGGGCCGGGTCCGGAAGGGAGTGGCCGAGCTGTTTTCGGTGCCGGACGGCTACGAGGTCATCCTCGGCAATGGCGGCGCGACGGCCTTCTGGGACGCCGCGGCGTTCGGGCTGATCGACAAGCGCTCGCTGCACCTGTCGTTCGGCGAGTTCAGCTCGAAGTTCGCCTCCTGCGTCGCCAAGAATCCGTTCGTCGGGGACCCCATCATCATCAAGTCGGATGCCGGCACCGCCCCGGAACCGCAGAGCGACCCGTCGGTCGACGTGGTCGGTTGGGCGCACAACGAGACCTCGACGGGGGTCGCGGTGCCGGTCCGCCGCCCCGAGGGCGACGCGCTGGTGCTCATCGACGCCACCTCGGGCGCCGGCGGCCTGCCGGTCGACATCACCGACGTCGACGCCTACTACTTCTCTCCGCAGAAGAACTTCGCCAGCGACGGCGGCCTGTGGCTGGCCGTCATGAGCCCGGCCGCGCTGGCCCGCGTCGAGTCCATCGCCGCCTCGGGTCGCTGGGTTCCCGACTTCCTGTCGCTGCCGATCGCCATCGAGAACAGCCTCAAGGACCAGACGTACAACACGCCGGCGATCGCGACCCTGGCGCTGATGGCCGAGCAGCTGGACTGGATCCTGGGCAACGGCGGGCTGGACTGGGCGGTCAAGCGCACGGCGGATTCGTCGCAGCGGCTGTACTCCTGGGCGGAGGAGCGGGCCTACACCACGCCGTTCGTCGCCGACCCCGCCCTGCGCTCGCAGGTGGTGGGCACCATCGACTTCGTCGACGACGTCGACGCCGCGGCCGTCGCGAAGGTGCTCCGAGCCAACGGGATCGTCGACACCGAGCCGTACCGCAAGCTCGGCCGCAACCAGTTGCGGGTCGCGATGTTCCCCGCCGTCGACCCCGACGACATCAGCGCGCTGACGGCGTGCGTCGACTGGGTAGTCGAGCGGCTCTAACCCGTTCCGCGTGTCAGCCAGGTGAACGGCGTCTGGCGAGCTAGAGTGCGCCCTGAAGGCTCGGCGCTGATCTGCCCGGAGCCTGCGAGGAGAAGCCATGCGGGAACTCAAAGTGGTTGGACTCGATGCCGACGGCAAGACCATCATCTGCCAGAGCGGCGGCCCCGACGACCAGTTCAAGCTCCCCGTCGACGACCGGCTGCGCGCGGCCATCCGCGGCGAAGCGCCGCCGCCGGAGCAACCCCAGCTCGACATCGAAGTCAGCGACCTGCTGAGCCCCAAGGAGATTCAGGCCCGCATCCGCGCCGGCGCGTCGGTCGAACAGGTGGCGTCGCAATCGGGCTCCGACATCGCGCGGATCCGGCGCTTCGCCCATCCGGTATTGCTGGAACGCTCGCGCGC
Organism: Mycobacterium conspicuum; assembly: GCF_010730195.1. NCBI lineage: Bacteria > Bacillati > Actinomycetota > Actinomycetes > Mycobacteriales > Mycobacteriaceae > Mycobacterium > Mycobacterium conspicuum. Next base: position 4,886,480 of record NZ_AP022613.1, read on the forward strand.
CGCCGAGCTGGCCACCGCCGCACACCCGCTCCAAGCCGACGGCCCCGGGGTGCTCACCCTGCTGGAGACCGTCTCCACCGCGTTGGTGGCGCGCGGCCTCAACCCGGCCAGGCTCGGCTGGGACGCCTGGCGCAACGAGGACGGCCGCTGGACGGTCCAGCTGTCGTGGCAGGTCGGCCTATCCGAGAACCACGCACACTTCTGCTTCACCCCCGGGCCGCACGGCGGCACCGTAACCGCGATCGACGACCCCGCCAGTGAGCTGATCGACCCGGACTTCAAACCCCCGCTGCGGCCCTTGGCGCCGGTGGCCCGCCTCGCATTCGAGACGCCCGCCGAGCCTGCCCCGCCCGCCGAGCCCGCGCCGGTCGGCGACGTCGTCGACGTCGGCGAAAAAGCCCAAGCTGCCCCGGCGCCCGCCGCCCAAGCGGCGGTGAGCACCCCGGCAAGCAGCCGGCGCGGCAAGCCCGCCATTCCCGCGTGGGAGGACGTGCTGCTCGGGGTGCGTTCGGCCGGACAGCGCTAGCCCGCGCCGACCTGGTATCGCATACGCCATCGCTTTTCAAAACTGGGTAACGGTTGCCCGACGGTGCTGGTGGGGCTGCTGGGACTAGCCCGCGGCCAGAGCCAGCAGCGTCACCCACGCGCCGATCACTCCCACCCCCGCGCCGAGCACGAACCAGCGCCACACCGGGGTGCGCCGCCAGCCCCACAGCGTGGGCGCCAGCCCCCCGGCCGCCACGATGTTGAGCCCGACGGCCAGCAGCGGATGGACCCGGATCAACCCGAGGCTGAGCACCACCACCGCGACGGCGGTGACCGCGGCGACGAACCCGGCCACCGTCAGACCCGTCCCCCAGGGCACGGGCGCGTCGGTCACGGGCCCACCCTAGCCCGCTCGTAGAAGGCCAGCGCCGCCGCGGTTGCGACGTTCAGCGAGTCGGTGCCCCGCGACATCGGGATGCGCACCCGCACATCGCTCAACCGCTGCACGGCCGCTGTCAACCCGGGGCCCTCGGCCCCCACCAGGACCGCGACGCGGTCGCCGCGCGCCGCGTCCATCGCCTCCGGCAGCGCCCGCGCGTCCCGGTGCGGGGTCATCGCCAAGAGCCGAAACCCGTGCTCCTTCAACATGATCAGGTCGCCGGGCCAGTCCGCCGAACGCGCATACGGCACCAGCAACGCATGCCCCATCGACACCCGCACGGCGCGGCGGTACAGCGGATCGGCGCAGCCGCTGCCGAACACCACCGCGTCCACGCCCAGCCCTGCGGCGTTTCGAAAGATCGAACCCAGGTTCTCGTGGTCGTTGACGCCTTCGAGCACCGCGACGGTGCGGGCCCCTCCGACCACTTGCGCGACGGTCGGTTCGGGGAGCCGCCGCGCGGCGGCCAGCACTCCGCGATTGAGATGGAAGCCCACCACCTGCGCCATGACGTCGGCGGACGCCCGGTAGTAGGGCGCCCGCACGGCCTCGCCCAGATCGTCGCGCAGCTCGGCCAGCCGGCGGTCGGTGCCGAGCATCGCGTGCGGGGTGAACCGGGATGCCAGCATGCGCTGCACCACCAGCACGCCCTCGGCGATCACCAAACCTTTGCCGGTCGGCAGGTCGGGGCGAGGGTCGACGCTGTTCAGGTCGCGGAAGTCGTCAAGCCGGGGGTCGTCGGGATCGGTGACGTCCTGGACAAGCACTCACGGGCTTTCGTCGACCAGCGCCAAGATGATGTCGGCGGCCTGGCGCAGAACCTCGCGCCTATCGTCGTCCAGCGTCGCGAGCCGCTCGGCCAACCACTCCTGGCGGGCCCGTCGCGCCGCCTTGACCAACTCGGCGCCCGACTCGGACACCGACACCACCACCTGCCGGCCGTCGACGGGATGCGGTTCGCGCTCCACCAAGCCTTCGTCGGCCAAAGACGCGATCACCCGCGTCATCGACGGCGGCCTGACCCGTTCGCGAATCGCCAACGCGCCGGGCGTCATCGCGCCCTCATTTGCCAGGATCGTCAGCGCCGAAAGCTGGGAAAGCGACACCGGCGATTGCGGATTCCGAAACCGCAACTGCCGGGCCAACCGCATGACCGCCAGCGACAGGTCTGCGGCCAGCCGCGCATCGCCGTCAGCCATGGCGCGAGGTTACAACGGAAGCTATGAGCCCACGATAGAAACGACAGACTCGGGGACCTTGGTCACAGGTCGTTGCCGGGCTATGTTGGTCGCGATGAGCACCGACCGCGAGCCGCCGCGGCTACCCCCGAGGCTGCTGGCCGTGTGGCCGATCATCGCGATCGGCGAATTGGGCTGGCTGCTGGCGACCATCGCCGCGTTCACCATGCCCGCCTTGCAGGGTTGGCGTCCGATGGTGCTGGCCGGCCTGGGAACCGGGTTCGTCGGGACGAGCATCTTCCTGCTGCAGCTTGCCGGCGCACGCCGGGGTGCGCGCGGTGCACAGTCCGGCCTCGAGACTTTCCTGAACCCGAACTAGTCGCCTGGCTCGGCGGACTCGGCCGGCTCGGCGGGCGGCGCCTGAACGACATCGAGGACGCCGTCGTCGTACGGGTCATAAATCGGCGAACCGGTGCCCGCCGGGGCGGGCGTGTCGGAGTGGGCGCCGCACCCGTAGTACTTGTCGACGACATGCCCGTCGGCGGACATCTCGTTGCCGCACACGCCGAACATGGCGCCGAGCGATCCCGCCAGCGGCAGGAAGAATCCACAGTCGCGGCACGTCCGCTTGGTCGAGCGCGCCATCGCCGAATCCGGACCGTAATCCCCGTCGTGCCAACGCTGGGCGGCGTCCGCCCGGCCCCACGGGCCCATCACCCAGCGACGGCCCAGCCCGATTTCGGCGGCGACCTCGTCGACCTGCGGGTCACCGCTGGCGGCGTAGCCCGGAACCAGCCGCGGGTCGTCCTTGGCCGGCGCGAGCAGGTCTCCGGGGTTGAGATCCCCGGGCCTGACCCGCTGCTCCCACGGCACCCACTCGGGCGCCAGCAGCGCCGTCGGTCCGGGGATCAGCACCACCTCGCTGACCGTGGCGTGGTCGGCGCCGGGATAGGCGGCGACGACGACGGCCCACTGCCAGCCCTGGTAGCCGGGCAGATGCGCGAGGAAGCGGTGGGTGGCGGCGGTGGGGTCTTCGTAGCCGACACCGAGGTAATCGCCCACGGTGTCGGCGCCGCTGAACTCCGCGACGGCGGCCCTGGCCTGATCGACGGCACCCGTCAGCAGCGCCGCCGTCTCCGCGGGCCACTCGGCCACGGTCACGGCGCCGGATTCGTTCATGGGGCCGGTCACGGTGTCCATACTAGGTTGGCGAGCCACGCCCGGTTGCCCCACCGCATAGGACAGAATTGATACGTGTCAGGACGGCGGCGTGATCAATCGGGTCGTGTGGCCCCGAACTCAGGCCACCGCACCCGTAACGGTTCGGCCAACCAGCACCCGGGCATGGCCAACTACCCCGCCGACCCTGCCGACACTCGGCGCGGGCGCCGCCCACCGCCCATGCCCAGCGCGAACCGTTATCTCCCACCGTTGGGCCAAAAGCGGCCAGAACCCGAACGCAGCAACCCGCCGCCGCGCGGTCCCAATCCCAGCGAACGCATCACCGTCACCCGCGCCGCGGCGATGCGCAGCCGCGAAATGGGTTCGCGCATGTACTGGATGGTGCAGCGGGCCGCGACCGCCGACGGCGCCGACAAGTCCGGGCTGACGGCGCTCACCTGGCCGGTGGTCGCGAACTTCGCCGTCGATGCGGCGATGGCCGTCGCGCTGGCCAACACCCTGTTCTTCGCCGCGGCAAGCGGCGAGAGCAAGTCCAAGGTCGCGCTGTACCTGTTGATCACCATCGCCCCCTTCGCGGTCATCGCGCCGCTCATCGGTCCGGCGCTGGACCGGCTGCAGCACGGCCGCCGCGTCGCGCTGGCGGCGTCCTTCGCGCTGCGCACCGCGCTGGCGGTGGTGCTGGTGATGAACTACGACGGCGCCAGCGGCAGCTATCCGTCGGTGGTGCTCTACCCCTGCGCGCTGGCGATGATGGTGTTCTCCAAATCGTTTTCCGTGCTGCGCAGCGCGGTGACGCCGCGGGTGATGCCGCCGACCATCGACCTGGTGCGGGTCAACTCGCGGCTGACGGTGTTCGGTCTGCTGGGCGGCACCATCGCCGGCGGCGCCATCGCCGGCGGTGTCGAGTTCGTCTGCACCCACCTGTTCAAGCTGCCCGGCGCGTTGTTCGTCGTCATCGCGGTCACGGTCGCCGGCGCGCTGCTGTCGATGCGGATTCCGCGCTGGGTCGAGGTGACGACCGGCGAGGTGCCCGCCACGCTGAGCTATCGCCGGCACGGCGCCGCACCGCCGCGAAGCTGGCCGGAGGAAGTCAAGAGGGTCCCCAAGATGGCCACGGCGACGCTTCGACAGCCGTTGGGCCGCAACATCATTACCTCGCTGTGGGGCAACTGCACCATCAAGGTGATGGTCGGCTTTTTGTTCTTGTATCCGGCGTTCGTCGCCAAGGCGCACGAAGCCAACGCCTGGTATCAGCTCGGGATGCTGGGCATGATCGGCGCCGCCGCTGCGATCGGCAATTTCGTCGGCAACTTCACCAGCGCACGACTACAGCTGGGCAGGCCGGCCGTCCTGGTGGTGCGCTGCACGGTGGGCGTCACCGTGGTGGCCCTGGCCGCCGCGGTGGCCGGCAATCTCGTGGTGACCACCATCGCCGCACTGGTCACCTCGGGATCCAGCGCCATCGCCAAGGCATCGCTGGACGCGTCGCTGCAAAACGACCTGCCCGAGGAATCGCGCGCCTCGGGATTCGGGCGCTCCGAGTCGACCCTGCAGCTGGCCTGGGTGCTCGGCGGCGCGGTGGGCGTTTTGGTCTACACCCAGTTGTGGGTCGGCTTCACCGCGATCAGCGGCCTGCTGATCCTGGGCCTGGCCCAAACCGTCGTCAGCTTCCGGGGTGACTCGTTGATCCCCGGCCTCGGCGGCAACCGACCGGTCATGGTGGAGCAGGAAAGCAAGCGCCGCGGCGCCGACAGCCCGGCGGCGGTGCATCGGTGAAGCCCCGGCTTAATCGTCGCGCCGCCGCGCTGCTCGCGGCAGTCGTCGTGCTGCTGGCCGCCGCGGCCGGGGTCGGCGCGTGGCTGCTGGTGCGCAAGCCCGGCCCCCGACCGCCAGAGATCAGCGCGTACTCGCACGGGCACCTGATCCGCGTGGGGCCGTACCAGTACTGCAACGCGCTCAACCTCGACGACTGTCAGACCCCGCAAGCCCAAGGTGAGCTGCGAGCGAGCGCGCGCTACCCGGTGCAGCTGTCGGTGCCCGAAGCCATTGCGCGTGCGCCGTGGCGGCTGATGCAGGTGTACGCCGACCCCACCAACACCACCAGCACGATGTTCCGGCCGAACAGCCGGCTGGCGGTCACGATCCCCACCGTCGACCCGCAGCGCGGACAGCTGACCGGGATAGTCGTGCAACTGCTGACGCTGGTGGTCGACCGCTCGGGTGAGCTACGCGACGTCCCGCATGCGGAATGGTCTGTGCGCCTTAATTATTGACGCGATTATTGGCGCGCTGAGGGCGGCGTCTCGGTCCATTGCGCAGCGTGTAGAACCTGCGCGGCCGGTCACTGACCCTGGCCTCGATGCGCCAGCCGTACCGTCGGCCCCGCTCGGTGATCTCCGCCGCGTTCGCCGACAGCCGGGCGAACCGGACCGACACCAGCGCGGCGACCAACAGCGCCCACCGCCACGACGATCGCGCACACAGCCAACACGAACGCGGCCACCACCATGCGCGGACTCTAACATCCGCTACGCGCCGTGACCGACCGGAACTTGCTCACCGTCACGCGCCGGCCCCGGCGCAGTGCCATCACCGAAAGGCCTGCCGCCCAACGCTTCCCGACCGTGGGGGGTCAACCAGTCGCCCAGCTCGGGCCCCTCGGGCACGATCCCGGTGGGGTTGATGTCGGAATGCACGAGGTAGTAGTGCTGCTTGATCTGCACAAAGTCGATGGTGTCGCCGAAGCCCGGCGTCTGAAACAGGTCGCGCGCATAGGCCCACAGCACCGGCATCTCGGAAAGCTTGGACCGATTGCACTTGAAATGCCCGTGGTAGACCGGATCGAAGCGGGCCAGCGTGGTGAACAGCCGCACGTCGGCCTCGGTGATGGTGTCCCCCACCAAATATCGCTGGCCCGCCAGCCGCTCGCTCAACCAATCCAGCGCGACGAACAGGCGGTCGTAGGCCGCCTCGTACGCCTGCTGCGAGCCCGCGAAGCCACACCGGTACACGCCGTTGTTGACCTCCGTGTACACCCGCTTGCTCACCTCGTCGATCTCGTCTCGCAGCGGCTCGGGGTACAGCTGCGGCGCGCCGTCGCGGTGATACGCGGTCCACTCGGTGGAGAAATCGAGCGTCATCTGCGCGAAGTCGTTGGTGACCACCTGACCCGTGGCCACCTCGACGATGGCGGGCACCGTCACTCCCTTGGGGTAATCCGGGATGCGCTTGTTGTAGGCGTCGCGCAGGAAGTGGATCTTGAGCACCGGGTCCACTCCACCCGGGTCGAGGTCGAACGTCCAACTGCGCTTGTCATGGGTCGGGCCGCAAAAGCCAATGGAGAGAACCTCTTCCAGGCCCAGCAGCCGGCGCACGATGATCGTCCGGTTGGCCCATGGGCAGGCGCGGGCCACCACGAGCCGATACCGGCCGGGCTCAACCGGATAGCCGTCGCGCCCGTCGGCGGTGATGCGGGTGCTGATGTAGTTCGTGTCGCGGGTGAACTCCCCGGCGCCGACGTATCCGGCTTCGGTTTCCATGCTCAAGACAGTGTCATAAACCGCCGGGCCAGGTTGGGCTCGGTGGACGGACCGGGCTCCCAGTGCGCGATCCACGGCCCGGTCCCCTCCGACTGGTCGATGATGCCGCGCTCCAGCCAGGTGTAACGGCCGTCCAAGAGGTCGTTGGTCAGCCGGACGTCGGCACCGTCGGTGTTGGTCCACAACGCGTGGAACAGCGCCTCCACCCGCAGCGTGGCCTGTTGGCAGAACACATCGGCGAGTTCGTATGCCTGTTGGCCTTCGGGCCCACCGGCGGCGCGCTGCGCCTCGGCGCGCACGCAGACCGCGGACATCGCGAACAGCTCGGCACCGATGTCGACGACGCGGCCGAGGAACCCTTGCTTTTGCTCCAAAGCGGCTTGCCAGCGGGCCATCCCGTAGAACGTGTTGCGGGCCAACTTGCGCGAGGAGCGCTCGACAAATCGCAGATGGGTCGCCAAGGCACCGAACTCGCGGTAGGCGGTGGGCCGTTGGCCCTCACCAAAAACCAACTTGGGCAACCACTTTGCGTAGAACCCGCTGGCTCCGGCCGCGGCGGCGGCCTTCTGCTTCAGGTCGGCCTTCGGGTTGGCGAGATCACCGGCGGCGGTCAAATGCGCGTCGACGGCCTCACGGGCGATCAGCAGCCGCATGATTTCACTGGATCCTTCGAAGATCCGGTTGATCCTCAGGTCGCGCACGACCTGCTCCACCGGCACCGCGCGCTCGCCGCGCGCGGCCAGCGACTCCGCCGTCTCGTAGCCGCGGCCGCCGCGGATCTGCAGCAGGTCGTCGGCGATCTGATCGGCCATCTCGCTGGACCACAATTTGGCCAGCGCCGCCTCGATGCGGATGTCGTTGCGGCCCTCGTCGGCCATCTGGCCGGCCAGTTCGATCGAGGCCTCGAGCGCATAGGTGGTGGCGGCCATGAACGCGAGCTTGCTGCTTACCGCCTCATGCTTGCCGACCGGTTTTCCCCATTGCACGCGCTCGCACGACCACTCCCGCGCGATCTTCACCGACCACTTGGCCGAGCCGGTGACCACCGCGGGCAGCGACAGCCGTCCGGCGTTGAGCGTGGTCAGCGCGATCTTGAGGCCGTCGCCCTCCTTGCCGATCAGGTTCTCGGCGGGGACTCGGACGCCGTGCAATCGGGTCACGCCGTTTTCGATGCCGCGCAGTCCCATGAATTTGTTGCGCCGCTCCACGGTGATCCCGGGCGAATCGGCCTCCACGACGAACGCGCTGATTCCGCCGCGGTGCCCGTCGCTCTTGGGGACGCGGGCCATGACGACGAGCAGTTCGGCGACCACGCCGTTGGTCGTCCACAGCTTCACGCCCTCGAGCTCGTAGGCCCGCCCGTCCTCGACGGGTGTCGCGGTCGATGCCAGGCGCGCCGGATCCGAGCCCACGTCCGGTTCGGTGAGCAGGAACGCCGACACGGCGCCGGCAGCGCAGCGCGGCAAGAACTTTCGCTTCTGCTCCTCGGTCCCGGCCAGCTTGAGTGGTTCGGGCACCCCGATCGACTGATGCGCCGAGAGCAACGCGCCGAGACTGGGGTGCACGGTCGACACCATCATCAGCGCGCGGTTGTAGCCGACCTGCGACATGTTCAGGCCGCCGTACTCGGACGGGATTTTGATGCCGAAGCAGCCCAGCTCGGCGAGGCCCTTGACGTATTCGTCGGGAATCTGTGCGTCCCGCTCGATGACGCTGCCGTCAATAGTGCCCAGAAACTCCCGCAGCTTCTCGAGGAACGCCTCGGTGCGCGCCTCGTCCGCGTCCGACGGCTTGGGGAACGGGTGGATAAGCTCTAGCGGGAAGCGGCCAAGGAACAGCTCCTTGGCGAATGACGGTTTATCCCAACCACTTTCGCGAGATTCCTCAGCAAGTGCCCTGGCTTGCTCCTCGGTGACCTGCGCTTGCTGTGCCATCGTCGCCTCCCTCGCGAATGAACCACTGCTGCCCAAGTTACTCCCCGGTAGCTTGGTGCGCACGGGTGCATTTCGGACCCGGAGGCGACGGCCACGTCGTCGCGTGCGGCCGTCCACTTGAGTGTGAACCTGGGGCGTTCAATGTGAAGCGAGGGCGAGATTTTCGCCCGTCTCACCGCCCTAGGCTCACACTGAAAGCCATGCGCTCACAACGAACGACGCACCCGAAGACGCGCAGCCGAGCTAGCTGTCGAGCTCCCGCGCCACCGCCTTGACCACCTCGGAGACCCGGCGGGCCACCTTGCGGTCCGGGTAGCGGCCCTTGCGAAGTTCGGGCTGCACCGCGCCCTCGAGCAGAGTGATCATGTCCTCGACCATGCCGTGCAGCTCATCGGGGGTGTGCTTGTGCTCAGCCGCTGTGGCTTCACGGCGCGTGCGAGTCAGGCTCGGCGGCGGATCGATCAGCTTGAGGCTCAACGCCTGAGGTCCGCGCCGACCGGAAGCGACGCCGAATTCCACCCGCTGCCCGGCCTTGAGGCCCTCAACACCCTCAGGCAACGCCGAGGAGCGGACATAGACGTCCTCACCGTCCTCCTGCGACAGGAAGCCGAACCCTTTTTCGGGGTCGTACCACTTCACCTTGCCGGTCGGCACTGGTCTCACCTGCTTGTCTGACTGCTAACAGAAGAAGCGTCCCGCCTGCGCAGGACGCAATATCGAAGTGTGATCCTACTCGGATCGCCCGTCGGCAAGCACACCCCAGTTTGGCCTGCACTCGGTAGGGTGGCAGTACCGCTTGGAGGAGATATGACGCTGACCGCGCTGGGGGTACCGACCGTGCGTCGGGAGATTCCGCGCGCCGTCCAAGACGACGTGCCCAGCACCGGCCCCCTGCGCGACACCTTCGGGAGAATCGCCAGCGATCTGCGCGTTTCCCTCACCGACCGCTGCAATCTCCGCTGCAAGTACTGCATGCCGGCCGAGGGGCTGGACTGGCTGCCGAATCGCCACCTGCTGCGGCCCGACGAGCTCGGCAGGCTCATCCATATCGCCGTCACCCGGCTCGGTGTGACCAGCGTGCGGTTCACCGGCGGCGAACCGCTGCTGGCCCGCCACCTGGAAAAAGTGGTCGCCGCGGCGGCCAACGTGCGGCCCCGCCCGGAGATTTCGCTGACCACCAACGGTGTGGGTCTAGAGCGCAGGGCGGCCGCGCTGGCCGAGGCGGGCCTGGACCGGGTGAACATCTCGCTGGACAGCGTGGACCCGGCGCGCTTCGCGGCCATCACCCGACGCGACCGGCTCGCAGACGTGTTGGCCGGCCTGGCCGCCGCCAAGAACGCGGGCCTGACGCCGGTCAAGGTGAACGCGGTCCTCGACCCGGTCACTGGCCGCGAGGACGTCGTCGACCTGCTGCGTTTCTGCCTGCAGCATGACTACCAGCTGCGGGTCATCGAGCAGATGCCGCTGGACGCCGGGCACGAATGGAACCGAGACGCCGCGCTCAGCGTCGACGACGTGCTCGCGGCGCTGCGGCCGCACTTCAGGCTGCGGCCGGACCCGGCGCCGCGCGGTTCGGCGCCGGCGGAGCTGTGGCTGGTCGACACGGGTCCAGGCACGCCGGCGGGCAAGTTCGGCGTCATCGCCTCGGTGTCGCACGCGTTCTGCTCGACGTGTGATCGCACCCGGCTGACGGCCGACGGCCAAATCCGCAGCTGCCTGTTTTCTGCCGAGGAGACCGACCTGCGCGGCCTGCTGCGCGGCGGCGCGGACGACGACGCGATCGAGGCGGCCTGGCGCGCCGCCATGTGGGCCAAGCCGGCCGGCCACGGCATCAACGACCCCGACTTCATCCAGCCCGACCGTCCGATGAGCGCCATCGGTGGCTAGCGATATTCGCGCCGACCCGCTGCCCTCGCGATCGTCAGGACCCGACGAGCCGGGCGGACTCCAGGTCACGGTCCGCTACTTCGCCGCGGCACAGGCGGCCGCCGGCACCGATTCGGAGACCGTGACCCTGGACCCGGGCACAACGGTGGCCGAACTGATCAAGACCCTCGCCGGGCGCGGTGACCTCCTGGCCAACGTGCTGAACCGATGCTCCTACCTGCTAAATGAAGTCGCCGTCCGCGACCAGAACACCCCGTTGCGCTCCGGCGACACCATCGACGCGCTGCCGCCGTTTGCTGGCGGCTGAAACTGTGAAACATCTCACATAACGGAATGATAACGGCACGGACACGGCCCGATTTCGTCGGAAATGACCTGCGCAAATCCCTAGTGTTCCTGGGGTTTTCAGCGATTGACCGTGAGGGAAACGCCGAGTTTCGTAAAAAGTGACTCGATCCACCCAACCCGCTAGCGTCTCCGGGAGTTCGCCAAGCAACCGGTGGCGTTCTTCCCCACCTACAGCGCCGAGCTCCATCCGATAGGCGGGGACACCGTAAGGATGGAGGCGGGGGACCCACCGGTCCACCGTGATCGGACCGGAGCCGGAAACGGCTCCTTGGGGTGAAGCCGGCGTCGGAACACGGCGCCGGCCGGGTAGCCTCTCCCACCCGAACCCGACAGCTGACCTCGCAGGCGCACCGAGAGAGGAATTTTCGGCGCGTATGAGTGGACGTCACCGCAAACCCACTACTTCTAACCTCAGCGTCGCCAAGATCGCCTTTACCGGGGCGGTACTTGGTGGCGGCAGCCTCGCCCTCGCCGGCCAGGCGGCCGCGGCCACCGACGGCGAATGGGATCAGGTAGCCCGTTGCGAGTCGGGCGGCAACTGGGCAATCAACACCGGCAACGGCTACCACGGCGGCGTGCAGTTCAGCGCCAGCACCTGGGCGTCGCACGGTGGTACCGAATTCGCCCCGTCGGCCGAACTGGCCACCCGCGAACAGCAGATCGCGGTCGCTGAGCGAGTGCTCGCGACCCAGGGCCGCGGCGCGTGGCCCACGTGTGGCGGCCCGTTGTCGGGCCCGACCCCGCGCAACGTGCTGCCCACCCCGGCCGGCAACGACGCGCCGTTGGACGCGCCAGGCGTCAACGGCGAGCCTGCTCCGCTGGCCCCGCCGCCGCCGGACGCACCCCCGCCGCCTCCGCCACCGGACGCTCCCCCGCCTCCGGACGCTCCCCCGCCGCCTCCGCCACCGCCGCCGGCCGACCCGGCTCCGCCGGTGCAGCTGGCGGCCACCAACCAGCCCGCTCCGGTCGCCGACCCGGCGCCGCCCGCGGACGCCCTGCCTCCCGCGCCGCCGGCCGATGCTCCACCGCCGGCGGACGCCGTTCCGCCCGCGCCGCCGGCCGATGCTCCACCGCCGCCGCCTCAGCAGGCCTCAACGGTCGGCTACACCCGGCAGCTGTGGCAGGCGATCCAGGGTCAGGACGTGAACGGCAACGACGCGCTGGACGCGCTGGCGCAGCCCGCGCCCACCGGCCCGGGGGCTTAGGCCGAACCGACCCATTCGTCGGCGCCGTCGGCGAAGAACTGGTGCTTCCACACCGGCAGCCGCTCCTTGATGGTGTCCACCAGCCGCGCGCAGGTGGCGAACGCGGCCTGCCGGTGATCGGCGGCGACCGCGGCCACCAGCGCCGCGTCGCCGATTTCCAGCGCGCCGACACGGTGGCTGGCCGCCACCGCACGCACCCCGCTGGACTGCTCGGCGACCTCGGCCACGACGTCGGCCAAGACCTGCGCGGCCGAGGGGTGCGCGGAATATTCGAGCCGCAGCACGCCGCGCCCGCCGTCATGGTCGCGGACGGCGCCGACGAATCCGACGATCGCTCCGGCCGACTCGTGGCTGACCAGATCCTCGTGCTCGGGCAGCGAGATCGGCTGCTCGGTCAGCGCGGCGCGCAGCACCAGCGCAGTCATCGGCGTGTCATCGCTGATGGTCTCCGCCCGCGAGCTGATCGAGCGCGTGCTCGAGCACCCCGGCGAGCACCCCGAGGCCGTCGCGCACGCCGCCGGGTGATCCCGGCAGGTTGACGATCAGGGTGCGCCCGGCCACGCCGCACACCCCGCGCGACAGGACCGACGTGGGTACCTTCGGCAGGCCGGACTGGCGGATCGCGTCGGCCAGCCCGGGGATCAGATAGTCCAGCACCGCCACCGTCTGGTCCGGGGTGGCATCGGTGGGCGAGATGCCGGTGCCGCCGGAGGTGATGATCAGATCGACGTCGGCGTCCAGCGCGTCGTTCAGCGCCTCGCCGACCGGCCCGCCGTCGGCCACCACCACCGGCTCGACCGTCGAAAATCCTTTCCCCCCAAGCCATTCGGTGATGATGGGCCCGCACTTGTCGGTGTATTCACCGGCTGCCGCCCGCGTTGAGGCGATGATGACTCGCGCGGATCGGGCGCTCATCGCCGTTCCCAGGTGCCGGTCTTGCCACCCTCCTTGCGGAGCACCCGAATGTCATCGATGCGTGCGGCCGGGTCGACCGCCTTGATCATGTCGTACAGCGTCAAAGCGGCCACGCTGACCGCTGTTAGCGCCTCCATCTCCACCCCCGTCCGGTCGGTGCTGCGCACCGTCGCGGTGATTTCTACATCCGATTCTCCGACGGTGAAATCGACGTCCACCCCGGTGAGCGCCAACTGGTGGCACAACGGGATCAGGTCGCTGGTGCGTTTGGCCGCCAGGATCCCCGCAACCCGCGCGGTCGCCAAGGCGTCGCCTTTGGGCAGGCCACCCGTCGAAATCAGCTCCACCACGTGCGCCGAGGTCCGTAGGGCGCCCGCGGCGACGGCAGTGCGCCGCGTCGCCTCCTTGGCGGTGACGTCGACCATATGGGCCGCCCCGCGCTCATCCACATGCGACAGGATCTTCGGGGGCCCCGAGCTGCCGGCCATCGCGGCGGTCTACCTGTTGACGACGGTGACCGGGTGCACGTAGGGCAGGCCGTCGGCGGGGACCGGGAACACCACCTCACCGAAGGGAGACAAGGCGCCCGTGCGGTCGGCCACGAGTTCGCTCACCGCGTGGTCGTCGGGGTCCTCCGTCGGCCAGCCGGGGTCCACATACCTGGTTTTCTGCGCGTCGCTCTCAGCATTGTCAGCCACGGGGTCCATTCTGACAGGTCGCCGTTTAACGCGTGACGCAAAGCTGTGAGCGCCCGACTCCTGTTAACCGGCGAGCGTGCCTACGCTGGTCAGCAGTGACCGATAACACCACCCCAGACATCCCGCTCGGGTCCTGGCTTGCCGACTTGCCAGACGAGCGGCTGATCCGGCTGTTGGAGCTGAGACCGGATCTGGCCCAGCCGCCCCCGGGCAGCATCGCCGCGCTGGCCGCGCGCGCCCAGGCCCGGCAATCGGTCAAAGCCGCCACCGACGACCTCGACTTTCTGCGGTTGGCCGTGCTCGACGCGCTGCTGGTGCTGCAGGCCGACACGACGCCGGTGCCGACGACCAAGCTGCTGGCGCTGATCGGCGACGGCGCTCCCGAGGCCGACGTGCTGGCCGCGCTCGATGACCTCAAGGAGCGCGCCCTGGCCTGGGGTGAGGCCGCGGTGCGGGTGGCGCCCGACGCCGGCGCGGCGTTGCCGTGGCACGCCGGACAAGTCACGCTCGAGGACGCCTCGCGCAGCGGCGAAGAAATCGCCGAGCTGATCGACGGGCTCAACGAAGCCCAGTTGGACGTTCTGGAGAAGTTGCTCGAAGGCTCCCCGATGGGGCGTACCCGCGACGCCGCGCCCGGCGCCGCGCCGGACCGGCCGGTGCCGCAACTGCTGGCGTTGGGTCTGCTGCGACGGGTCGACGCCGAGACGGTGATCCTGCCCCGCCACGTCGGGCAGGTGCTGCGCGGCGAGCAACCCGGCCCGATGCAACTGACCGCGCCCGACCCGATCACCTCGACCACGATGCCCCAGGACTGCGACGCCGCCGCGGCCGGATCCGCCATCGACCTGCTGCGCGAATTCGACGTGCTGCTCGAAATGCTTGGCAGCGCACCGGTTTCCGAGTTGCGCAGCGGCGGACTCGGAGTGCGCGACGTCAAACGGCTGGCGAAGACGACCGGCATCGACGAGCCGCGACTGGGCCTCATCCTCGAAATCGCGGCGGCGGCCACGTTGATCGCCAGCGGCAGGCCCGAACCGGAACCGGCCACCGGCGACCCGCCTTTTTGGGCGCCGACGGCGGCCGTCGAACGCTATACCGCGATGTCGCCCGCCGAGCGGTGGCAGCTGCTGGCCAGCACCTGGCTCGACCTGCCGGGCCGTCCCGCGCTGATCGGCAGCCGCGGCCCGGACGCCAAACCCTATGGCGCGCTGTCTGATTCGCTGTACTCGACCGCGGCACCGCTGGATCGGCGGCTGCTGCTCGGCATGCTCGCCGAATTGCCCGCCGGCGCCGGCGTCGACGCGGCCTCGGCGTCGGCGGCGCTGATCTGGCGGCGCCCGCGGTGGGCCCGGCGACTGCAGCCGGGCCCTGTCGCGGACCTGCTGAACGAGGCACACGCGCTGGGCGTGCTCGGCCGCGGGGCGATCAGCACGCCCGGCCGGGCCCTGCTGAACGATCCCCCGGATGCCGGCGCGGCGGTCGACGCGATGACCCGCGCGATGCCCAAGCCCATCGATTACTTCCTGCTGCAGGCCGATCTGACCGTCGTGGTCCCCGGACCGCTGCACCGCGACCTCGCCGAGGACTTGGCGTCCGTCGCGACCGTCGAATCGGCCGGCGCGGCAATGGTGTACCGCATCAGCGAGCAGTCCATCCGGCATGCGCTCGACATCGGCAAGACCCGCGACTGGATACACGCGCTATTCGCCAACCACTCCAAAACCCCGGTGCCGCAGGGACTTACCTATCTCATCGACGATGTGGCGCGACGGCACGGCCAGCTTCGGATCGGGCTGGCCACCTCGTTCGTGCGATGCGAAGACTCCGCCCTGCTCGCCCAGGCGGTGGCGGCCACCGAGCAACTACAGTTGCGCGCGCTGGCTCCCACGGTCGCGGTGTCTCCCGCACCGTTGTCCGAGGTGCTTGCCGCGTTGCGGGCCGCGGGCTTCGCGCCGGCCGCCGAGGATTCCTCCGGTGCCATCGTCGACGTCCGGGTCCGCGGGGCCCGCGTGCCCACCCCGCAGCACCGGCGCTCCTACCGTTCCCCGCAGCGCCCCAGCGCCGAGACCCTCAACGCGGTGGTCGCGGTGTTGCGCAAGGTGACCGCCGCGCCGTTCGGCAACATCCGCGTCGATCCCGCGGTCACCATGTCGCTGTTGCAGCGCGCGGTCAAGGACGAGGCCACGCTGGTGATCGGCTATTTGGACGCCGCCGGGGTGGCGACCCAGCGAGTGGTGTCGCCGATCGTCCTGCGCGGAGGGCAGCTGGTGGCCTTCGATTCGGGGTCCGGACGGCTGCGCGACTTCGCCGTCCACCGCATCACGTCGGTGTTGTCGGCCGAGTCAGGATAATGAGCGGCATGACCGACGGACCGTTGATCGTGCAGTCCGACAAGACCGTGCTGCTCGAAGTGGACCACGAGCTTTCCGGCGCGGCGCGCGCCGCCATCGCGCCGTTCGCCGAGCTGGAACGCGCGCCCGAGCACGTGCACACCTACCGCATCACGCCGCTGGCGTTGTGGAACGCCCGCGCGGCCGGCCACGACGCCGAGCAGGTCGTCGACGCGCTGGTCTCCTTCTCGCGCTACGCGGTGCCGCAGCCGCTGCTGGTCGACATCGTCGACACCATGGCCCGCTACGGCCGGCTGCAGCTGGTGAAGAATCCGGCGCACGGCCTGACGCTGGTCAGCTTCGATCGCGCGGTGCTCGAAGAGGTGTTGCGCAACAAGAAGATCGCACCCATGTTGGGTGCGCGCATCGACGACGACACCGTGGTGGTGCACCCCAGCGAACGCGGCCGGGTCAAGCAGCTGCTGCTCAAGATCGGTTGGCCCGCAGAGGATCTCGCCGGATACGTCGACGGCGAGGCGCACCCGATCAGCCTGGCGCAGGACGGCTGGCACTTGCGCGACTACCAGCAGCTGGCCACCGACTCGTTCTGGGCCGGCGGCTCCGGGGTGGTGGTGCTGCCGTGTGGCGCCGGCAAGACGCTGGTCGGTGCGGCCGCGATGGCGAAGGCGCAAGCGACGACGCTGATCCTGGTCACCAACATCGTCGCGGCCCGGCAATGGAAGCGCGAGTTGGTCGCGCGCACCTCGTTGACCGAGGAGGAGATCGGCGAATACTCCGGTGAGCGCAAGGAGATTCGGCCCGTCACCATCTCGACCTATCAGATGATCACCCGGCGCACCAAGGGCGAGTACCGCCATCTGGAGCTCTTCGACAGGCGCGACTGGGGCCTGATCATTTACGACGAGGTGCACCTGCTGCCGGCGCCGGTGTTCCGGATGACTGCCGATCTGCAGTCCAAGCGGCGGTTGGGTTTGACGGCCACGTTGATCCGCGAAGACGGCCGCGAGGGGGACGTGTTTTCGCTGATCGGCCCCAAGCGCTACGACGCGCCGTGGAAGGACATTGAGGCGCAGGGCTGGATAGCGCCGGCGGAGTGCGTCGAGATCCGGGTCACGATGACCGACAGCGAGCGGATGATCTACGCCACCGCCGAACCCGAAGAGCGCTACCGGATTTGCTCGACGGTGCATACCAAAATCGCCGTGGTCAAGTCGATCCTGGACAAGCACCCCGGCGAGCAGACCCTGGTGATCGGCGCCTATCTCGATCAGCTCGACGAACTCGGCGCGGCACTGGGCGCCCCGGTGATCCAAGGGTCGACGCGCACGCGTGAACGCGAAGAGTTGTTCGATGCGTTCCGCCGCGGCGAGATTTCGCGGCTGGTGGTGTCCAAGGTCGCGAACTTTTCCATCGACCTGCCGGAAGCCAGTGTGGCGGTGCAGGTTTCGGGAACGTTTGGCTCGCGCCAGGAGGAGGCGCAACGGCTGGGCCGGCTGCTGCGGCCCAAGGCCGACGGCGGCGGTGCCATCTTTTACTCGGTGGTGGCCCGCGACAGCCTGGACGCCGAGTACGCCGCACACCGCCAGCGGTTCCTGGCCGAGCAGGGCTACGGCTACATCATCCGCGACGCCGACGACCTACTGGGCCCGGCCATCTGACCGCGGAAGAACTAGAGCGACAGGATCGTCGCCGACGCGGTACCCGGTGCGCCGTACACCTGCGCCAGCCCGACGCGCGGGTTGCCGGGCACCTGACGATCGCCCGCCTCGCCGCGCAGCTGGCGCACCAGCTCGTGCATCTGCCGCAGGCCCGACGCGCCGATCGGCTCGCCGTTGGCGATCAGCCCGCCGTCGGTGTTGACCGGGATCGAGCCGTGGATCTCGGTCTCGCCGTCGGCCACCAGCTTTTCC
Organism: Mycobacterium conspicuum; assembly: GCF_010730195.1. Lineage (NCBI taxonomy): Bacteria > Bacillati > Actinomycetota > Actinomycetes > Mycobacteriales > Mycobacteriaceae > Mycobacterium > Mycobacterium conspicuum. The sequence continues at coordinate 4,904,552 of NZ_AP022613.1, forward strand.
TGGTCGCCGTCGGCGCACAGGCCCGTCTCGGCCATGTGAATGACCTCGTTGCCGGCGTCGGTGTCCTGCAACTGCGCGACGTCGACGTCCTCGGGCCCGATGCCCGCCGCCTCATAGGCGGCCTTGGACGCATACACCGTCGGTGACGCGTCGCCGTCCAACGGCGCGAAGGTGGCGTGCACCTCGTAGGCGCCGTAGCGACGGGTGCGGATCTCGCACGCCCGCACATAGACCGGCTTGTCGGTGTACTTGTGCGCGATGTCGGCGCGGCACATCACCACGGCGGCGGCCCCTTCGTCGGGCGCGCAGAACATGTATTGGGTCAGCGGGTAGTTGAGCACCGTCGAGTTGAGGATCTCGTCGACGGAAATCTCCTTGCGCCGGAAGGCATTCGGGTTCAGCGCGCCATTGCGGAAGTTCTTATTGGCCACGCGCGCCAGGGTTTCCTGCGAGATGTTGTGGTCGTGCAGGTACTTGTTGGCTTTCATGCCGAAGAACTTGGTGGTGACGAACTGCCCGTTTTGCGCGTACCACTGCGGCAGCGCCAGCTTGGCGGGGTCGTCGGTGAACGCGCCGCGCGGATGCTTGTCCAAGCCGATCGCGATGCCGATGTCGTACTTGCCCAACCGGATGGTGTCGGCGGTCTGCTGAATGGCGCTGGCCGCGGTGGCGCACGCATTGAAGACGTTGGTGAAGGTGATGCCGGTCAGCCCGACCAGGCGGGTCACCGCGTCGGGGTTGGACACCTCGTGGCTGCCGCCGAAGCCGAACTGGATGTCCTTCCAGTCCACCCCGGCGTCGGTCAGCGCGGCCTGGATGGCCTCGGCGCCCATCTGCATCGCGGTCTTGTCGAACCTGCCGAACGGGTGCAGGCCCACACCGATGATGGCGACGTCATTAGTCATGTCGGGACTCCTTGCGTGTTAAACCGGCTGGAACGCGAAGGTGACGATCTCGTTGCCGTCGGCGTCAGTGGTGAACGGCACCATCGTCAGCTCGACCTCCTGGCCGAACTGGATCTTGGCCGGGTCGTTCTCGGTCAGCCGGCCCTCGACCCGGATGACGTCACCCAACTGGACCAGGCCCACACCGAACGGCACGAAATCATTGCCGGTGGGGCCGGCGTAGGGAGCGCCGGGTGGGAAACCCTGGGTGGTCCACGCGACCAGGGTGCCGCGGCGGGGCAACAACGACTCGCTCATCTGCCCGCCGCTGCACCGCGGGCAGCGCTGCTGCACCGGGAAGGTGGTGGCGCCGCAGTCGCCGCACTGACTGCCGATTAGCTGCGGGTTCTCGTCGGGCCACGTAGAGATGCCGGGATCGATTGCCTTCTGCATCGAGGGATCCTCCAACGAAAAAGTAAATGGACTCAGGCAAACCGTACAACAGCATTCCAGAAAAGCGGAAACCCCATTCTCACGCCGGATGCCCCCGGCGTCGACAGGCACCGTAGGTTCGACACCGTGCTCGTTCCAAGCAGCACGCAGTGGACCAAGCGAGGAGACGGCTGATGGCAGTCACGGTGTTACTCGAACTCAGATTCAAGCCCGAAGCGGTGTCGGCGGGGCGAGACCTCATGCGCCGGACGCTGGAGGTCACCCGCGGGTTCGACGGCAACCTCCAAACCGACGTGCTGGTCAACGAAGACGACGAAGCGCACTGGATCATCTACGAACTCTGGGACACCGTCGAGCACGATGAGGCCTACCGCGCGTTTCGTGCCGGCGAAGGCAAAGTGACCGAGCTGCCCCCGCTGTTGGCCGCGCCTCCGGTCAAGACGCGCTACCTCACCACCGATATCTAGCTCAGGGCGGGGATCACTTCGCGTTCGAACAACTCGATGCCCGAGCGGTCGTAGGCGGCCTCGGGGAAGTAGCAGATCGCGTACTCGCACCCGAGGTCGCGGACTTTGCCGATCCGCTCGGCCACTTGTTCCGGTGTGCCCGTCGTCGAATCCGGGCCACCGCCGGCGGCGATCATCGAATCCAGCAGCGCGTCGGGCATGTACCCGGTGAGTCGCTCGCGCATCCGCTGCTGGCGGTCCTTGACGTCGGTCTCGGAGGTGCCGACGATCACGGTGAAATTCGCCGAGCGCACGATGGCGTCGAAGTCGGTGCCCAGCTTGCCGCAGTGCTGCGCCAATACCTCGGACTTGTGCGCGAACTCGTCCAACGCCGGGGTGAAGTTGGTGTACTGCGCGTACTTCGCTGCGATGCGCAGCGTCACCTTCTCCCCGCCGCCGGCGATCCACAGCGGAATACCGTTGTCCTGCAACGGCTTCGGGGCAACGATCGCGCCGTCCACCTGGTAGTGCTTACCGTCGAAGCTGACCTTGCCGTCGCGCCAGGCGTCCCGCATGATCTGCACGCCCTCGTCGAGGCGGCCCAGCCGCTCCCCGGCCGGCGGAAAGCCGTACCCGTATGCGCGCCATTCGTGTTCGTACCAGCCGCCGCCGATCCCCATTTGGATCCGGCCGCCGGAGATGATGTCCGAGGTGGCCGCCACCTTGGCCAGGTACACCGGATTGCGGTAGCTCATCGCGGTGCACATCTGGCCGAGCTTGATCCGCGACGTCACCGCGGCGTAGGCCGCCATCAGCGACCAGGCCTCGTGCGTGGCCTCGTCGCTGGGCAACGGGACGGTGTGGAAGTGGTCGTAGACCCACAGCGAGTCCCACGCGGCGGCGGCGTCGGCGTAGGTGGCCAGGTCGCGCATCACCGCCCAGTGTTGCTTGGGTTCGATGCCGACCAGATCCATCCGCCAGCCCTGCGGAATGAACAATCCAAAGCGCATAGTTAGGGAGCCTAATCCTCCGCTAATGCTCAGAAAAACCTGGACCCCGACGGCTGCATGAAGAACCCATGCTCGCCGTTGAAGGTGTCCAAGCAGGCGCTGAGCCGGTTGTCCCCGACCGCACACGTGACGTTGCCGAAAGACACTTTCTGCCCTGGGCTCAACGGTCTGGCGTACGCGAAACGGTTGGTGCAATCGCTGCCTTCCCAGGTGCGGTCATAGGAATCCTTGGACGACTCCCAGGTGATCTCCCCGAATGCGCAGGGATCATTCGAATCCGCCATCTGGCCTTTACAGCGCAGGTACTGCGAAGAGTGGCCGCCGGCCTCCCTGGTGAACGAGCAGGTCAAGTCGTAGGGCGTGGAGAAAGTCACCATCCCCGGCGCATTCCCTTCCACGAAGTACTGGTCGGCGGAGACTGTCGAAAAGCCGCTCAGATCGGGGAAGCCCGGGGGCAGGGCCGAGGCGCTCGGAGCCAGCGCCGGGGCCAGCAGCACTCCGGTGATCAGCACCGCCATCAGCTTGAGTCGCATCTCGCCTCCCATTGACCGTTTCTTAATACTCAGTCGCGTTGTGTGCGTCAGACATCGAAGAGTAGGCGTACTTGGCGCGGGTTGTGCAGGATATGCACGGCCGCGTCGCAGGCGGACCTCGCGATCGCCGCTCTGATCACGGGCAGGCTGTCGCGGCGATAGCGACACACCCACGCCCAGTATTCGCGGGTTTCTCGCGATCGTCGCAGCGTGCGCCACACGCAGCGGCACAGTGGGAAATCCAGCACCACGATCGTGTCGGCCGCGCGCAACCGCAGAGCCAGGCCGGTGTCGTACGGGCCGAGGTCGCCGTCGATGATCCAGCGCTCACCCGCCACCAGCCGGCGCTGGATCTCCGTCCAGTCCTGTTCGGCGGTCGGCCGCGGACCGGGCAGCCAGAAGAGGCTGTCCAATTCGATGACGGGTATGCGCAGGCGAACCGAGAGTTGCTGCGCCAGAACCGATTTCCCCGCGCCGCCGCGGCCGAGGATGACGACGCGTTGCATGCTGCCCTCCAGCTTCACAGCGGATCGATAACGACGGCTCAGCCTCACGCTAAAACCGGGAGATATTTCTTGATGCATGACTAAGCGCGTCATCCCCGCTGCGCAACTGATTTTGGCCGGGGCCGCCACCGCCGCAACGTTGGCGCTCTTCAACGTCGCGCAAGCCAATGCGGCGGCGGGTGGCTTCGCCACCGACGACCCCGGCAACTTTGTCAACGACAACGGCCAGACTTCGGGCGACATCTTCACGCAGAACGCCCAGGACCAGAGCACCGCGAGCGGCGCGGGGACGTCGTAACCCGCCCTCAGGTCCCCAGCGCGTCGAGCGCGGCCTGCACCGACGAAGCGCGCAACGCGTCGTGATCGGCGTCGGGAAACTGTAAACAGCAGTCCTGCAGTCCGCCGAACGCCACCACCGCGCGGGTTGACTGCGCCAACGTCGGTTTCGGCCCGAATACCAACTTGCCCAGCCGGTCACGCCACGCCAGTACCTTGTCGATCAGGCCAAGCTCGGCCAGCATCGTCAATTCCGCCAGCACCAGCACCAAGTCCTGACGGTGCCGATAGTGAAAATCGAAATAGCCTTCCAGCACCTCGCGGGCATCGATCTCGTCGCGAGTCTCTTGGTCGGCGACGAACTGCTCGCCTTCGTCGATCAACGGAACCAGGATGCTGCGCACCAGCTCTTCGCGCGACGCGAAGTGGTAATACAACGCGGGTTTGGTGATCCCCAGCTTGTCGGCGATGTCCTGCAAGCTGGTGCGCTGCACCCCCTGCTGCAGAAACAAATCCCGGGCGACCTCCTGGATTCGCCGCCGAGTGCCCGACCGGGGTCTGACCATCCTAAGAGAATAACTTACTTACCGATCGTTAAGCCCTATGTTAGGCTGACCTAACTTAGGAGGTTGCCATGCGGATTCTCATCTCGGGGGCCAGCATCGCGGGCCCGGTCCTGGCGTACTGGCTCACCCGGTACGGCTTCGACGTCACCGTCGTCGAGCGCGCGCCGGCCTTGCGCAAGACCGGCGGCCATGCCGTCGACCTGTTCCGACCGGCCATGGAGATCTCGGAAAAGATGGGCGTGCTGCCGCGCATCGAGGCACTGGCCACCGGCACGGACCGGCTGACGATGTACCGCGACGGCGCGGCGCACCCCGCTCGCATCGACTACCACAAGCTGGTCGGCGGCATTTCCGACCGGCACGTGGAGATCATGCGAGACGACCTCAGCGAGGTCTACTACGACGCCGGCCGCGACGACGTGGAGTACCTCTTCGGCGACTCGATCACCGCCATCTCGCCCGACGCGCAGGTGACCTTCGAGCACGCGCCGCCACGCAAGTTCGACGTCGTCATCGGCGCCGACGGCCTGCATTCGAACGTCAGGCGCCTGGTCTTCGGCGAGGCCGCGGAACGCACCAACTTTCTCGGCGGATATCTGGCCGTGCAATCCGTCCCGAAATCACTTGCGCCGGTTGGGGAGATGATTGTTCATCTCGGTGCGGGCCGCCTCGCGGGCATCTACACCGCGCAGCCGTTGGATGACGCGCGCGCGTTGTTCATGTTCAAAAGCAAGGAAGAACTACAGTACCACTACCGAGATGTGGTGCGGCAGAAGGAAATACTGCGCACCGCGTTCGCGGGCCGGCATGCGATGGTGGATCGCTGGCTCGACGAGCTTGAGCACACGCCGACGTTCTACTTCGACTCGATCACGCAGTTGCAACTGGACACCTGGTCGCGCGGCCGCGTCACCCTGGTCGGTGATGCCGGCTATTGCCCGGGCCCCGCGGTGGGCGGCAGCACGAGCATCGCGGTGCTGGGCGCCTACATTCTGGCCGGCGAGCTGGCGCAGGCCAACGGCGACTACGTTCGGGCGTTCGCGGCCTACGAGGCCGAGATGGATGAACCGGTGCGGCGCAGCCGCGCCATGGCGCGCGGCATCGCCAAGGGGCTCATCCCCAACTCGCGAGCTGGTGTGTGGGCCTTAACCCGTGGCGCCCAATTGATCTCGACGTTGCCCGCCGGCCTGACCAAGGCCGTCGCGAAGCTGAACACCAAGACCGTGCGGCTCTACGACACGATGCACTACAAGGAGTACGCCCCAGCGCCTTGACCGCGAGCCAGCTTAGGTCAGCGAGTCCGGCGGCAGGAAGCGGTCGCCGTACTTGGCGGCCAGCTCACGGGCCCGCGCCACGAACGCTTGCTTACCCGTGCCGCCGGCACCCGAGTAGCCGACGATGAACTGCGCGCTGCCACCGGTCCACGGCGGGAACCCGATGCCCATGATCGAGCCGATGTTGGCGTCGGCCGTCGACGTCAGTACGCCCTCGTCGAGGCACTTCTGGGTTTCCAGCGCCTCGGCGAACAGCATCCGGTCGATCATGTCCTGCAGCGGCGGCTCCGATGCCCCGGACTTGAACGTCTCGCGCAGGCCCGGCCACAACCCGGTGCGCTTGCCGTCGGGGTACTCGTAGAACCCCGCGCCCTTCAACCGCCCCGACCGGCCGAGCTCAATCATCTTCTCCACCACGGCTTCTGCCGGGTGCGGCTCGTAGGTGCCGCCGGCGTCCTCGACGCCCTTGCGGGTGGCGACGGCGATCTTGTGCATCAGCTCCAGGTTGAGCTCGTCGGACAGCTGCAGCGGCGGCGCCGGGTAGCCGGCCTGCGAACCGGCGTGCTCGATGCTGGCCGGCTCCACACCCTCGCCCAGCATCGCCAGCGCCTCGTTGACGAAGGTGCCGATGACGCGGGAGGTGAAGAACCCGCGGCTGTCGTTGACCACGATCGGGGTCTTGCCGATGGCCAGCGTGTAGTCGAACACGCGCGCTAGCGCCTCGTCAGATGTCTTCTCGCCCTTGATGATTTCCACCAGCGGCATCTTGTCGACCGGCGAGAAGAAGTGGATCCCGATGAAGTCCTCCTGGCGCTTGACGCCGGTGGCCAGCCCGGTGATCGGCAACGTGGAGGTGTTGGATCCCAGCACCGCGTTGGGCTCGACCACGTCCTCGATCTCCTGGAACACCTTGTGCTTGAGCTCCTGGTTCTCGAACACCGCCTCGATGACGAAGTCGACACCCTTGAGGTCGGCCGCATCGGCCGTCGGCGTGATCCGGCTCAGCAGCGCCTTGGACTTCTCTTCGGTGGTCTTGCCACGCTGAAGTGCCTTGGCCTCAAGCTTTTCCGAGTAGCCCTTGCCCTTCTGCGCGGCATCCAGGCTGACGTCCTTGAGCACCACGTCGTAGCCGGCCTTGGCCGAGACGTAGGCGATGCCGGCGCCCATCATGCCGGCGCCGAGCACGCCGATCTTGTTGATCTTCACCGGTTCGATGCCGTCGGGTCGCGACCCGCCGCCGTTGATGGTCTGCAGGTCGAAGAAGAACGCCTGAATCATATTCTTGGCGACCTGGCCGGTGACCAGTGACGCGAAGTAGCGGCTCTCGATGCGGCTGGCGGTGTCGAAGTCGACCTGGGCGCCCTCGACCGCGGCCGCCAGGATCGCCCGCGGCGCCGGCATCGGCGCGCCCTTGAGCTGCTTGCGCAGCAACGCCGGGAACGACGGCAGGATGGCCGCCAGCGCCGGCGACGACGGGGTGCCGCCGGGCATCTTGTAGCCCTTGGCATCCCAGGGCTGGGTGTGCGAGTCGGGGTTGGCTTTGATCCATGCCTTGGCCGCCGGCACCAGTTCCTCGACCAAACCGACCAACTCGTCGACGAGTCCGTTCTCCTTGGCCTGCTGAGGCTTGAACCGGGTGCCCTGGGACAAAACATTCATGAACGCGTTCTGGATGCCGAACATCCGCACGGTGCGGGTCACCCCGCCGCCGCCCGGCAACAGGCCCAGCGTCACCTCGGGCAGACCGAGCTGACTGCCCTTAACGTCGGCGGCGATCCGGTGGTGACACGCGAGCGCGATCTCCAATCCACCGCCGAGGGCGGCGCCGTTGATGGCGGCCACCACCGGCTTGCCGAGCGTCTCGAGCGCGCGCAGGTCGCGCTTGACCGCCTCGACGGTGTCGAACGCCTCGCCGGCGTCCTCGGGTCCGAGATTGATCATGCCCTTCAGATCACCGCCGGCGAAGAAGGTCTTCTTCGCGCTGGTGATCACCACGCCGGTGATCGAATCCTTCTCTGCCACAAGGCGTTCTACGGCGTTGTGCATCGATTCGGCGTAGTGCTCGTTCATCACGTTGGCCGACCCGGTGGGGTCGTCCAGCGTCAGGGTGACGATGCCGTCGGCGTCCTTGTCCCACTGAATCGTGTTCTCTGCCATGGTCTTAAACCCTCTCGATGATGGTCGCGACGCCCATGCCGCCGCCGATGCACAGGGTGACAAGCGCGCGACGGGCGTTGCGGCGCTCCAGTTCGTCGACCATGGTGCCCAGGATCATCGCACCGGTGGCGCCCAGCGGGTGGCCCATCGCGATGGCGCCGCCGTTGACGTTGAGGATCTCGTCGCCAATGTTGAGGTCCCGCTGGAACTTCAGCACCACCGAGGCGAACGCCTCGTTGAGTTCGAACAGGTCGATGTCGTCGACGGTGAGACCGGCACGGTCGAGCACCTTGCGGGTCGCCGGGGTGGGGCCGGTCAACATGATGGTGGCGTCGGCGCCGCTGGTGGCGGTGGCCACGATGCGGGCCCGCGGGGTCAGGCCCTGCGACTTGCCCGCCGCCTCGGAGCCGATCAGCACCAGCGCGGCGCCGTCGACGATGCCCGAACTGTTGCCGCCGGTGTGGACGTGGTTGATCTTTTCGACCCAGTGGTACTTCTGCAGCGCCACGTCGTCGAAGCCGCCCATCTCGCCGATGCCGTCGAACGCGGTCTTCAGTTTGGCCAGACCCTCCATCGTGGTCTCTGGCCGCATGTGCTCGTCGTGGTCGAGGATCACCAGGCCGTTCTGGTCCCGCACCGGTACGACCGACTTGGCGAAATAGCCGCCGGACCAGGCCGCGGCCGCGCGCTCCTGGCTGCGCAACGCGTAGGCGTCCACGTCCTCGCGGCTAAAGCCCTCGATGGTGGCGATCAAATCGGCGCCGATGCCCTGCGGGGCGATGTAGTTGTCGTAGGTGAACGGCACGTCGGTGAACATGGCGCCGCCGTCGGATCCCATCGGGACCCGGCTCATCGACTCCACGCCGCCGGCCAGCACCAGGTCGTCCCAGCCGGAGCGCACTTTTTGCGCGGCGGTGTTGACGGCCTCCAGGCCGGAGGCGCAGAACCGGTTGAGCTGCACACCGCCGACGGTGTCGGGCAGGTGGGCCGCGAGTACCGCGGTGCGGGCGATGTCGGCGCCCTGATCGCCCACGGGCGAGACGCAGCCGAGGATGACGTCGCTGATCAGGTTCTCGTCGAGGTCGGGGTGGCGCTTGCGCAGCTCCTCGATCAGGCCGACGACCAGGTTGAGTGGCTTGACTTCGTTCAGTGCGCCGTTGCGTTGCTTGCCGCGCGGGGTGCGGATGGCCTCGTAGATGAAGGCTTCTTCGGGCATATCGGATTCCTCGGTTCGCCAAAAGTGGGGTGCTAGATCCGAGTTACACCCTAAACCAACCTGTTGGTTGGGAGAAATGGCGCAGGTCAGCCCGCTAGTCGGCTCGAAAAGGACTCGAAACGACCAACCGGGGCCGTCCCGTTATTGCCCGAGCCCGCGCGGTTGGTTGGCCACAAAACACTGCACGCGGGTGACGGCATCCTTATGCGCGACGCCCATACCCTCCAAAATCTGCACTATTTGCGCGGACGGAATGCCACCATCGAAATCCGTCGCGATCACGTGCACGCTGGGGAACCAGACGTCTGCATCGACCCCCTTCGGCGGGGGTTTGGTGTCACCGCCAACGCACTGGACGTAGCCGTCGATGCCGGTGTCGGCGTTCGCAGCCGACGCCTCGAACAACACAACCGGGGCGACGAGCAACGCACCGACCGCCGCGCCGACATGGATAAAGCGCATGCCCACTGATACCACAAAAACAAGGCCATTGGCAGTGGTACAGACCCATTTACCGGAACCGATCATCAGCATCGCTAAAGGCCCACCAAAGACGATGTGGCTGAGGGGACGGATGCCGGACCTTTAAGCTCGACCACCATGACGGTGTCGCGGCTGCAGCCCTACGCGACCACGATTTTCGCCGAGATGTCGGCGCTGGCGGCGCGCATCGGCGCGGTGAACCTCGGGCAGGGCTTTCCCGACGAGGACGGCCCGCCGGAGATGCTCAAGGCCGCCCAGGAGGCCATCGGAAGCGGCGTCAACCAGTACCCGCCGGGGTTGGGCATCGCGCCGCTGCGCAACGCCATCGCCGCGCAGCGCGACCGCCGCTACGGCATCCGATACGACCCGGACACGCAGGTGCTGGTGACGGTCGGGGCCACCGAGGCCATCGCGTCGGCGGTCCTGGGGCTGGTCGAACCCGGCTCCGAGGTACTGCTCATCGAACCGTTCTACGACTCCTACTCGCCGGTGATTGCGATGGCGGGCGCCCACCGGGTGGCCGTGCCTCTGGTCCCCGACGGTCGCGGCTTCGCGCTCGACACCGACGCGTTGCGCCGGGCGGTGACCCCGCGCACGAAGGCGCTGATCGTGAACTCTCCGCACAACCCGACCGGCACCGTACTCACCGAGGCCGAGCTGCGGGCCGTTGCGGAAATCGCCTCGGCCGCCGATCTTTTAGTGGTCACCGATGAGGTCTACGAGCACCTGGTGTATGACGACCGCGACCACCTACCGCTGGCCGCTTTCGACGGCATGGCCGACCGCACGGTCACCATCTCCAGCGCGGCAAAGATGTTCAACTGCACCGGCTGGAAGATCGGATGGGCTTGCGGCCCAGCCAAACTCATCGCCGGCATGCGTGCCGCCAAGCAGTATCTGAGCTACGTCGGGGGCGCACCATTTCAGCCGGCGGTCGCGCTCGCGCTGGACACCCAGGACGCCTGGGTCGCCGCGCTGCGCGACACCCTGCAGGCTCGCCGCGACCGGCTCGCGGCGGGGCTGACCGATATCGGCTTCGCGGTCCACGACAGCCACGGCACGTATTTTCTGTGCGCCGACCCGCGGCCGCTGGGCTACGACGACAGCAGCGTCTTCTGCGCCCAACTGCCGGAGAAAGTCGGGGTGGCCGCCATCCCGATGTCGGCGTTCTGCGATCCGGCGGCACCGCACGCGGACGTGTGGAATCACTTGGTGCGCTTGACCTTCTGTAAACGCGACGACACCCTCGACGAGGCCATCAGGCGGCTGGGCGGCCTGCGCGCAGCGGGAACGGCCGGCTAGGTAGCCGAGGCCGGGTCGTCGGTGCCCATCACCCGCCGGCGCAGGCCCTCCAGCGCGGCGTGCAGAATCTTCTTGCGGGCCCGGCTGATCACGAATTCGGGCAGCGGCGCCGACGGCTCGACGGTGATGGTGAACCGGACTCGGGTCTTGTCGTCACCCTCGCGGGTGAGGTTGTACTCCCCGTGCTGACCGTGTTGGTGGATGGTCTTTTTGGCATCCCACACCATCCAGTCCGGCCCCCAGTGGTATTCGAGCAGCTGCGTGTCGAAGATTCCCATCACCCTGATCGACACCTTCACGTGGCGCGGGCGCCCGTCGGGATAGCTGTCGACGACTTTGACCTTCTTGTGTACCGCGGACCACGACGGCACGGTGTCCATGTCGGCGAGCGCGTCGAGGATCACATCCTGCGGCGCATCGATGACGATTTCCTGCGATGCTTGTACGGCCACTATGAAAAAGGTGCAGTCAACAAACGATCAGTCCTCCCCATGGCCGGCAAGCGCATTGTTCGCGACCCACGCGCGCAACCCCTCGGTGGCGGCGTCCAACACCATCTTGGTCGCACGCTTGACGATGAAGGCCGGAACCGGCCCCGCGGGTTCGACCGTGACATCGAAATGGACGCGGCTTTTGTCGAGACCCTCGGGATGGACCCGGTACTCGATGTGCTGACCGCGCTGTCGGAACGTCTCTTTCGCGTCATAGACCACCCAGTCCGGACCCCAGTGGTATTCCAGGATCTCGTTATCGACCAGTCCCAGGATCTTGATCGTGGCCTTGACGTGGTGGGGCCGACCGTCCGGATAGCGGTCCAGCACTTCAACTTTCTTGTGCAGCGGAGACCACTCCGATATGACGTCGACGTCCCCCAGCGCCTCCATGATCACTTCCGGCGGCGCATCGATGACAACCTCACGCGATGCTTGTACAGCCACTTATCCCAAGTTAGCCCTGTGGCCACGCTCGCGGGCCGTGTTCGCGCAATTAGTTTATTACCAGCCTATTTCGCTGATCGGTGTCGTCGCCGCCGGCGGCGGTCCGACAGGTCCGGCGTGCGTGCGGGAGAACCGCGGAGCGGGCGCGGCCTGCTCGACGCCGTGCGCGGTGATCACCGTGGACCGCGCGTTCAGATGGTCGTTGGTGGCGGCTTCGGCCCACGTCAACACCGGAGTCACGCATGCGTCGGTGCCGGCGAAAACCTGTGTCCACTCGGCACGGGTGCGGCTGGCGAACCGCTCGGTGAAGAGGCGTTGCATCCGCGGGTACGACGCGCGGTCAAGCTGGTTCGGCACGTCGGCGGCGGACAGGCCGAGCCCGGCCAGCAGCTGCGCGAAGAACTGCGGCTCGATCGCGCCGACGGCCATGTACCTGTTGTCGGCGGTTTCATAGCAGCGGTAGAACGGGGCGCCGCCGTCGAGCAGGAACGACTCGCGCTCATCGCGAAGGCTGCCGATTCCTTTCATGGTCCACATCACCTGGGCCAGCACGCTGACCCCGTCGACCATCGCCGCGTCGATGACCTGACCCTGACCGGAGCGCTCCCGCTCGTACAGCGCGGCCACGATGCCCAGCAGCACCAGCATCGAGCCGCCACCGAAGTCGGCCACCAGGTTTAGTGGCGGCAGCGGCGGGCGGTCGCGATACCCCAGCGCCGAAAGCACACCGGTCTGGGACAGGTAGTTGATGTCGTGACCGGCGGTCGCGGCCAGCGGCCCGTCCTGCCCCCAACCCGTGATGCGCGCGAAGATCAGCCGCGGGTTGACCGCGGCGCAATCGTCGGGCCCGATGCCGAGCCGCTCGCACGTGCCGGGCCGGAAACAATCGAGCAGCACGTCGGCCTTGGCGGCCAGCTCCAGCAGCGCCCCTGGTTGCGTCTTGACGTCGAGGTCGACGATCCGCTTGCCGCGGTGCAACAGGTCGCGCTCCTCGGCCGGCATGGTCAAGCCGCCGGGCCGCCGCACCCGCACCACGTCGGCGCCCAGATCGGCAAGCACCATTCCCGCGTGCGGTCCAGGCCCGATGCCGCCGAGCTCGATGACCCGCACCCCGTCCAGGGGGCCCGCCACGAGTTGCTACTTCCCCTTCACCTGCAGCACCCGCTTGCGCAGTTCCCCGGTCGCGGCATCCATGGTGCCCTTGACGGCCCGCTTGAGCACGAAGCCGGGCAGCGGAACATTGGGGTCCACGGTCACCTCGAACTTGACCAACGTCTGGTTGTCGCCCTTGGGCACCAGAACGTACTTGCCGTCCTGCGACTTCTGCTGCGCCGAACTGACCAGCCCCCAGCTCACCTCGTTGCCGTGCCAGGTGTAGGCAACCACCTGCTCGTCGGTGATGCCGGCCGTTTTGACCTTCATCTTCACCTTGCTGGGCCGCCCGTCGGCTCCGGTCTCGAGGATCTCGGCGCTCTGGTGCGGTCCCGACCATTCGGGCATCGCCTCGAAATCGGCGATGACGTCCAGAATCTCGTCGGGGCTGGCCTCAATGACGATCTCGCGGGATTCTTTGATTGCCATGGCCCGCACGATAGGCCAATCGGCGTCTAGCCGGGAGGGTTTGGACCAAGCGTACCGTCGTCATCGTGACCGATCCCTCCTACACCGTTGGTGACTATCTGCTGGACCGTCTCGCCGAACTCGGCGTCTCCGAGATCTTCGGCGTTCCCGGCGACTACAACCTCGAATTCCTCGACCACATCGTCGCCCACCCGAAGATTCGGTGGGTGGGCAGCGCGAACGAGCTGAACGCCGGCTACGCCGCCGACGGCTACGGCCGGTTGCGCGGAATGTCAGCTGTGGTAACGACATTCGGTGTCGGCGAACTCTCGGCGGCCAACGCGATCGCCGGCAGCTACGCCGAGCACGTGCCCGTCGTGCACATCGTCGGCGGCCCGACCAAGGACGCGCAGGGCACCCGCCGCGCGCTGCACCACTCACTTGGCGACGGGGACTTCGAGCACTTCTTCCGGGTCAGCCGCGAAATCACCTGTGCGCAAGCCAATCTCATGCCGGCAACGGCCTGCCGAGAGATCGATCGGGTGCTGTCCGAGGTGCGCGAGCACAAGCTGCCCGGATACCTGCTGCTGTCCGCTGACGTGGCGCGGTTCCCCACCGAACCCCCGGCGGCCAAGTTGCCGCGCTACACCGGCGGCACCAGCCCGCGGGCGCTAGAGCTGTTCAAAGAAGCCGCCACCAGGCTCATCGCCGACCATCAATTGACGGTGCTCGCCGACCTGTTGGTCCATCGGCTGCAGGCGGTTGACGAGCTGGAAAAGTTACTGGCGGCCGACGTGGTGCCGCACGCGACGCTGATGTGGGGCAAGAGCCTGCTCGACGAGAGCTCCCCCAACTTCCTGGGGATCTACGCCGGGGCGGCCAGCGCCAAGAGGGTGCGCACCGCGATCGAAGACGCTCCGGTGTTGGTGACCGCCGGGGTGGTGTTCACCGACATGGTCAGCGGCTTCTTCAGCCAACGGATCGACCCGGGCCGAAGCATCGACGTCGCGCAGTATCAGAGCAGTGTGGCCGGTGAGGTGTTCGCACCCCTGGAAATGCGCGCGGCGCTCGAGGCGCTGGCCGGCATCGTGAAACAGCGCGGCGTACAGTCGCCGCCGGTGAACTCGCCGGTCGAAAGCCCCGCCGTGAAAACACCGGCCCGCGACGAACCGCTCACGCAAGAGATGGTGTGGAACCGGCTGTGCGCGGCACTCACCCCCGGCAACGTGGTGCTGGCCGACCAGGGCACCTCGTTCTACGGAATGGCCGATCACCGCCTACCCAACGGCGTCACCTTTATCGGCCAACCATTATGGGGCTCAATCGGTTACACGCTGCCCGCGGCGGTCGGGGCCGGAGTGGCGCACCCGGACCGCAGGACGGTGTTGTTGATCGGTGACGGCGCCGCGCAACTGACCGTGCAGGAGCTGGGCACCTTCTCCCGCGAGGGCCTGTCGCCCGTCATCGTGGTGGTCAACAACGACGGCTACACGATAGAGCGCGCGATCCACGGAAAGACGGCGCCCTACAACGACATTGTCGGCTGGCGATGGACCGAGATCCCCGGTGCGCTGGGTGTGGCCAATCATCTTGCCTACCGGGCGGAGAACTATGGCGAGCTCGACGACGCCTTCACCGCGGCCGCGGAGCATCAGGACCGCATGGTGCTCGTCGAGGTGGTGTTGCCGCGGCTTCAGATCCCGCCGCTGCTGGCCCAGCTCGTCGGGCCCATGGCACCGTCGGGCTAGGCGATCGCGAGCGCGGCGAAGCCGGGCGCAGCGGGTCGTCAGCCCTAAACCGAAGGCGCCGTGCGGTTCTGCGTCGACGACGCGATGATCGCCCACACGGTCCGCCGGCAGCGCCCGCAATCGGCACCCGCGCCGCAGGCTCGGGCGACGTCCTTTGTCGTCGATGCGCCGGCCGCGACGGCCTCGCCCACCATGTGGCTGGTGATTCCGTTACACAGGCACACCCACATTGAAAAGGCCGTTCAGTCCTGCTCGACGCGCATCATGTCGAACATGCGCCCGACGAACAGCGGCGGGTAGGCACCCACACCGACGCTGGTCATCCACCGCGCGGCGGCGTCGGGATGGTCGATCCAGTGGCTGGCGGCCTCCTCGTCGGAGAACTCCGAGAGGATCAACACTTCCCGCTCGTCGTCGAAAGCCTGGAAAATCCACATCTTTCGGACACCCGCGGCCGCGAACCGGTCGATCGCACCGTGGACCTCCGAGGTGAGGCTAGACGCGTCATCGACGGAAGCGATGGCGGCGATCACCACCCCGGGCGCCTCCGATTGCGGCTGCGGCTGCGCGACGAAGCGGTCGATGATCTCGCCCGCGAACACCGCGGGGATGTCCTCGACGCCGGCGGCGTCGAACCAGTCGAAGAAGACCCGTGAGCGCAACAGCTCCACGATCGGCTCGCGGCTGTGCACCCCGATCATCACCAGCACGCGGCCGTGGTCGTGCGTCGACGTGTAGACCAGAACGTGGTGGGCGCCGATGTCGGCCAGGGCCGCTTTGTTGCGTTCCAGCAGCGGCCACACCCGGGTCGGATCCGGGACCCGGTAGTCCGATGCGATGACCATCGAGTGGATGTCGTTGGTCACCAGCACCCCGCTTCGTCGGATTCCGTCGCCGTGCCCTCGAGCATAGATTCAGCGCAGGAGATTTTTGACCACCTTGCCGGTGGCGTTGAGCGGCAGCGCGTCCAGAAACTGCACCGATCGGGGCACCTTGAACCCGGCCATCCGATCCCGGCACCAGCTGATCAGTTCGTCGGCCTCGATGGAGCCCGGGTAGTCCGGGGAGGTCACGATGAACGCCTTGCCCACTTGGCCGAGCCGCTCGTCGGGGACCCCGATGACCGCCGCCTGCGCGACCGCCGGATGGCTGAGCAGGAAGCCTTCGATTTCGGCCGGGTAGGCATTGAAGCCGCCCACGATGAACATGTCCTTCTTGCGGCCGACGATACGCAGCCGACCGGCCTCGGTGAAGTTCCCGAGGTCCCCCGTATGCAGCCAGCCGTCGCCGTCAATCGCTTCCGCGGTGGCGGCCGGATCGTCGAGGTAGCCCTGCATGACGCCATAGCCGCGCACCAGCACCTCGCCATCGTCGGCGATGCGCACCTCGACCCCGTCGCAGGGCACCCCGGCGGTGGTGGCGACGTCCTCGAAGGAATCGCCCGGCAGGGACAGGGTGACGTTGCCGGCCTCGGTGAGCCCGTAACCCGTCATCAGTGTCTGGAAGGGCAACTCGCCATGGATGCGGCGGACGAGTTCGACGGGGATGTCGGCGGCGCCGGTCACGCCCGCCCGCAACGTCGACAGCTTGGACTTGTCCGCCACCGTCAGCAACGAGTGATACAGCGTGGGCGGACCGGGCAGCATCGTAATACGTTCGCGTTCAATGAGTTCCACGGCCGTGTCGAGGTCGAACACCGCGACCGGCAGCATCGTCGCGCCGCGCAGGAAGGACGTGATGAGTCCCGCCTTCAACCCGAACGTGTGGAAGTACGGGTTGATCTGCAGGTAGCGGTCGCCCTCGCGCAGATCGGCGAGCGTCGCCCACTCCTCGTACATGCGCAGCGTCTGACGATGATTCATCATCGCGCCCTTGGGGCGCCCGGTGGTGCCCGACGTGAAGATGATGTCGGAAATGTCGGTTCCGCTCACCGCCCGCTCGAATGGCGAACCGCTGGAAAGGAAGTCCGATTTCAGGTCGATGACCGGTGTGCCCGCGGGCGCGACGTAATCCTGGCCCAGGAACCCCTTTTGGACCAGCACGGCCTTGGCGCCGCTGCGGGCGATGACGTCACCCGCTTCCTCGGTCTTGAACCGGGTGTTGACCGGCACCAGCACCCCACCGGCGGTGAGCAGTCCGAACGCGGCGATGATCCACTCCGCCGAGTTCGGTGCCCAGATGGCTACCCGTTCACCCTTGTCGATCCCCAGCTCGGCGAATGCCCCTGCGGCGCAACGTATTCGCTCAACAATCTGGCCGAAAGTGAAGCGCAGCGGACCGTCGACAACAGCTTCCGCGTCGCCGAAACGATCCGCTGCGCTCAAGACCATCTCGGGGATGGTCTGCCAGACGGCTTTACCCGGCGTCACACCGTGATGAGTCGACCGAGGTTGCCGCCCATGATCTTCGCCTGGTCGTCGACCGACAGGTGTGACAGCGCGTTGACATAGAACGTCGGCTCCGCCAGCCCTTCCGGATGCGGCCAGTCCGAGCCGTACAACACCTGGTCCACCCCGACGAGGTTGACCAGATCGTCGATGCCGTCCTCGAAGAACGGGCTGACGTGGATGCGGCTCTTGACCATCTCGACCGGGTCGCTGGGGAACACTTCCGGGGCCTTGCGGAAGACCTCGGCCAGGCCGTCCAGCAGCGGGGTCATCCACTTCGAACCGGCCTCGACGATCGCGACCTTCAGCTTCGGGTGGCGGTAGAGCGCGCCGTGGATCACCCAGGAGCCCACCGCGTCCTGGATCGGCCGCCACTCGTTGAGGATGCCCATCGCATTGGTCTGGAACGGCAGCATCTCTTGTTCGGCACCGTCCCACTCGGAGGTGTACCGCGAGTAGCCGCTGTCGGACGAGTGCATGCCGACCAGGACGTCGTGCTCGACGACCCGCTCCCAGAACGGGTCGAACTCGGGCACCGCGAACGACCGCGGGCCGCGGAAACCGGGCACCGGAGCCGGGCGGACCAGGATGCACCGCGCCCCACGCTTGACCGCCCATTCCAGTTCCTCGATCGCCTTCTCCACGATCGGCAGGGTGATCACCGGCGTGGTGAAGATCCGGTTCTCGTAGTTGAAGCCCCACACCTCGTGGAGCCACTCGTTGAGCGCATGGATCAGGACGTGGATGGCGACCGGGTCGTCGCGCAGCCGCTCCTCGAGCAGGCTGGCCAGCGTCGGAAACATCAGGGTGCGGTCCAGACCCAGCTCGTTCATCTTCTCCAGGCGCGGGCCGGGCTCGAAGAACGCCGGAATGGCGCGCATCGGCTCGCCGAACAGCTCGCGCTTGCTCTTGCCGTCCGGGTTGCCGTACTTGAAGTACTCCTCCCAGGCGCCCGGCCGGGCCACGACCTCAAAGGTCGGGTTGGGGATGTAGTTGCTGATGTGGCCGCGGATCGCGATCTTGGTCCGCCCGTTGATCTGCACGTACTGGACGAAGTCCTTGTACTCCTTGGGCAGGAACTTGGTCAGCGCCTCCGGCGGCTCGTAGAGATGGTTATCGGCGTCAAAGATCGGGAACGGGACATCTTCCCGATGCGACAACTGGCCCATGAGATCCTCCTTCTTAATTTGCGAGAATACTATTCTCTTCGACAGCGGACCGCAACGTGCCCCCGTGTGGCCTGGGTCGCAGCGACGCGGGCGTCAGGGCACGGTCAACAGGTGGTGCTGATCTTGAACGCCGCGGACGCCGGTTCGTTGGGCTTGTCGGTCTTGTAGCCGTTCGCGGTGCCGGTGATGGTGTATCTGCCGCCGCTGAAGCTCATGTTGGCGTCGCCGTTGCCGCCCAGTGAGTACAGGCCGGTGAAACCGCCGACATTGCGGATGCGGACCTCGGTCGCCGTGGCCTGCTGTCCTCGTGAGTCGATGTTGACGGTGGCCCCCGCCAATTCGCCGCCGATGTTGATCGTCTTGTACCAGTCCAGCTGTGAACACTTGACGACGTGAATCGTGGTGTCGGTGCCATTAACCGTCACCGAGGCACTGCTCGCGGCCTGCGATCCCGAGCCGCACGCGCCAAGCGTGGCGATGGCCAGCGCCGCCCCTACGGTTGTTAAGGCCGCCGAGGTTGAAGTCCCAACTCGATCCGGCATGTGACCACCTCAATCCTGGGTGCTCGAACTCCTGGGCCTGCTGCGATGATGTTATTCTCCCGCAATGAGAATGCCAATATCGGCATTCTCCGCTAAGGAGTGGTCCAAGGAGCCGGTAATACGTGGTCGACCTCGAGTTCGAAGACGGGTTGGCGGTGCTCACCATCGATCGCCCGCACGCTCGCAATGCCATCGCGCTCGACACCATGGATCAGCTCGAACAAGCAATAGGCGCGGCGGCCGGCGCTCAGGCCCTGGCCATCAAGGGCGCCGGCGATCGTGCGTTCGTCTCCGGCGGTGACCTCAAGGAGCTCAGCGCGCTGCGGACCGAAGAGGATGCCGCGGCGATGGCCAAACGCATGCGGTCGATCTGCGATCTATTGGCGGGCTTTCCGGCGCCGGTGATCGCGGTGCTCAACGGCCACGCGTTCGGCGGCGGCGCTGAGGTCGCGGTGGCCGCCGACATTCGGGTGGCCGCCGACGACATCAAAATCGCCTTCAATCAGGTTGCGCTGGAAATCATGCCGGCCTGGGGCGGCGCCGAGCGGTTGGCCGCACTGGTCGGAAAAAGCAAGGCGCTGCTGCTGGCGGGCAGCGGACGCGAGCTCAACGCGGCCGAGGCCGAGCGGATTGGCTTGCTGGATGTGGTATTCCCCCGCTCATCGTTCGAGGACGGTTGGCGCGCGGTGGCCCAATCACTGGCCCGCCGCCCGGCTACGGAGATAAAAAGAGTAATCAGCGGAGTATCACCTGATGAGGCGATAGCATCCTTTGCACGGCTGTGGGTTGCCGACGCACACTGGCGAGCCGCAGAGCGGGTGATGAACCGCAACGCCAAGACGCGTGAGGCGGCCAAAGGAGCGACATGACGGGCAAATACACAGCGTTGGGTACGACCTCGGCAATGGCGATCGCCATGACCGGTTTCCTGGCGAGCACCGGATCGGCACATGCCGATAATCCGGTCACGCATCACGTCAAATACACCGTCACCGCGCAGAATCCGATCTACACCGACATCTATTACCTGGACCACGAGCCGGAAAAATTTGCCGACTACAGCCACAACCCCTACTCATTCACCCCGCACATCGATGTCGATCTCGGGCCGGGAAAGTCGTGGAGCTACGAGCTGGACCTGTCGAAACCCGAGGTGTACGCGATGGTCGTGGCGAGCACGGGCACGGAGCCCGGCACGCCGGGGCTTCACTGTGAGCTGGCCGTAGACGGAGCCGTCGTCGTATCCAAGGACGGCCCCAAAGGCGTGCTTTGCTCGATCCGGAACTGGTGAACGACCCAGGTCTCCGGGATACCTTCGATGGGCTGCGGTTCGCCTTCCAGGCGCCGCAGATAACTTTCGACCAGCTCCTTGGTTTCGGCGTGCCCGCCGGAAATGCCAACGGACTGCTCCAGCACCAGGAATCGCGACAAACTGCTCATCAAAACCGACCACACCACGGGCGGCATCTCGATGCCGTCCGCCTTAACTTTCGGGCCGTACCGCTCCAGCGCAATCGTCACCGCTTGGCGTTGGTCCTCGCGGAAACGTTCGGCGTAGTAAGCGATTTCGGCGCGCATCTCCTTGCGATGGTTCGCCAGCGCCATGAATTCCATGGAGATCCGGGTGAAGGCGGGGTCGGTGCCGAACCGCCACAGCGCCCACAGCGGTTGCGGCGATTGCAGCAGCCGCGCATGCACTTCCAGCGCCTCCTCGGCGCGACGCCGGAAAACCTCGAGGAACAGCGCCTCCATGGTGCGGAAGTAGTAGTGCACCAATTGCGGTTTCAGCCCCGCCTTGTGGGCGAGGCGGCGCGACGTCACGGCCGCATAGCCCTCTTCGATCATCAATTGTTCGGCCGCGTCGAGCAGCAGCACGCGATTCTTCGCGTCCGGTGCTCCAATCCTGCGAGCCGACGTCATGATGTCACTCCGTACCCTCGGGCGTTCCCGACTTTCCAGTATCGCCTGTGCCAGATCGTAGCCACCGTCGCGGCGCGGCGTTGCGACCTTGACCCTGACATTACCGCCATGCTAAGCAGGTGCTCAGCACATTTTGGATCTCGCAATCGGGGGCGGCGGTACCGCTTGTCACCGATGGCACCGATAAACCCAGCCAGGAGACGCATTTCCGATGAGCAGTTTTGAGTCGATCGACTTCTTCACCGATCCGTCTCTGGTCCCAGATCCGCACCCCTACTTCGATTACCTGCGCGCCCAGAACCCCGTAATGCGCCTGCCCCACCACGGGGTCGTCGCCATCACCGGCTACGACGAAGCCACCGAGGTCTACAAGAATCCCGACATCTTCTCCAACATCGTCGCGCTCGGCGGACCGTTCCCGCCGCTGCCGTTCACCCCCGAGGGCGACGACATCAGCGCCCAGATCGACGAGCACCGCAGTTACTTTCCGATGAACGAGCACATGGTCACCATGGACCCACCGGACCACACCAAGGCCCGCTCGGTGCTCGCGAAGCTGCTTACCCCGAGCCGACTGAAGCACAACGAGGAGTTCATGTGGAGCCTGGCCGACCGGCAGCTCGACGAGTTCCTGCACAACGGCAAGTGCGAGTTCATCGCCGAATACTCCAAGCCCTTCGCCACTTTGGTGATCGCCGACCTGCTCGGTGTCCCCGAGGACGACCACAAGGAGTTTCGGACCGTCCTGGGCGCCGACCGCCCCGAGGCCCACGTGGGTGCCCTGAACCACCAGTCGGTCGGCATCAACCCGCTGGAGTGGCTCGACGACAAGTTCTGCGCCTACATCGAGGACCGGCGCCGCGAGCCGCGCAACGACGTGCTGACTTCGCTTGCGGCGGCGCTGTATCCGGACGGATCGACGCCCCCGGTCATCGAAGTGGTCCGCTCGGCCACCTTCCTTTTCGCCGCGGGTCAGGAGACGACGGCCAAGCTGCTCAGCGCGGCACTGCAGGTGATCGGTGACCGGCCCGACATCCAGCAACGGCTGCGCGACGACCGCAGCCTGATTCCTGGATTCATCGAGGAATCGCTACGGATGGACAGCCCGGTCAAGAGCGACTCGCGGCTGACCGTGCGGCCCACCACCATCGGCGGTGTCGACATCCCCGCGGGCACGGTCGTGATGGTGCTGCCGGGCGCCGCCAACCGGGATCCGCGCCGCTTCGAGAACCCGCACGAGTTCCAACTCGACCGCAAGAATGTCCGCGAGCACATGGCCTTTGCCCGCGGCGTGCACTCGTGTCCCGGCGGGCCGCTCGCCCGCGTGGAGGGCCGCGTCTCGATCGAGCGCATCCTGGATCGAATGCCGCACATCGAAATCGACGAATCCGCGCACGGTCCGGCCGACGGCCGCCGATACGAATACGAGCCCACGTACATCTTGCGTGGCTTGCGGGAACTGCACCTGGCTTTCACGACGGCGGACGCGGTTGCCCCCGTGGGCTAGTCGGGTCTAAACGATTAGCCCGCAGGGGTTTTCAGGGCTACGTGTCGGCGCGGATCCAGGTCATGACGCCGTCGTGCGCAAAGCAAATGAGGAACAGACCGTCGGGCGCCTGCGCGACGTAGTTCTGGTAGTTCTGGCACGATGCGCCCTCGTCCTTGATTCCCGCCATGGGCGGTGAGCGGAACCAGCGCGGCTGGTATCGCCTCGGCGAACCGCAGAACATCAGCCGTCCGGGCTCCGAGGCGAAAGAAACGTAATAGTCGGTGACACCGAACGCGTAGTAGGTGGTGTTCTCACACGGCGCGCCCAAAACCTGATGCGGCATGATGCCCGGCGTGCAGGCGGGGTAGTCGCAGACGGTCGGTCCGGCCGAGGATGGCGGCGCCGCCAGCACACCCGCGCTGAGCAACGCGGCAGCCATTGCCACGATGAATCGCACTCGATTACTTTGCCACACCTGAAAAGAAAATTCTCCTGCTTGGAGAAGATCTCTTTGTCCGTATCGCCATCGTCGCCGGGCCGCCTTGGGGGCAACTTGGCGCCATTATTGGCGAATGAGCATTTCCGCACGTGAGAGGCACGAAAGCGGCCGTCCAACGACAGCTATTAGCTCAGGTCGAAGTGATAAGCTGCTTCTCCGTGCACGATCCGGAGGGGCCCGACGCCGCGAATTCTGAGCAACCGCGCGCGGGGGTTAATCCGGCGGACGCAGATGACAACCACGAAGACGAAGTCGCCGAGGCCGAAGCGCGCGCCGAAGCGGCTCGGGCTCGCCTGGAAAAGCTGCGCGAAGCAGCTGGAACCGAGGCCCTGCAAGACGGTACCGACGAGACCACGGCCGAGGATGTCGAGCAGGGCCGGCCAAAGTCGAGCCGCGTGCGACTAGGGTTGCCGCGAGGGTTGCCGCGAGGGTTGCCGCGAGGGTTGCCGCGAGGGTTGCCGCGAGGGTTGCCGCGACGCCCCGGTCGCCCGCGCTGGCTTCGGCGCCCGGGGTGGATCCGGCGTCCAGGGCGCAAGGCAATAGCCGCCGGCGTCGGTACCGTGTTGTTCTTCGCGTCCCTCGGCGCCAGCGGTTACACGCTGTACCAGCACCGCGCCCAGGCGCATAACCGGCAACTCGCCGAGGAGTTCACCGCGGCCGCCCGGCAAGGCGTCACCGCGTTGATGTCGATTGATCCCGAGCACGCCAAGAGGGACGTCCAGGCCATGCTCGATGCCACGACGGGCACCCTCAACGGCGATCTGTCGGTGACGTCAGCCCTCATGGTCAAGAAGGCCGAGGACACTAAGGTCGGCAGCAAGGTCAGCGTGGAAGGCGTTGCCGTCGAGTCGTTGAGCGACAATTCCGGGGTCGTACTGGTGGCGGCGAAAACCGACACCATCGGGCCGGATAACGCCAAACCGCCGCCGGCCTTGTTCCGGCTCAGCGTCACCATCAAACGCGACGGCGGCAAGCTCAAGATGTCGAAAGTTGATTACCTGGAATGACTGTCGAGCATGGCTCGTCGTTGGAGGGCTTGGATACCGGAGGGGAAGCCACGCTGTCCGACGACACGGAGTCGGCCCCAGCTTCCGCGGGATCGGCTCGTACCAACCGACTGGCCGCGGTCGGGCGCTGGATCCGCCGGCGTTGGGCGCGATGGCGTTTGGTGGTCGCCACAGTGCTGATCGTTGCCGCAATGGGCTTGGCCGGCACGCTGTTCTTCACCATGTACCGGCCCGACCAGCGGACCGGTGATGCGGCGGCACACCAAGCGATCCGGGCGGCATCGGACGGTACCGTGGCGGTGTTGTCGTATTCCCACGACCATTTATATCGCGACTTCACCACGGCGAAGTCGCATCTCACCGGCGCCTTTCTGGCTTACTACAACAAATTCACCGAAGAGGTCGTCGGGCCGATGGCGCAGAAGGGTCAACTGACGACCACCGCCAAGGTAATTCGGGCCGCCATTTCGGATTTGCGTCCCGATTCGGCCGTCGTGCTGGTTTTCGTCAACCAGAACACGGCAAGCCCTCAAAAGAAAGACCCAGTGAAGACCGAAAGCGCCGTCGTGGTCACGTTGACGAAGATCAACGGTTCCTGGCTGATCGCGAAATTCGACCCGGTCGGATGAGCGCGGCGTATCTCGTTCTAACGCTTACCTGGTCGGCCAGAGCGGTGTAACGTCATCGCTCGAGGACGCCGCACCCGACGGCGACAAAGCGCCAAAGGCACTGTCGGATTACGCGCTTCGAGGAGTACCTGATGCGTTCAATTAAAAAAGCCACCACCGCAACGCTGTTGGCCGCCACGGCATTCGGCAGTGTGGGCACCGCAGCCACGGCCCGCGCGATAACCAAGGAAGACGTGGCCCTCAACGGGACATACCGCGCCACGTCCATTGGCGACTACGCCCAGAGAAACGACCAGTACTTCGGTGAGCCAACCGTCTATCAAATATGGACCATCAACTCATCGTGCGTTACAACCCAGGAATGCCACGGCACGGTGACGAGCGACCAGGGCTGGAGCGCACCGATCTATCTGCTCGATGGTGAGGTGTGGAAGGTCAAGCACGAGGTGCCGAACTGGGAGCGGTGCGAAGACGGCACCGCGTTCAGCGGAATGCAGACGTTCTCCTTCTTTCCGGTGAACGATAACGGTGGTTTTCAAGTCGGGTCACCGGTGCTGTCCGGCAAGGACAAGACGGTCGGCCCGAGTGGGGCCTGCGGGCAAAACCAGTGGCTTGACATCGCGATGCCGCTGCGCCTGGACCGGCTCTCCTGACCGGGCTTTCATAGCTTCCCTTTCCGCGAACTCAGGTGGGAAGCATGTCCTTCCACGTCTTGGGCGCTTTCGAGGTCACCAGATCCGACTGCTGGTACAGCTTCCCGTCCGGACCGACATAACGACCGGTGTGCGGATCGTACTTAGCCACCACGATCGACGGCGCGGGCTTAGATGTGTTGGCTCCGAACGAACTTGGCGCGGCATGGGGCTGTGCGCCGTCTACCTGATCTGGCGGTGCGGGAGCGGCCGGTGGCGCCGGCGGGGGTGGCGGTGGCGCCGGGAGCTGCCCCGGTGAGGGGACGTCGAGCGGCGCGATGGACGCAAGGTCAGCCGACATCGGCGACATCGGCGCAAGATTCGGTCCCGACGACGGCACCGGTGGTACCGCCGCGCCCAGCGCGCTCGGTGGCGGATTTGCCCCCCGCGGCCCCGCGGGTGTGCCCCGTGGCACTTCGCCCGGCGGCAGCGGCGTTCCCTCGATCGGGGCGAAGATTCGGCCGTTGACGTTGACCCGGTCATCCGGCGGGACACCCTGGGCGAGCAGGTTCGGGTCCAGCGGATACGGACCGAGGGTGTGCTGGCGCATCGCCAGCGGCATGAACGGCTGGTCGCTGTTGCAGATTTCGACGGTGGGCGCGCGCTTACCCGGGTGACCCATGCAGGGGTAGTTGCGGGCACCGCGAACCGCGATCGGCGAATCCTGCGGGAGTTTGCAATACAGCCCGTCCGGTGTGTCGATGTCGCTGAGGTCGTCCGGGGATCGCCAGGTGTTGGGTGGCATGAACCCGACCGTGCAAATAGGCGGGTCATCGATGGTGAGGGCGAAGTCGCCGATGGCCTTTCCGTCGGGATGGTTTTCTCCCTGAGCAGCCTGCTCGACAGCAACCGACATCGGCAGCAACACCAATAGCTGCTCGATCGACGCGTGATAGGTGACGCCGATCTGGCCGATGGTGGTCAGGTTGGCGAGCAGCACCGGCAGCGTCGGCTTGATTTGTTCGAAGAGCCGGGACGCTTGGTTCGCCGCCTCGGGGCCGTTCTGCAGGATGGTGCGGAAGTGGGAATCGTTGTCCACCAGCACATCTGAAATCCCGGCGAAGCTACGTGCCCATGTCCTGATCGAATCGGTGGTGCTTGCTTGCGTATCCAGCAGCGGCCCACTCTGTTCGGTGAGGGCTCGGGTGCGATCGACAACGCCGTTGGCGTCGCGAGAGATTACCTTGGAGGAATCAATCAACGACCCTAGGTCGTATCCGGTGCCGTTGAAGCCCTCGAAGGTCTCGTCGAGCAATTGGCCGAGCTTGTTCTTCGGGATGCTGTCAACCAAGGCGCTGACCTGATCGAGCATCGGCCCGACCGGCTGCGGAATCGTGGTGTCGCGCGCCGCGATGACTGAGCCGTCGTGCAGGTAGGGCGGCGAATCGGTTTTGGGCTGCAGGTCCACGTACTGTTCGCCCACCGCGGACACGCTGAGCACCTTCGCCGTCAGGTTGGCGGGCACCTTGGGTGAAGTGGCAAGTGACAGCGTGGCTTTCGCGCCGGTCGGGGTTAAGCCCACCGCGGTGACCTTGCCGAGCTGAACCCCGCGGTAGGTCACGTTGGAAAACCGGTAGAGGCCGCCGGTCGCTGGCAGCTCCAGTGTCACCGTCATCCGGCCGATGCCCAGCAGGGTCGGCGCTTGGATATAGAAGAGGACCATCGCGATCACGCCGAGGGTCCCGACGATCGTGAAGATCGCCAACTGGATCCGAACGAAGCGCGTCAGCATTTACCCGCCGCCTCCCGTCGATGTCGTTGGCGCCGGCGGCGCTTGACCAAGACCCGCGTCCGGTGTCGAGACAGCGCCGGGCGGCGGGCCTGGCCGCCGAACCTCGGCAGGCGGCGGACCGGGCAGCGGCGGCAGCGGCAGGGCATTGGGGTCGACCCAGGGCGGCCGGATGGGGTTGTGCAGCGGATCGAGGGTGTAGTTCATCCGGTACGGGTCGCCGGGAATTGGCGGGATCGGCATGTCCAGCTGTCCCCAGTGCGTGCCCAGCAATAGGCCTCGCTTGAGCCGCGGAATCGTCAGGTCCAAGTCGACGTGCAGGTTGAAGTAGTCGCCCCGGATCGCTCGGTCGATGAAGTTCTGATTGAACGGGAACACGGACAATCCCGCGACCGCCATGCCCAACTCCGGTCCGACGTCGGCCAGCGCCTTGATGGTCGGTTCCAGGTTTTGCAGATTCTTGACCAGGTCGGCCTGTGTGTTGTTGACCAATCTCGTTGCGGTGTTGGAAAACACGCGAAGGTGATCCAGCGCCGACGTCAGGCGCGGGCGTTCCTTGATCAGCACCTCGAGCGCCGGCGGGATCTTGTGCAGCGCCTCGGTGAGCACGTTGCGCTGATCGGCGAACGTCGCCGAGAGCCGGTTCAGCGCCTGAATCGAGGCGACGATGCTGTCCTTTTGGTCATCCAGCGTCCCCACGAACGTGTCCAGGCGAGTGATCAGATCACGAAACGCGCCCGCGTTTCCCGACAGCGCCGCGGAGAAATTGTGAATGACCTCCCCGATCTGCCCGAGCCCGCCACCATTGATCACCGCACCCAACGACGACAGCGTCTGCTCGGTCGACGGGTACGCCGACGAGCGGCTCAACGGGATGGTCGACCCCGGTGCCAGCCGCCCGCTGCCCTGCTGACCCGGCGGCGTATTGAGCTCGACATGCATCGAGCCCAGCAGGCTGGTCTGACCCACGGTGGCCACCACGTTGGCCGGCACCACCACATCGCGCTTGACCGAAATCTCGACATCGGCGTGCCAGCCAGCCACCCGCATCGTCCCGACACTGCCCACCACGACGTCGTCGATCATCACCGGCGAATTCGACTCCATCGTCCCAACATTGGGCAGCTCGACGTGATAGATGTTCGCCCCCGGCCCACGCCCCACCGCACCGGGCAACGGCAGCGAATTCAGCCCGTGGAAGGCGCACCCCGACACCGCCAACACCACACAACAGCCGATCACGAACACCCGCCGAGCCGCTCGCCGCGCGATCATGGTTGTGCCCCTTCGGCCGGCAGCAGCATGCCCGACACGTCCGGCGCCGGAGGTGGCGGCATCGGTGTGCTCGGCGGGGGCGGCAGCGGCATCGCCGCGCCCGGGATCCGTTCGGGCGGCACAGCGCCCGGGGGTCCCACCGGGTCACCGGGCAGGCCGGTGTAGGCAGACACCGCGGGCGGGATCTCGGGCGGTCCGGGTTTGGGCCCCTCGCCTCCAGGCGCCAAGCGCGGTTCGGTGTAGAGGATCTTGGACGGGTCGATCGCCTTCTGCAGGATGAAGTTGATGGGAAGCGGCGAGTTATTGAAGTTGGTGGTTCGCAATCCCGGACCGAGGAACAGCGAGCACAGCTTGCCGGATTCGACCGCGGTGATGTTTTCGATCCCGCCGATCTGCGTGCAGCCGGGTAACGAGAACAACAGCTGGCCGCCCCAAGTGGGGTTCGCGAAGTTCATCAGCCCGAAGCCGCCCACGATGCTTCCGGTGTCGGCGTTGTAGTCGTTGAAGAAGTTGCCCAGCGCGTTCGGCGCGCCGTGCAGGATGTTTTCCAGGGCCATGTGCTTATCGACCAAGATCTGCGTGACATCGGCCAACCTTGCAACCTGCTCGCTGACCTGGTTGCGAGTGCCGGCGATGAATCGCGACACCTCGCCGACCGCAGTCGACAGATCGGTCAGCGCCGCATCCAAGTCGGATTTGCTGTCGTTGACCACGCTGGTGAGCGTCGCCAGGCGGTCGTTGAACTGCACGATTTGAACGCTGCTGTCGCGCAGCGCGTCGACGAAGGTTGCCAGGTTTTTGATGATGTCGACGATGTTGCCGCTGCCGTTGGCGAGGATCCGGCCCACCCCGGACAGCTGATTGAGTGTTTTCCGCAGCTTTTCACCGTTGCCATCGAGGGCGTCGGCTGCACTATCGATGAAATGGCTGACGGATGTTCCCGATACCCCGCTCTTGGGGCCCAAATCCGTTGCCAGCCGCATCAACTGGGTTTTGACCTCGTCCCATTCCACCGGCACTGCGGTACGTTCGACGGGTATGACCGCGCCGTCGCGCATGACCGGCCCACTATCGCGATAAGCCGGTGAAAGCTGGACATAGCGGGACGCCACCAAGTTCGGGGTGACGATAATCGCCTTCGCGTCCGCCGGGATGGACACGCCGTGGTCGATCTTGAGGGTCATCTTGGCCTGCGTGCCCACCGGCTGAATGGATTCGATGCTGCCGACTTTGACGCCCGACACCCGCACCTCGTCATTCGGGTAGATCGCGGTGGCGGTGGTGAAGTAGGCGGTAATCGTCTTCGGGCCAAAGATCGTATTACGGACGACAAAGGCAGCGCCGGCAAGGATCAGCACCACCAGGGCAACCGCCGCAAGGGCCGTCAGCCGGCTGCGCGGGATGCGGGCGATCATTGCGAGCCTCCGACTCGGCCGCCCAACGTGCAGCCCGGGCACTGCGGAATGGCGTTGTACGGCCACGGAACCAGGGCTCGAGGTGTCGGCGACGGGAAGCCGGGACCGCGGGCCGTGTCGAAGGTGCGGAAGCCCCAGAGGTAGTCGAAGAACGGTTGGAACAGCTGCGGGGCAAGGAAGTTTGGCACGAACGCCGAGTAGGCGTACATGCTGGAGATGCCCTCGCCGACGGTGATCTCGAACTTGGCCAGGCCCGGCAGCGCCTTGCTGATGTTGTCGCGGTTCTTTTCCAGCACCGCGGTCACCCTGTTGAGCCGCTCCAGGGTCGGCGCCAATGTGGCCTCGTTGTCGTGCACCAATGCCGTCAGCTGCTTGGCCACCACCGACGTGTTGGCCAACAGCTCCACGATCTCTTGCCGCCGCGCCGCCAGGACTTGGAGCAGCGAGTCAGCGTTGAGGATGAGCTTGTTGACCTGCTGGCTGCGCTCGGAAAGAACACCGGTGATGTCGCCGGTGTTCTTGAAGAGGTCGCTCAGGTTCTTGTTGCGGCTGTTGAGGGTGCGCGATAGCCGGGTGAGTGCGTCGAAGGCCGGCCCCATTTGCGGTGCGATCTGGTTCAGCGTCGCCGCCAGCGTGTCCAGCGACTGGTTCAGGGCCGCGGTGTTGGTTCCGGCGGTGTCCGAGGCGAAGTCGCTGACGGCTTCCGTCAGCGAGTAAGGGGAGGACGTGCGCGAGACGGGGATGAGAGCCATCGGATGCATCGTGCCGGTGCCGGCGGACTCCAACGTCAGCATCCGCTCGCCCAGCAGGGAGCCGGTGCGGATGTGCGCGGTGGTCTCCGACCCGAGGAGAATGTTGCCCTTCATCGCGAATGTCACCAGGGCGTCGCCGTGGCGCAACTTCACATCCGACACGGTGCCGACCTTCATCCCCGACACAATCACCGGGTTGCCCGTCGCGAGGCCTCCGGCCTCCGAGAACAGGGCCTGGTACCTGACCATCGTCGCCCAGGTGATAAACCGGTCGGGCGACAGGCCGACCAGGATGACCATTATCGCCAGGACGACACCGATGAGTCCCGCCTTGACGAGCGCAGCTCCGCGATACTTAAGCATCAGGGTTCCGTGCACCTTCCAGCGTCAGACCTAAAGATATTGGAATGCACCGTCCTGCCCTGAAGATCCGTGCCCCGGATCTCCAACTGGCACAGGTAGTACGGGATGGTGGCGCCCGCCACCCCGAGTCGGACCAGCTTGCGGTAGTTGTTGGGCGCCTTCATGAGTGCGGTGTCGAGGCTGTCCCTGTCGCCATCGAGTGACGGCGCCAGCCGGTTCAACTGAGCGATGGTGCCCGACAGCGGCGGCCGTGCGCTGGACAGCAGATCCGCCAGCGAGGCGGTGCCCTTGTCGAGGGCGTCGATGGCGGACCCGACGGTGTTGCGGTCGTCCGACAGCCCACTGACAAGCTTCTCGAGGCGATCGATCGCGGCGGAGAACTGGGTGCCGTCCTTGGAAACCGTGCCGATTACGGCGTTGAAGTTGTCGATCAGTTGCTGCACGGTTTGATCGTTGTCGGCCAAGGCATTTGAAAATGAGGTCGTCTTGCTGAACAGAGACTCGATGGTCCCACCTTGACCCTGGAAGACCTCCAACAATCCCGCGGTCAGTGCGTTGACATCGTGCGCATTCAAGCCCTGGGTAACGGGTTTCAACCCGCCGAGCAACAGATCGAGGTCGAGCGCCGGCGCGGTGCGGCTGACCGGAATCTGACCGCCGGCCGGCAGCCGCTGGGGCGAGCCGGGACCATCGACGAGTTCGAGGTAGCGATCGCCCACCAGGTTGAGGTAGCGGACCGCCGCCCTGGTGCCCTCGGTGAGGACGACGTTGCGATCGGCGTCGAACTTCACCACGACTTTCTTGTCCGGCTGCAGCGAGACGCTGTTCACCGTGCCCACCCGGATCCCGGCGACCCGCACCGACTGCCCCTCCTTGAGGCGCGAGACGTCGGTGAACACCGCCGAGTATCCGGTCGTGGCGCCCGTGCGGTACTGGCCGAAGATGAAGAACAGGGAGGCGGTCAGCACCGCCATCACGACCGCAAAGATCGCGAACTTGATCAGCGTGGCGCGCGTTCTCATCCCGGTTGTCCGATCTGAGCGGGGTTGCGTGGTGGGCCGGCGATCGGCCCGTACAACAGCTGCTTGAGCAGATCAGAGTTGAGCAGCGTCTGTTGGTTCCCGTAGCCCGCCGGGTCGGCGCCGATGTCTGCCACCAGTTGCGGCGGGTTCGTGTTGAACGGCAACTCCGGCAGACCCACACACCGCGGGCCGCCGGTCGCCGCGACCTTGGGCAGATTCGTCGGATACCGGTACCGTTCGGCGCCCAACGTGAGACTCGCCGAGATGTTGATGCTCGGTTCCGACAACGGCGCACCGTGATTTCTCTTGATGAGCCCGCCGAGACTGCAGGTGAGCGCCGGGCCGTACTCGTTGGTCAGATCGGTGGTGGGCACCAGCAGATGCATCACATTTGTCAGTAGGTCGCTGTTCGCCGACAACACGTCGTTGCCGATGTCGGCCAAGCCAATCGCGCTGACTAGCAAGGCATCCAGGTTGTGCTGCTCATCGACGAGCGTCTTGCTGATCCGGATCGCGTTGTCCGCGGTCCTTAACAGGTGTGGTGCCGCGTCCGCGTACGCGGTGGACACCACCGGTAAGACCGAAAGGTCATGCCTGAATGCGGGCAGGCTTGGTTCCAGTCTGGACAAGAACGAATCCAAATCGTTCAGCGACTGGCCAAGCTGTGGGCCGCGCCCGCTGAACGCTTGCGCCAGCGCACCCAGTGACTCGTTGAGCTTCGGCGGATCGATGTGTCCCAGAACCGAAACCAGTTGCTGGAAAACCGTGTTGATTTCGACCATCACGTGCTGACCCTGCAGTGTCTGGCCGCTGTGGAGCCGCTGCGCCGAAGGCTGGTCAGGTTCCACCAGTTGGACGGACTTCGCGCCGAACACGGTCGGTGATGTGATATCGACGAGCACGTTGCTGGGAATGAAGCGCAACTGTGACGGGTCCATCGCTAGGTGGATGGCGGCCTTGCCGTCGGGCAGTGAGTCGATCGAGGCGACCTTGCCCACCTGCACGCCGCGCAACTTGACCTTGGCCTCCGGGTTCATCACCAAGCCGGCTCGCTGCACGACGACGGTCACCGGCACGGTTTGGGTGAACGAGCCCTGAAACAGACCGACCGCCAAGGCGAAAATCAAGCCGATGACGAGAATGGTGATCAAGCCGAACAGGGGCGGGAGGTAGTTCCGTCCGGCCGGCGGGCGATCGCCGCTCGTGTGCGCGCGTTGGCCGCCGACCACGGCGCGACCCGCTGGGACACTCTGCGTCATTGCAGTTTCACCTCCTCTGCTAACCGGACAGGTTGAAGTTGCCGTTCGTACCGTAGATAGACAGCGAGACCAACAGCGTTACCGAGACCACCACGATGAGCGAGGTGCGCACCGCGTTACCCGTCGCGTTGCCGACGCCCGCCGGCCCCCCGGAAGCGAAATAGCCGTAGTAGGTATGGATCAGCAGGATGGTCAACGCCATCAGGATGGCCTGTAGGAAAGACCACAACAGGTCGATCGGGTTCAGGAACGTGTTGAAGTAGTGCTGGTACAAACCCTGCGACTGCCCGAGCAAGAACGTTGTGGTGAATTCGCTGGCGACAAACGACAGGATGACGGCGACGCTGTACAACGGCGTGATGGCCATCATTCCCGCCAGGATCCGGGTGCTTACCAGATAGGAAACCGGCCGAATGGCCATGCTTTCCAGCGCGTCGATTTCCTCGTTGATCCGCATGGCGCCCAGCTGAGCGGTGACCCCGGCGCCGAAGGTGGCCGCCAGCCCGATCCCGGCGACCACCGGTGCGGCGATGCGCACGTTGATGAACGCGGCCAGAAAGCCCGTCAGCGCCTCGATGCCGATGTTGCCCAGCGAGGTGTAACCCTGAATGGCAAGCACGCCACCCGCGGCCAGCGTCAAAAAGCCGACGATCACCACGGTTCCGCCGATCATCGCCAAAGTGCCCGCGCCCATGCTGATCTCGGCGATCAGCCGAACGACTTCGCGCGTGTAGTGGGTAGCTGCGAAGGGCACCCCGGCGAGAGCTTTGCCGTAAAACAGGCTATGGTCGCCGATCCGGCCCAACGAGGCGACCGGCCTCTCAAATTGGCGGACCAATCGTGGATATGCGGCCCTCAGCGTCATTGGCAGCCCCTACTTCGCCGTCATCTTGATGCCGACCGCGGTGACGACCACGTTGACGACGAACAGGGACATGAACGCATACACCACGGTTTCGTTCACGGCGTTGCCGACAGCCTTAGCGCCGCCGCCGGTGATCGACAGGCCCCGGTAGCAGGCGACCAAGCCGGCGATGAGGCCGAAAAGCGCCGCCTTGACGCACGAAATGACCACCTCCGGCACGCCGGTGAGCAAGGTGATGCCCGCGGCGAATGCGCCGGGATTGACGTCTTGCACAAATACCGAAAAGACATAGCCGCCAAGGATGCCGATGATGACGACGAGGCTGTTCAGCAGGAACGCCACCAACCCGGAAGCCAGCATCCGCGGTGTGACCAACCGCTGCACCGGGTTGATGCCCAGCACCTCCATCGCGTCGATTTCTTCGCGAATTGTCCGCGACCCGAGGTCCGCGCACATCGCCGTGGCACCCGCACCCGCCACGATCAAAACGGTGACCAGCGGCCCGAGCTGGGTGACGGCGCCGAACGCGGCACCCGCACCGGACAGGTCCGCCGCGCCCAGTTCGCGCAAGAGGATGTTGAGCGTGAAGCTGACGAGGACGGTAAACGGGATTGCTACCAACAAGGTGGGCGCGAGCGACACTCGCGCGACAAACCAAGACTGCTCTAAGAACTCTCGCCACTGGAACGGCCGGCGGAACAGGAACTTGACCGCGTCGGCCGACATGGCGAACAGGGCTCCGACTGCCTGCATGGGCCCCGAGATGTCCCACTTCAGTTTCAGCCGCGGCAATCCCGTTGACCAGCTGTCTGCGCTCCTAGTTGCCACGGGCGCCAACCCCCTCCCAGGCTACGAGACCGACAGTCTTGTTGTGCCGCACCGGCTGAGGTATGTTCGGCTGAACCGACGATTCCGAGTGGATGCTACCGGCCACGAAATGCCCAGCGGACGACCGAAATTCGACGTCCGCCGCAGCAGCGGCAGCGCTTCGGATCCTCACGCCGGTCCTCCGATCATTCGCGTGAGTTGACGCCGCAAAACGAAGGGCTCCACGTCTTGAAGCGTCCGGCGATTATGACTCATGCCGAGTCCAGGTGAAGCAAAAAACGCAGAACCGTTATACGACAGCCCGTCACCGCCGCGCGCAAGCAGGGCGCCTCACATCTGTTGGTGTGCTGAGACATTACTGGCTGCTCCGATTCTAGGTGACGGCGCCGGCCGTCTTGAGCTCGATGATGCGGTCCCAGTCGAGCCCGAGTTCCAGCAGGATGTCGTCGGTCTGCTCGGCGAATCCGGGTGCGGGGCCGGTGTGCGGGGCAGTCACGTCGAACTGCACCGGATTGGCGACGAGTTCGAGTTCGCCTGCCCGCACTACATATTCGTTGGCCCGGATTTGGGCGTCGTCGGCCGCCTGCAACGTGTCCTGCACCGGCGCCCACGGGCCGGCCAGCGTGGCAAAGCGTTCGCTCCACTCGGCCAGCGTCCGGGTCGCGATGGCCTTGGTCAACAGCTCCACGGCATCTGACGTATTGGCGGCGATGCTCTCGACGGTTGCGAAGCGCGGGTCATCGGCCAATTCCGGCAGGTCGACGTGGCGGCACACATCCGCCCAGAACTTGGTGGGCTGCATCATCACAAACGAGATGTAGCGGTCGTCGGAAGTCGCGTAGAGACCAACCAACGGGTTGACCGGTGAGCCGTGCACGCCCGGCGGGAAGGCTTCCATGCGTTGACCCAGATGCACGGTCAGGGCCACCGTGTGCCCCATCGACCACAGGCCGCTGCCCAGCAGCGACACATCGACCACGGACGGCTCGCCGGTGCGCTCACGCTTGAGCAATGCCGCCGCAATGCCGCCGGCGAGGTTGGTGCCGGAAATGGTGTCGCCGTACGCCGGCCCGGGCGGGCCGATCATGCCCGGCATCGACGGCGGAGTAATGGTGGCCGCCGTGCCCGCCCGGCACCAGAACGCGGTCATGTCATAACCGCCCTTGTCGGACTCGGCGCCACGAGGGCCGAGCGCGCTTCCGCGCGCATAAATGACGTTCGGGTTCACCGCTCGGATGTCGTCGACGTCGATGCCGAACTTCTTGCGCGCGTCGGGCAGGAAACTGGTGAGGAACACGTCGGCTCGGCGCGCGAGCTCGTACAGCACCTCGCGACCCTCGGGAACCGACATGTCCAACCCGATGCTCCGCTTGCCGCGGTTGGCGTGCTCGATGTTGGGATTGGGGTCGCCCTCCACCCGCAGCAGGCCGGTCTGGCGCAGTCCGCGCTGCGGATCCCCGGTCACCGCGTGCTCGACCTTGACCACGTCGGCGCCCCATTCGGCGAGCACGGCGCCCGCCGACGGGACGAACCCGTACATGGCAACTTCGAGAACACGGATGCCTTCCAACGGCCTCACGCCTCACCGTCCTGCGATGGCATCCAAACTCCCTTGCTGTGGCGGCGATCACGACCCGCGCGCCGAGGTGGTGCAGGTCACGAAAATTTCATTCTCGTACCCGGCGAATCTTACATTCGGGTCTCGAGAATTCAAGAAACTCTCAGGATGCCAGCAGCCCGGTGACCAGCTGTGCAACTGCTCAGACTCGGTTTGGTTGACGTGTTCGGCGCAGGCTGACCGGGGTTTTGTGGCTGTGTTGCAAGCAACTTCGCCGTGAGAGTAGGGTTCTCATAATTGCAAGGGAGATTCTTTGTGACTGAGACGGCCACATTTGCCGCAGGGGCCCCGAGATGAAGACCGCATGAAGACCGCAGTAGTAACTGGCGGCGCCTCGGGCATCGGCCTAGCCGTCGCACACCGACTGCGCGCCGACGGTCTGGACGTTGCCACCATCGACCTGCGGCCCGCGGACGGGCCCGACGCCGACCTCTCCTTCACCGCCGACGTCACCGACCGCTCGCAGGTGGATGCGGCGCTCTCGGCTATCCGCTCCCGACTGGGCCCGGTGACGGTCCTGGTGAACGCCGCCGGACTGGACGGGTTCAAGCGCTTCTCCAACATCACGTTCGAGGACTGGCAGCGCGTGGTCGACGTCAACCTGCACGGGGTCTTCCACACGATCCAGGCGGTGCTGCCCGACATGGTCGAGGCCGGATGGGGACGGATCGTCAACATCTCGTCGTCGAGCACACATTCCGGTGCGCCCTACATGTCGCACTATGTCGCGGCCAAGTCCGCGGTCAACGGACTGACCAAATCCCTGGCCCTCGAGTACGGGCCCAGCGGCATCACCGTCAACGCCGTACCGCCGGGGTTCATCGACACCCCGATGCTGCGCAACGCCGAGCAACGCGGCTATCTGGGTGACATCGACGAGACGATCGCCCGCACACCGGTGCGCCGGATCGGCAAGCCCGAGGACATCGCCGCGGCATGCGCCTTCCTGGTGTCGGAGGAGGCCGGCTACATCACCGGCCAGATATTGGGCGTCAACGGCGGGCGGAATACCTGAGCGACGTCGTCGTCGGGACTACACGCCAGCCACACCGCAGTCCCCAGGAGGAGACATTATGAAGGTCCGAGTTGATCCGGAACGCTGCCAGGGCCACACCCTGTGCGCGATGATTGCACCGGATTCTTTCCAGCTCAGCGACATTGACGGCAGTTCGTCGGCCGTCAACGAGGTGGTGCCGCCCGACCAAGAGGAGCTGGTTCGCGAGGCCGCGCAGTCCTGTCCGGAGCAGGCGATCATGATCACGGACGAAACGTAAAGGGAGACAGCACGTTGAGCGTCGACGACAGCGTTGATCAAGTGAGCGACGGCGACCGCAGGAAGCCCACCTACCACTTCGACCGGAACGCCGCGGAGTACCGGTCGCAGTTCGAGCAGATCACCGAGGAGATGCACGCCAAGTGTCCGATGGCGTGGACGGAGACCTACGGTGGGCACTGGGTCGCGGCCGGCAGCAACGAGGTCTTCGAGCTCGCCCGCTGCCCCGCCGTCTCCAACGACCACGACATCAACAACGAGCGCCGCGGCTACAAGGGCATCTCGATTCCCACCGCGAAGCGCGTCAACGTGGTGCGCGGGGGCATCCTCGAGATGGACGAGCCCGAACACCGCATCTACCGCAACGTGCTCAACCCCTACATGTCGCCCGCGGCGGTCAAGCGCTGGGAGCCGTTCATCGATGACGTGACGCGCGCCTGCCTCGACGAGAAGATCGAAGGCGGGAGCATCGACTTCGTCGACGACCTGGCCAATGTCGTGCCAGCCGTGCTGACGCTGGCGATGCTGGGCATTCCCATCAAGAAGTGGAACCTCTATAGCGAGCCGGTGCACGCGGCGGTCTACACCCCCGAGCACTCGCCGGACATCGAGCGCGTCACCGCGATGCACCGCGAGATGGGGCTGGACATGGTCAACAACATGCTCGAGGTCCGCGAGAATCCGCGTCCCGGCATCCTGAACGGCCTGCTTCAGATGCGCATCGACGGCGAGCCGGCACCGGATCTGGAGATACTGGGCAATCTTGGGTTGGTCATTGGTGGCGGCTTCGACACCACCACGGCGCTGACTGCCCACACACTGGAATGGCTCTCGGAGCACCCCGACGAGCGCGAGCGGCTGTCCCAGAACCGCGACACCCTGCTCGACCCGGCGACCGAAGAGTTTCTGCGGTATTTCACCCCGGCCGCCGGTGATGGCAGGACCTTCTCCGAAGACGTCGAGCTCGACGGCAATCACTTCAAAGAGGGCGAGCGGCTGTGGATCTCCTGGGCCATGGCCAACCGCGACCCGGCGCTGTTTGCCGACCCGAACAACGTCATACTCGACCGTAAAGGCAACCGGCACTTCAGCTTTGGCCTCGGACTGCACCGGTGCAAGGGGTCGAACGTCGCGCGCACCGTGTTCAAGTCCATGCTGACCGCGGTCCTGGACCGGATGCCCGATTACCACTGCGACCCTGACGGCGCCGTCCACTACGAGTGCATCGGCGTCATCCAGGGCATGCGGAAGCTTCCGGCGACCTTCACCCCCGGGCCACGGATCGGCGCGGGACTCGACGAGACGCTGGACAAGTTGCAACGGATCTGCGACGAGCAGCAGCTGGCCCTGCCGGTCACCGAGCGTACGGAAGCCGCGGTCATCGACTAGGTCGCCTCTAGATAGGCGTTGACTGGCGCCATTTTTCCGAGTAGGCCTGTTCAGCGTGATTGAGCCCTATATTTGGGGCAATCGCGTGTGCAGAGATGGGAGACGCTCCGTGAAGACTTTCGCAGTGAGCATTGCGCTTGCCATGGCCGCGCTGACCGTTACGCCGACCGCCCACGCGGACTCGATCGTTGGTAACTACCGGATGGATACCACCCGCGAAACCGGCCACTTCTGGATCTTGTCGCTTAACCCGTGCGGTCTAAACGCTCCGGAATGCCTGAACGTGAACGCAATCCCGCAGCCCAACGGGCAAGCGGCGCCATGGAAGGCGAACGCTCACCTGGCCAACGGCCGCTACAACTGGTCCATTGATGACCCCTTTGGTGTGCGCTGCGTGGTCCAGTTCTTCCCCTCGCACGATGTGTACTCGTTTGATGCGGTGACGCTGACCGGTCAGGTGGTCTCGACGTACGACACCGGCTGCGGTGGCGCACCCGGGGGCAGCGACACTTACCAGTTCTCGCTCGTGCGATGGTAGCCGCGTGAAACGTTTCGAAGTCAGTCGCTCATGAGGGCGACGGGGGATAAGCGCGATGGCTGAGGCGAAGAAACCGCCCGAAGATGCGGCCACGACGAAAGCCGACACACTTGCATTGATCGCCGAAGCCGAAGCGGAAGCCGCCGAAGCCGAAGCGCTGGCCGCCGCGGCGCGTGCCCGCGCCCGTGCTGCCCGGCTCCGCCGTGAGGCGCTCGCCCAGGCCGACAAAGAGGCTGAGGCCGCAACCGACACCGACACCGACGAAGCGGAGACCGAGGAAGCGGAAGAGGAAGAGGCTTCCGATACCGCCGAGGCCACCGTCGAGGACACCGACGCCGACGAAGCGGAGACCGAGGACGACGAGCAGGAAAAAGAGGACGTCTCCGCCGAAGCTCCGGAAGATGCCGAAGCGGAAGCCAAGCCGCGCCGGTCCTGGCGACGTTTGCCGTCGCTGTCCGTGACGTGGAAAGCCGCCGTCATCCTCCTCATTTGTGCCTTCGTCGGGGCCAGCGGATACATGGTGTGGCAGCGCCATGAAATCACCGAGCACAACCAGCGCGTCGCGAGCTTTTTAGCAGGGGCCAGACAAGGTGTCGTCAACATGACCTCCCTGGACTTCAACAAGGCCAAGGAGGACGTCCAGCGGGTCATCGACAGCTCGACCGGGCAATTCCGGGACGACTTCCAGCAGCGCGCAAAGGATTTCACGACCGTCGTTGAGCAGTCCAAAGTGGTCACCCAGGGCACCGTGAATGCGGCGGCCGTGCAATCGATCGACGGGAATTCCGCGTTGGTCCTCGTCGCGGCGACGTCGCGGATCACCAACGCCGCCGGCGCCAAAGACGAGCCACGCAATTGGCGGCTCAAGGTGACCGTCACCGAAGACGGTGGGCAATACAAGATGTCGAAAGTGGAGTTCGTTCCATGACCGAGGACGACGACGGCGTCGACGCGACCGACGACTCTCCCGAAGAAACCGTACGGATTGCCGATAGCAAGCCGCGCGCGCGGCGCAAGGTAAAGGTCGTTTCGGTGATTCTGCTTGCGCTGCTGGTGATTTCCGGTGGCGCGGCGACGTGGCTGTACTTCAAGCAGTACCGGCCCGACAAGCAGACCGACGCCAGCGTCGCGAACACGGTCGTCAATTCTGCGTCCGACGGAACGGTCGCGTTGCTGTCCTACTCGCCCGACACACTCGACAAGGACTTCGCCGCCGCAAAGTCCCATCTGTCCGGCGACTTCTTGTCGTACTACAACCAGTTCACCGAACAGATCGTGGCTCCGGCAGCCAAACAGAAGTCACTGAAGACCAACGCCCGGGTGTTGGGGGCCGCGGTGATGGAATTGCAACCGAATTCGGCCATGGTGCTGGTGCTGGTCGACCAGAGCACCACGAGCAAGGACAACCCCGACCCCTCGATGGCTTCCAGCAGCGTGAAGGTGAGCTTGAGCAAAGTCAACGGCGCCTGGCTGATCACCAAGTTCGACCCGGTCTAGAAAGCCCGCGAGCAGACGCTACCCGCGCGGCAGGCCCAGCACGCGCTGAGCGATGATGTTGCGCTGGATTTCGGAGGTTCCGCCGGCGATGGTGCCGGAGAAGCTGCGGGCATAGCGCTCGAACCAGCTGGCGAAGTAGTGGTCCAGGTTCATGTGCGCATATGGCCCGGTCTGGCCGGGGTGGATGAGCCCGTCGGATCCGGCGGACGTCAAAGCCTGTTCCATGCCACGCAATTCGGCCTCGGACCCGAGCAGCTTGAGCACCGAGATCG
The DNA here is from genome assembly GCF_010730195.1 of Mycobacterium conspicuum. Classification (NCBI taxonomy): domain Bacteria; kingdom Bacillati; phylum Actinomycetota; class Actinomycetes; order Mycobacteriales; family Mycobacteriaceae; genus Mycobacterium; species Mycobacterium conspicuum. The sequence goes on from NZ_AP022613.1 coordinate 4,946,333, forward strand.
CGGCCACGTCGTCCTCGCCGCGCGCCGCGCGGGCCAGGGCCACCGAGCCCAGCAGGCGCAGCGCCTGCTTGTCCATGATCGTGGTGGCGTACTGGTCGCGCTCGACCTCGGTGCGCGGATGGAAGTCGGCGAGTTCGTTTTCGAGTCGATCCGCGAATCCCAGCCACATCATGGTGCGTTCGTGGCCGAGCGATCCGTTGGCCACCTGCCAGCCCTGGTTGAGCTCACCGACCAGGTTCTCGGCCGGCACCTCGACATCGGTGAAGAACACCTCGTTGAAGTCCAGGTCGTCGGCGCCGCAGATGGACGGGAACGGGCGGCGCACGACTCCCGGGGTGTTCGTCGGGATCAGTAACACGCTGATGCCCTTGTGTTTTGGCGCGTCGGGATCGGTGCGCACGAAGGTCAGCAGGACGTCGGCGTCGTGGGCTCCCGAGGTCCACACCTTCTGGCCGTTGACCACGAAGTGATCGCCGTCTAGCACGGCGCGGGTGCGCAACGACGCCAGGTCGGAGCCGGCGCTGGGTTCGCTCATCCCCAGCGATGCGGTGATCTCGGCCCGCAGGACCGGCACGGCCCAGCGCTTCTTCTGCTCCTCGCTGCCGAACGACAACAGCGATGCCGCAATGATATTCACGCCCTGCGGGTTAAAGCTGTGGTAGATCCGCCGGCGGGACAGCTCCTCGAGGTAGACGAACTGCTGCAGGACGGTCGCGTTGCGGCCACCGTATTCCGGCGGTTGACTCGGCAGCAGCCAGCCGTTGTCGAAGAGCAGCCGCTGCCACCGGCGCGCCCAGGCCGGCATGTGCGAGACCGAGCGGGGCCGCTCCAGGGTTTCGCTTGCGGGAGGCAGGTTTTCGTCGAGGAACGCCGAAAACTCCGCCCGGAACGCCTCGACGTCGGGATCAAAAGTCAGCTGCACGGTACTCCTCCGCGATCTGCGCCCGGTGCTCGGCGGCGCCGCCGAGCATGAGCTCACCGGCCTTGGCCCGCTTCAGCGCGAACTGCAGATCGTTCTCCCACGTGAATCCCATCGCTCCGTGTAGCTGTAAGCCGTGCCGGAACACCAGCGCCTGGCACTCGCCGGCCGACGCCTTGGCCATCGCGGCCGCCAGCCGGCGACGCGGATCGTCGGCGGCGATCGTCAGCGCGGCGAAATACGCCAGCGCGCGGGCCCTTTCGATCGCGACGTGCATGTCGGCGGCCTTGTGCTGCACCGCCTGGAAGGAACCAATCGGAACGCCGAACTGCTGACGGCTTTTCACGTGCTCGAGCACCAGGTCGAGGATGCGCTGGCAGGCGCCGACCATATGGATCGCCATGCCCGTCAGTGCGACGTGGTGGGCCCGCTCGCGGTCGACGATCACCCGGGTGGTCTCGGGCACCCGGACCGCGTCGAACGACAGGTCGGCGACGTGCAGCACCGGATCGAACACCTCCGAACGCCGCGCAGACACCTGATCGGCCGCGATGATAAACACCCCCGCGTCGGTCAGCACCGCCAACCGGTCGGCGCGGTCGCCGTCCAGGACGTGTCGCGCGGTGCCGTTCAGCACCCAGCCTTCGGCGTCGCGGTGGGCCGTCACACCGGTGTAGACGGCGGTGCCCGATTCGTGCGGTTCGAACCGATCCCCGGCTAGGGGCGCGAACTGGCTCATGGTCGCCAGGAAGGGGGTGGGGTCGGTGGCGCGGCCCAGTTCTTCGAGCACGATCGCCAACTCCACGGCGCCGGCCGGGTCGTTCAGCTCGGTCCAACCCAGGTCCACATAGACCTTCCAAAGCGGGCCGGGATCTGTGCCGTCCTCGGCCACGCTGCGCACCAGCGAGGCCGGACATTCCTTGGCGACGACGTCTCGTGCGGTCTTTTGCCACAGCCGCTGATCAGCATCGAACTCCAACAGCATCCGACCCGCCTCCTGTCCTCGTCACCCAGGCGAGAATAACATTCTCTGTTGCGGAAGTAGTAATCTCGTAAATCGGTTATGAGGTGCCAGCCAAGATTGGGGCACCCGGAAGGGGCCGTGATGGCGGACGCCGCGACGACTTTGTTGGAGATCGAAGCGATCAAGCAGCTCAAGGCGCGATACTGCCGGTTTCTGGACACCAAACAATGGGACGACTGGCGGGCGTTGTTCACCGATGATTTCGTCAGTGACACCTCCCCCTCGGGCGGGAAGCTGATTACCGGCGCCGACGAGTTCGTGGCCTTTGTTCGGGGCACCCTGGAGAAGCAACCGACCGTGCACCAGGTGCACGCCCCCGAGATCACGTTGACGTCGGAGACGACGGCCACCGGGGTGTGGGCGCTCCACGACGTGGTGCGACTGGGGCCCGGCCTCAACCTCGACGGGCGCGGGCACTATCACGAAACATACGAAAAGGTGGACGGCCGGTGGTTGATCAAGACGTCCACGCTGACCCGCCTGCGTGAGGACATTTTCAATCCGCTGTTCTCCGTGCGCATCTCGCCCCGCCTGCGCAACATCGGCGCGGCGGCCGCGCGTAGGTTCGGCGCATGAGCAGCCAGATCGTCCTCGCCACAGGGGCTTTCGGCCAGGTCGGTACGCGGTGCACCGAGATCCTGCTGGGCCGGGGGCGCACCGTGATCGCGATGGACGTCCGCAGCGACCGTTCGGCGGCGACCGCCGCGAGCTTGGCCGCGCAGTCGCATGCCGGCATGTTGATCCCGGAGTACACCGACCTCACCGACGCCGACGCGGTCGCCGCGGTGGTGCAGCGCCATCGCCCGCAGGCGATCGTGCATCTGGCGGCGATCGTTTCGCCGCCCTCGTATCGCAATCCGCGGCTGGCGCGCAGGGTCAACGTGGACGGCACTCGGCACCTGGTGGCGGCGGCGCGGGACCTGAGCGATCCGCCGCTGTTCGTGTTCGCATCCAGCGCGGCGGTGTACGGGTCGCGCAACCCGTATCGGCAACCCGAACGCATCACCGGCGACACCCCGGTGAACCCGATCGACCAGTACGGCGAGGACAAGGTCATGGCCGAGGCCGCTATCGCCAAAAGTGGCCTGCCATATACGATTTTGCGGCTGGGCGGCGTCATTTCTCCCGACACCCAGACCAAAGTCGACGGCGACTATCTGCTGCTGATGCGCGCCACCCCAACAGACAACCGCATGCACTCCGTCGACGCCCGCGACGTCGCTCTGGCCTTCGCCAACGCCGTGGACCGCCGCGACACGGTGAACGGAAAGGTGCTCGCGATCGGGGGCAACGAAACGTACGTCCACCTCATGAGCGACATCCAGGACGACATCATGGCCGCGATTGGCATCGGTCGGCTCGGGCCGTCGGCCGGCCTGCCGGGCGATCCCGACGACGACCGCGGTTGGGCGTTCACCGGCTGGTTCGATACCACCGAATCCCAAGCGCTGCTTGACTATCAGGAACACGACTGGCCCGACACCGTCGCGTGGGTCGCGGAGGCCATGGGCCGCCAGCGTCTGCTGCTTAAGACGCTCGGCCCGGTGCTGCGACCGACCATGCGGGCGCTGCTTGCCCTGCAACGCCGATTCGAACGCCGCGGGCGCTACGCCGACCCGTGGACGCTGATGGCCAACAAGTACGGTCCCGACATGTTCGCCTCCACCTCATGACCGCAACGAAACTCGTTATCGGCGCCAGTGGCTTCCTCGGCTCGCACGTCACCCGCCAACTCGTGGCCGCCGGTAAACACGTGCGAGTCATGCTGCGGCGCACCAGCTCCACCAAGGGCATCGACGACCTCGACGTCGAACGCTGTTACGGCGACGTGTTCGACGACGAGGCGCTGCGGGTGGCGATGGCCGGCTGCGACGTCGTGTACCACTGCGTGGTCGACGCCCGGATGTGGCTGCGCGATCCCGCCCCCTTGTTCCGCACCAACGTCGAGGGGCTGCGCCACGTGCTCGACGCGGCGGTGGCCGCCAATCTGCGCAAGTTCGTATACACCAGCACCACAGGAACATTGGCGATCAGCCAATCCCGCCTCGTCACCGAGGACGACCCGCACAACTGGAGCGACGGCGGCGCCTACATCCAGGCGCGCAAGGCCGGCGAAGACCTGGTCCTGCAGTACGCCCGCGACAAGGGGCTTCCGGCCGTCGCGCTGTGCATCTCGACCACCTACGGCCCGCGCGACTGGGCGCCGACCCCGCACGGCTCGGTCATCGCCCGCGTGGCCGCCGGGCGCTTCCCGTTCTACATGGGCTTCTCCTCCGAGGTGGTCGGCATCGAAGATGCCGCTCGCGCAATGCTTCTCGCCGCCGAGCGCGGCCGCGACGGGCATCGCTACATCATCTCCGACCGCTACATGAGCACCCGCGAAGTCCACGACATCGCGGCCCGTGCCGTCGGCCGTCGCCCACCGCGTATCCCGGTGCCGATGTCCGTGATGCGTGGCGGTGCGCGCCTCAACGATCTCGCCGCGCGGTTGTTGCGGCGCGACCTTCCGTTCGCCTATGTCGGGGCCCGCATGGCCGAGCTGATGTCGCCCCTGGACCACAGCAAGGCCGAGCGCGAACTGGGTTGGAAACCAGAGCCGGTCGAAGAATCCATCCGCAAAGCGGCGCGGTTCTTCGCGGCGCACTCAGCCGATTAGCTCGCCCGCCGGCTCGTCCCAGTAGTCGAGGTTGACCGCCTCGGCCAGCGGGCGGCGACGCACAGGCCCGTGCTTACCCTTGGGCCACCCGACCACGACGTGGCCGGCGATCATCCAGTCTTCGGGCACACCGATCGCGTCCCGCAGCAATTGCTCACCGCCGTAGGATGCCCAGCTGGTCGCACACGCGCCCAGCCCCTGGGCGCGGGCGGCCAACAGAAAATTCTGCATGGCCGGGAAGATCGAGCCGCCCAGCAGAAGCTCGGACGCCGCCGGGAAATGCTTCTGCGCGAACAGCACCGACGTGAACTCACCCGCCCGGTCATGCAAGTCATAGGTCGCGCGGTAGGTGCGGGCACGGCGGCTGTTGTCGTCGTCGGCCGGCCTGCTCATCCCATAGACCGGCTCGATCACCTCCAACGCATGCGCCGCCGCCTTGGCCACAACCGCGCGCTGCTCGGGCGAGCGCAGCACGACAAATCGCCAACCCTGCGCGTTGGCGCCCGACGGCGCCCATCTGGCCGCCTCCAGGCAGCGCGCCAGCGTGGTGTCGTCGACCGGCTCGTCGGTGAAGCGCCGGATCGTGCGGGAGGTCGACATCACTTCCCAGATGTCGCCGCTGACCTTCGTCATGGCTTAAACCTAGCGTCCAGTGTGATCAGTCCACGCGGCGCGGGTCGCATCAGATTCCTCCTCTGGCGACCAGCTGCGCGACGATGACATTGCGCTGGATTTCATTTGTGCCTTCGCCGACGATCATCAGTGGCGCGTCACGGAAGTACCGCTCGACGTCGTATTCGGTGGAGTAGCCATAGCCGCCGTGGATGCGAACCGCGTTCAAGGCAATTTCCATTGCAACCTCGGAAGCGAAGAGCTTGGCCATTCCGGCCTCCATGTCGGCGCGCTCTCCGCTGTCATAGCGCTCGGCGGCATAGCGGGTCAGGGAACGTGCGGCAGTTAGCTTCGTCGCCATGTCCGCCAAGTAGTTGCCAACGGATTGGTGCTTCCAGATCGGCTGACCGAAGCTCTCTCGCGCCTGCGCGTAACGCAGCGCGTCGTCGAGCGCGGCGGTCGCCACACCGAGCGCCCGCGACGCCACCTGAATGCGGCCGGTTTCGAGTCCTTTCATCATCTGCGCGAATCCGTTGCCGGGCGATCCGCCGAGGATCGCGGACGCCGGCACCCGGCAATCGTCGAATGTCAGCTCGCAGGACTCGACGCCCTTGTACCCCAGCTTGGGCAAATCGCGTGAAACCGTCAGCCCCCGGCCCTGTTCCACGAGCACGATCGAAACTCCCTTGTGGCGCGGAGTCGCGTTGGGATCGGTCTTGCACAACAGCGCGATCAGCCCTGAACGGCGAGCATTACTGATCCACGTCTTCGACCCGTTGATCACGAGTTCTTCACCATCGCGGATCGCGGTTGTCTTCATGTTCTGCAGATCCGACCCTCCACCCGGTTCCGTCAGCGCCATGGCTGCGCGCATCTGGCCGGTGGCCATCACCGGCAGGTATCTACCTTTTTGCTCTTCGGTGCCGAATAAGGCCACCAGCTTCGCGACGACGGTGTGCCCGCCCATGGCGCCGGCCAGACTCATCCAGCCGCGTGCCAGCTCTTGAGTCACCTCCACGTAGCACGGAGTCGAGACGGGCACGCCCCCGTACTCCTCGGGAATGGCCAGGCCGTAGATCCCGATGCGCTTCATTTGTTCGATCCACGCTTCAGGGTATTCGTTGGCGTGCTCGACTTCGCGCACCGTGGGTTTCACTTCGCGGTCGACGAAGGCGCGCACCGTGTTAACCAGCATGGTCTCTTCATCGCTCAGCGTCATCGTTTCAGCCCGCCGACCATCCAGCATCCACCGGCACGATCGCGCCGTTAATAAACGAGGCGGCGTCAGAAGCCAAGAATAAAGCCACCCCGGCGATCTGCTCGGGCAGCGCCACGTGTTGGTTAAGGGTGATGATCGGCTTGAGCCGCTCCACGCCCGTCTCATCAAAGCCTTCCACGCTGCCGGCCGCACCGCTGAACACCGGCCCCGGCACGATCGCATTGCACCGGATGCCGTCGTTCGCGTGAGCCCATGCGACGCTGCGTGTTAGGCCGACGACGCCGTGTTTGGATGCGGTGTAGGGGGCACCGGCCGCTCCGCCGCGGATTCCGGCCTCCGAGGCGGTATTGACGATTGCGCCCGCGCCGTTTTGGAGCATGTGGGGCAGCACCGCGCGGGTCACCAAGAACGTCCCCGTCAAGTTGATCCGTAGAACACGTTCCCACTCGTCGATCGTTGTGTCCGCAGGTAGCGCCATCGTGTCTAGCACCCCGGCGTTGTTGCATAGCACGTCGATCCGGCCGAATGTGCCCACTACATGCTGCACGAGCGCGTTAACCGAAGACGCATCAGAGATGTCCACGCCCAATGGGCTTGCTGCCTTGCCGATTTCAATTGCGGTCTGCTCTGCACTGGCAGGATTGATATCGGCGGCGACGACGCGCGCACCGGCCGTCGCGAACGCGATGGCCATCCCCTTGCCGATGCCCGAGCCGGCGCCGGTGATCAGACTGACGCGCCCCTCAAACCCAGTGCTCACGTGCGCCTCTCATATCGGATAGGTGATGCCGGTCAGTTCTTCTGAGGCCGACCACAACTGCCTCTGCAGTAGCTCATCGTGCGACTGGGCAGACGACTGCACAAGTCTGGGGTGACCACGCAATTCGCCGATCCCGCTGGGACCGTAGTAGTCGCCTCCGCGCACCGCGGCATCCGTCGCGGCTCGCAAGGTAGGGAGCGCACCTTTCTCGGCACTTTGGAACAGCATTGGCGCCAAGAGAGCGAAACCCAAGCCAATCAGGCCCTTTGAATGCCGCGTCAGCCCTGTCCTTGAGCCGCCGGGATGTGCTGCAACGGCGATCATCTTGTGATCCTTGGCAGCCAGCCGACGTTGCAGCTCGTATGTGAACAACAGGTTGGCCAGCTTCGATCTGCCGTATGCCGCAACGGGATCGTAGCCACGATCCATCTGCAGGTCCTCGAAGTCAACTACCGGCCGGATGCGGTGTCCCGAGCTGCTGACCGTCACCACCCGCGACCCGTAAGCCCCCAACATCCCCTCGAGTAGCAGCCCGGTCAGTGCGAAATGCCCGAGATGATTGGTGCCCAGCTGCAGTTCGAACCCGTCTTTCGTGCGGCCTTCCGGGGTGAACATGACACCCGCATTGTTGATCAAGAGATCGATCTGTGGATGGGCCAACATCAGCGCATCCGCCGCCCTGTGAACGGACGCCAACGACGTTAAGTCAAGTTGTTGTACGCCGACAACGGCATGCGGGCAGATCGCTCTGATGCTAGATGCAGCAAGCCTGCCCTTTTCGACATCACGAACCGCCAGCACCACCCGAGCACCACGCTCGGCGAGCACGGCCGCAGTGTGGTAACCGATTCCGGCGTTAGCTCCGGTGATGACGGCGACGCGGCCAAACTGTTCGGGAATGTCGGCGGCGCACCATCTCTGCCCCACCACTAGCCGACCACAGTGGCGAACGTCTTGTGTTCCAAGAATTCCTCAAGCCCGGCCACACCCATCTCCCTGCCGACGCCCGATTGCTTAAATCCGCCGAACGGGCTATCGGCCGAAAAGTAGTTGCCGCCGTTGATCGAGAACGATCCGGATCTGATCCGGCGCGCCGCGGCGACGGCGCGGTCGTGGTCACCGCTGAAAACAGCTCCGGCCAGACCGTAAATGGAGTTGTTGGCGATGCGCACGGCGTCATCATCATCGTCGAAGGGGATAACCGACAGCACAGGCCCGAATACCTCTTGCTGGGCGATCTCGCTGTCCGGGTCGATGTTCGTCAACAACGTTGGCGTGTAGAAGAACCCGGGGTCAACGCATTCGCCCCCGGTGACCAGTTTGGCGCCAGCGTCGACTGCGCGTCGCACCATTCTGTTGACCTTTTCGCGCTGTCGCGCACTGATCAACGGTCCCATGTAGGTCTTGGGATCCGAGGGGTCGCCGTAGCGTACCTGGGCGAAGTTTGCCGCGATTAAGTCGACGATCTCGTCGTGGTGTTCGCGGGGCACCAGCAGCCTTGAGGTCAGGGCACAGCCCTGTCCTGCGTGGGTCACCATGGAGAAAGCCGCGAACTGGGCAGCGGAAGCGAAATCGGCATCGTCGAGCATGATCGCGGCTGACTTGCCACCGAGTTCGAGGAAAACGCGTTTGACGGTGCTACTGGCCGCGGCCATGATGTCCTTGCCGACCGCGGCGGAGCCGGTGAAGGTGATGAGGTCAACATCGCTGTGCGTTGTTAGTGCTTCTCCGACGGCCACGTCCGACGAACTCAACACATTGACTACGCCCGCGGGTATGTCGGTGTGTTGCGCGATGATTTCTCCGAGGGCAAGGGTGATCAATGGGGTATCGGGCGCGGCCTTGAGGATTACGGTGCAGCCAGCGGCCAGCGCCGGTGCTAGCTTTGCCAACGCCAGTTGGTTGGGATAGTTGTAGGCGATGATCGCGCCGACGACCCCAGCCGGCTCCGCTTCTACCCAGCGGTGATGCCGAGCGCCTCTGATCTCTTTAATGCCAAGGTTATTGGTGAACGAATAGCTCTTGAGCAGGTCCGTGTAGTAGCGCACGATTTCAATCGGGCCTTCCAGCTGCGGCCCGTGTGTCAGCGTTCGTGTGGCGCCGACTTCGGCGATGGTCAACTCGCGAAGTTCGTCGATGTGGTCGATCAATGCTTGGTGCAGCTGGCTCAGGCAGTGCACTCGAAGACCGACGTCGCGCGCCCAGTCGTTTGCGTCGAATGCGCGGCGGGCCGCCGCGATGGCCGCGTGTGCCTCAGGCAAGTCTGCGTCAGGTGCGTAGCCGAGCATTTGAGCGGTGGCGGGGTTGATCGACTCGAGCTTCCGGTCGGTGTCGACTAGGCGCCCATCGATGAGCAGGCGACGGTCGGCGTTGAGCCCGGCCTTGGGTTCCCCCGAGCCGTAAGCCGTTGTTGACATAACTTTTGCGCCTCTCATCACGAATTGACCTGAATTCGGCAGCCTGGTGCCATGTCGCTGCGCCCAACTACGTAGTGCGGCAGCATATTTCAATGCACTGCGCCGTTACCCCTTGCGACGCCATCATTTTCGCGATATTGCCTGACGTAATCGCCGGCGTTCTTATGCAATGCCCTCAGGAGTAGCTCCTGGTCGTTGAGCGGAAACTCCGATACCACGCCCGAGGCGAGCATCGTCTGCGTGGCCTCCAGGGTGTTGGCGTCCTGGAGGGCGAACTCCTTGAACGTCGCAGCCGCAAGCTCGTGGCCCAAGCGCTCGCGCGCATTCTTTGGCGGGACGAAATACATTGTCCCTTCGAAAATGTGCTTGTCGACCGCCGTCGGCCAGTAATGGTACGTCAAGTACCAACCCGGAGCCCAAAACAGCAGCATGAAATTCGGGAAGAAGTGGAAGGAGTCGATGCCCCAGATCTTGCTGCCGCCGGGGTTGATACCGGGCGGAAGCGGATCGAGCCCATCGATGTCAGGTCGATCCCAGTTGCCGAACAGCCCGCTGCGCAGCACCTGATCGATCGGCTTAACCATACTCAAATCCTTCGGGGGCGACTGACCGCCTGCGCATGACACCATCCCGTGTGGGTGAGCGACCTCGTAATGCAAGGCCTCGAAGCCGTGCTGCATGATCTTGCGGGCTTCGTCCGCTGTGTACTGCTTGCTGTGCAGAACCGGGGCGTGGTAGAACTCGGCGAACGCATCGATGAACAGCTTCCAGTTGCTGCCGATCTCGGCACGGTACTGATAAAACTCCGTCATCTGATGGAACGGGTAGCCCTCAAGACCTTTGGCGAGTGGCCCCAAATAGTCGTTCAGCGGTTCGGCTTTCGGGTCAAGGTTGACGAAGATGAAGCCTTCCCACACCTCGCAGCGCACTGGCTTTAGACCGTATTGACTCTTGTCCAGGTCGAAGAACTCCTCTTCCTGCTGAACGAACGCCAAGTCACCCTCGAGGGTGTACCGCCACGCGTGGTATTTGCAGGTGAATTGCCGGCAAGTGCCCGACGTCTCCTCACCCGGATAGTCAGTCCAAACGAGCTTGTTACCCCGGTGCCGGCAAATATTGTGGAAGGCCCGGATCTCGTCGTCGTTGCCCTTGACGACGACTACCGAGGTCTTCGCCACGGCTAGTTCCTTGGTGAAATAGCTTCCCTTTCGGGGCACCCGTTCAACCCGACCGACGTTGAGCCAGGTGTGCTTGAAGATCGCCTCACGCTCGGCCTCAAAGAAGTCGGGATCGATCGAATCGGTGTAGTTAACGGGGCCAAACCCCAGCTCTGGGTAGCGGTTTGTCCAGCTGCCCTCGGCCGGCTTCGCGAAGTAACGCATTTTCTGCCTCCTGTAGCCGCGGTACGCCGTGGGCGAAGAGCTTGGAACCATCTCTCGGGCTTGCAATGATACGGCTCCGTATATTTATAATTACCCTTGGCTGTATATTTTTGTCAACCAGTCATCGGCTTTGGTCGAACGACGACGAAACGGAGATGTCATGGCTGGTCTAGCCGCGGAAGACCTCAACGCGGACACCCAGGTGTGGCTTCGCCCACGAGGCCGTGCAATTCGACACCGGCTCTTCGTTCTCTGCGACACCGCAGCCGAGGTCATATGCGCTGCTGGGGGCTGGCTGTTCGATCAAGCGTTGGCGGGCTGCGAGACCATTGCGCTGGTCAACGACCGCACCAATAACCGGGCATTGCGGATCGTGGGCGCCGAAGCAATCGCTCTCCACACCCCGCAAGCCAGAGCTGCCCTTCGTGCACGACCCGACACACTGATGGTGGCCGCCAACCTATTTCGGCATGACGAGCAGGTGCGCCACCGCACTCTCGAGGCGATCGACGAGGGTCAGACGAAGGTCATGTTGTGCGGAAACGGCTGGCCGACAGAGTTCGAAGGACTGGGAACGTCGGTGCACCATCGGCTCAGCATCGCTGCACAGGCGTTCAAGAAGCAGGCGCTCGGAGCTGCAGGCGCGTCCACCAACCTGGTGGGTCTTGTCGAAACGTTCGGCGGCATTGACCTTCGCACCTGCCGACCGGAGGCCACGAGCCGGGCGGCTGCTGAAAAGCCCGCGATTCATTGGCAAACGGCGTAGGGAGCTACACATTTTCTCCATCAATCGACCTCCAGCGCCGCCCTGTCGGACGGTGAGTTATGAGTGCTAGTGTGCGCCAAAAGTCCGAAGGCAACGATCTAGATTCCGTCCACGAAGACAAGACACCAAACGCAGCCCTCGAGATGCAGGCAATGGCCGAATTGGCCGAGGCAGAAGCCGCGGAGGCCGAGGCGCTGGCGGCGAGCGCACGTGCACGCGCGCGCGCCGTTCGATTGCGCCGACAAGTAGAGCTCGCAGAAGCCTCTGAATCCGCCGAGGCTCAGACGGCGCCTGCTGGAAGCGAGCTCCAAGATAATGCCACTCCGGGCACCATGCCGGACGCGCTGAGTTGGTATCGCCGCTGGCTTCGGCGTCCCAGATTGTCCAGCCTCGCAGCAATTCTGACCATCGCCGTTATTACCTCGTCGCTCGCAGCCACCGTTTACATGGTCATGGAGCGTCACGACGCCTCTCAACAGCGCCAGCGAACAACAGAGTTCGCCGCCGCCGCCCGGCAGGGCGTCATGGCGCTGACGTCACTAGATTGCAACAACGCGAAACGGGATGTGCAGCGTATCCTCGACAACTCCACTGGCTCCTTCAAGGCCGACATGCAAAAGATGGCTGACGATTTCGCAAAGGCTGTGGAAGAGTCCAAGGTGGTCGAGCAGGGTGCCGTTGAGTCCGTGGCCGTAGACCTGGACTCGATGACAAGGGATTCAGCAGTGGTGTTGGTGGCATCGAAATCGGACGTCACCAATGCCGCTGGCGCAAAGCAGGATCCGCGTGAGTTCAGGCTAATCGTGACGGTCGTACGCGACGGTGGCCAGCTCAAGATGTCGAAAGTCCAGTTCGTGCCATGAAACTTGATGAAACGCCAGTAATCGAAGACGTCGCCGACACCCTCCCCGACAAAGATGCGAGCGCCGGGCGGCTGAAACTCTTCGCGCGCGGCACGAAGCAGTTGTTGCGCGGAAGAACCGCAAGCGTACTAATGGCATTGGTGGCCATGGCTTCCGTGGCATCGGCGGTGGGGCTGTTCTTCTTCGAATATCGGCCCGACCGGGCCACCGATGCGGCGGCCGCCAAGACTGTGATCACCGCAGCTACCGACGGGACGGTCGCCATATTGTCGTATTCGCCCGACACGCTCGATCGCGATTTCGCCTCCGCCAAAACGCGTTTGACGGGTGACTTCTTGTCCTACTACAGCCAGTTCACCCAGCAGATCGTAGCTCCGGCCGCCAGAAAGAACTCCGTCAAGACGACTGCTGTCGTGCTTCGTGCTGCTGTCTCGGAATTGAGTCTTCACTCCGCCGTCGTACTGGTGTTCGTCAATCAGAGCACCGTCAGCAAGGATCGGCCGCAAGCAGCCGTAACTCCAAGCAGCGTTCTCGTCACCTTGACGAAAACCGATGGGAATTGGCTTATCTCGTCCTTCAACCCGCTGTAGGGGCCGGAAAGTCACGGCTAGGTGTCGCCACGAACCCAGCGAAGCCGGCCGTTCTGCACAATGCACGTGAGGAACAGCCCATCCGGCGCTTGCGCCACGTAGTACTCCGGCCAATCCGCGCAATCGGAATTCTCGTCTTTGACTCCGGCCATCGGAGGAGACCGGAACCATCTGGGCTCGAATCTCCTGGGCGAACCGCAAAACATCAACCGCCCGGGCTGCGTAGCAAACGAGACGTAGTAATCCGCGGTCCCGAAAACATAGTAGGTGGAGTTATCGCACGGCGCGCCGAGAACCACGTGCGCGGCAATGCCCGGCGTGCAGGTGGGATCGTCGCAGACCGTTGGTCCAGCGGCGGCGGGCGGCGCCAACAGAGCACCCAAAACCGGCAACGCGGCAGCCGGCGCAACCAACAATCGCATTCACGTCACCCAATCTTGTCTAGCCGGAAGGGCATCTCGATTGCGAGCGCTTTGTTCACTCGACAGGCGCCGCTCGGTCCGATCGTCGCATCCTTGCCAGTAAGTGTTGGCGACCAGTCCGGCCCTGCAAAACCATCTGGCGTCACGGGAGTAAAGCTGAACATCTGCTGCCCCGCGAATGTGCTGCCGTCAGGGCAAGTTCCCCAATTCGGCACCTCGCGCTTGACGAACCACATCGAGCCGTCATGCATGATAAGCGGTCCACTCCACCCCTGATCGCTTGTCACTTCGCCCGCGCAATCCTGAGCCGTGCTGCACGAGGACGTTACAGTCCACGTGCTCGTCACAATCGGCTCGTCATGAAATGAATTGTTTGTCTTCGCCCAAGTACCGACCGACGTCGCACGATATGTGCCGTTGATGGCGTGGCTCACAGATGCTCGCGCACACGGTACCCCACCGAGACTGCTCCAAATGGCGGCAGCCAACAGTGTCGCGCCCATCACCCTGCCCTTCGAGCGGCTCTTCCACTGGCCCCTTGAACGCCTCGTACACGCCGTCGCCCACTTCCAGTTCCAGCCGATCGGGCCCGAATCAAGATAGCTAACAGAGACTTTCATAAGACATCGAGCTTGTCGATCAGCCAGGAACCCCGAACCTTCTTCAGCACTACTCGAAGACTGCTCGAGGTCTTCACCGGCTCCGGTTTGTCCCTACTGCTCGTATTCTGTTCAATAAATGCAAGCACGACAGCCGAATTCGGATGCAGCTCCGAGACTGCGGCTCGAATTACGCGCACGGTCGTGATGAGTTGCGCCCGTTGAGCCGCGGGCGTCACGATTTGTTCGGTGAATTGTTGGTAGAAGGCCCGGTAGTCGCCAGTAACGCGTGACTTCGCGTTCTCAAAATCGCGGCTCAGACCCTGCGGCGAGTACGACAGGAGCGCGACCGTTCCTTCAGATGCCGCCTTGACCACCTCGCGGGCGGCGAACTTGTCGGTTTGGCGATCCACGCGGTACTCAAAGTGGAACCACCCTGCCGCAAACCCGGTCGCGGCAACGAGCAAAACCGTCAACAGTATCGGGCGCCAACTCGCGCGGGGCCGGCGCACCCAGCGCCCAATCCAGCGGAAGCGCGCCAGCTTGGCGTCGAGTCGAACTACTCCGTCGATATCGGAGTTGCCGCCAACCCTCACGGCAGCATCTCGATATCCGCCATCTTGAGCTGGCCGCCATCTCGCTGCAGAGTCATGACAATTCGCCAGGACCGCGGCGCCGGCGTGTCCTTACCCGGACCAACAGCATCGGCCTTGGACGCGACCAGGATTACCGCTGAATCATTTGTCATCGACTCGACAACAACAGATTTCACGACGACCTTGGTGCTGACCTTCGACCGCTCAATCGTTTTGACCAAATCGTCCGCGGTGACCAGCATTTTGGCCTTAAAAGGACCTGTGCTGTCATCGATGATGTGCTGCACGTCTTTTCGGGCACTGTCGGCACTAATGGACATCAACGTGATAGCCCGTTCGCGCGCTGCCGCAGTGAACTCTGCGGCGCGCTGATGTTCAGCTGTAAGCGCGCGGTGATGCCACACGACGTAGCCGCTTGCTCCCACGCCGGCGCAGGTAACCAATAACGCGGCGGCGACTGCCAAACTCTTTCGCGTCGGTCGACGGAACCAGCTGCGCCGCAGCCGAGCCGGACCGGCCGACGTTAGCGCGAGATTGGGGACGTCATCCTCAACATCCGCGCCATCAATCTCATCTGCGTCGGCGGAAGCCTTCATGTCGAGCTGCTCGCTTGCCCCAGCCTCGAGTTGCTCGCGCAGCCGTATCGCGTGAACGCGTGCGATCGCCGCCCGGGCTTCGGTCCGGGCCACCTCTTCCATTGCTTCTGCGACGCAAGGATCCCGATCAAGGCGAGCGTCGAGCGTCCCACGTTGATCGTCCGGCGACGGCATCGTCACCTCCCCGATGGTTCGCGTCACGTGGGCAGCATGTCCTGCCACCTTTTGGGCGCGGATGACCTCACGAGGTCCGACTGTCGATAAACCTGGCCATCCGGACCCAAATAGCGGCCGGTCTGCGGATCATAGTGCGTAACTGCCACCACCGGACCGGGCCGAGATTCATTGCCGCCGAAGGAACTAGGCGCCGCGTGAGCACCACCGTTGACGGGGCCGGCGGGCGGCCCGGGCGCGTCGGGAACATCCACAGGTGCGATCGACGAAAGGTCAGCCGACGATGGTGGCTGCGCGCCCGGCGGCGTCGGTGGTGTTCCTCGCGGGACCGCCCCCGGGGGCAGCGGCGTTCCGTCAACCGGTCCAAAGGTTCTGCCACGGGTCCAGTTGACCCGGTCGTCGGGCTGGATGCCTTGCGCAACAAGGTTCGGGTCCAACGGGTAGGTGCCGAACACGTGCTGCCTCTTCGCCAGTGGTTCGTACAGCTTGTCGCTGTCGCAGATTTCCACCGTCGGCGCGCGTTTTCCGGGGTGTCCCATGCACGGGTAGTTACGCGCGCCACGCACCCCGATCGGCGAGTCCTGCGGCAGTTTGCAGTAAAGCCCGTCCGGTGTGTCAATCGTTGTGGTGTCCGCCGGAGAGCGCCATTTGTTGGGCGGCAGGAAGCCCACCGTGCATCCCGGCGGGTCATCCAACGTGATAGCGAAGACGCCGGTCGGCAAGCCGGTCGGGTTTTTATTACCGGCGAACGATTGCAGGGCGGCGATGTACGGCGGCAGTAACACCAGCATCTGCTCGAGTGAAGGGTGGTAGGTCACGCCAATTTGGCCGACCGTGGTGAGGTTGGCCAACAATACGGGCAGCGTCGGCTTGATTTGGTTGAGCAGCCGCGACGCCTCGTCGAGGGCACCAGGGCCGCGTTCCAGGACGGTACGGACCTGTGGGTCGTTGGTTACCAGCTGTCCGGTGAATCCGGCGAGGCTATGCGCCCACAATCTGATTGCGTCGGTGGTCTGCACTTGCGAGTCGAGTAACGGGCCGGTGTCATCAGTCAGGGTCCTGGTCTGGTCGGCGACACCGTTGAGGTCTCCCGAAATTCGTGCTGATGAGTCCAACAGCGATCCGAAATCGTATCCGGCCCCGTTGAATCCCTTGAAGGCCTCGTCGAGTAGTGCGCTCAGCTTGCCCTTGGGGATGCTGTTGATCAAGGCACTCGTCTTGTCGAGCATCGGCCCGACCGGCGGTGGGACGGAGGTGTTCTGCATGGTGATGACCGAGCCGTCCTGCAGGTACGGCGGTGCGCTGGTTCGCGGCCGCAAGTCCACGTACTGTTCGCCCACCGCCGACATGCTGTGCACCTCCGCTTGCACATCCGCCGGGATCTTTGGCGAAGAGTCAAGGGAGAGAGTTGCTTTCACACTGTGAGAGGTGGTCCAGCGCACCTGGGTCACCTTGCCGACCTGCACTCCGCGGTAGGTCACGTTACTGAACCGGTACAGGCCACCGGAGGCAGGAAGATCCAGCGTGACAGTTAGTTTCCCGATGCCCAGCAACGTCGGTGCCTGGATGTACCAGAAGACCATGACAACCATGGCGATGGTCCCTGTCACAGCGAAAATCGCCAATTGGATCCGGACAAAACGAGTTAGCATCAGCCGCCACTCCCATCCGTCGGCGGCGCTGACCCAAGTCCCGCCCCAGCCGGTGCGCCCGGCGGCGCTGGAGGCGCTGGCGGAGGTGCGCCCGGTGACGGTAGCGGCAGCTGCACGGGGAATGCTGGTCCCGGCGCCGCGGTGGGGACTAGCGGCGCGCCGGCCGGTGGCGCCACCGGCCCGGGAGCCGATGGATTGAGTGGATCTGGCGTGTATTGGTACTGCAAGTACGCCGGGTCGCCGGGCGCAGGTGGCAACTCCGCGCCCAACCTGCCCCAGTGGGTGCCCAACAATAGGGCCTTCCTAAGCCCCGCGTTCGTCAAGTCGAGTGTGACAAACTCGTTGACGTAGTCGCCTCTGACGCCACGGTCGATGAGGTTCTGCGGGAACGGGAAAGTCGGGAAGTACGCGAGGGCCTTGTCGAGTTCCGGGCCGATGTCGGCGAGCGCGCGGATCGCCGGTTCAACGTTCTTCAGGTTCGTGACCAGTTCGGTTCCTGCGTCGTCGACCAGCCTGGTGGTCGTGTCGGAAAACACGCGGAGTTTGTCGAGTGCGCTGACGATGCGCGGCCGCTCCCGGATCAGCACGTCCAGCGCGCGCGGAATTGTGTGCAGCGCCTGGGTGATGACGTCGCGTTGCTCGGCGAACGTCCCAGCAAGCCGGTTGAATTCCTGTAACGACGCAACCAGGTTGTCGCGCTGGTCGTCGAGGACCCCCACAAACTTGTCGAAGCGGTTGAGCAGATCGCGAACATCGCCTGCGCGCCCCGATAGGGCCGCGTTGAAATTGTGGATGATGTCGCCTATCTGGGTGAACCCGCCCGTGTTGATGAAAATCGAGAGCGACGAGAGGGTCTGCTCTGTGGACGGAAAGGTCGACGAGTTGTTCAGCGGGATGGTGGCGCCCGGGTGGAGACTTCCGCTGCCGGATTGGCCCAGCGGCGGATTCAGCTCCAGATGCATCGACCCCAGCAGGCTGGTTTGGCCGACACTGGCTACCGCGTTGGCGGGCACGACGACGTCGGGCTTTACCGAGATCTCGACGTCGACATGCCAGCCTTCCAACGTCATCTTTCCGACGCTGCCGACCACGACGTCGTTGATCATTACCGGTGAATTTGATTCCAGCGTACCGACATTCGCAATCTCGACGTGGTATTTGTGGGCACCGGGGCCGCGTCCGACTGCGCCGGGCAGTGCCAGCGAGTTCACGCCGTTGAATGCGCAGCCGGTCGCGGCCAGCATCACGCACGAGCAGATAGCGGATATCCGCCGCCCCAGGACCCCGGCGGTCATGGTTGCGTTCCTTCCGCCGGAAGCAGGCCCGGTATGGGCGGCGGAGGTTCCGCCGGAGTCGTCGGCGCAGGTGGCTCGGGCATCGCAGCTCCCGGTATCCGCGCCGGCGGCGGTGGCGGTTCCGCCGGAGCAATGTCGCCCGGCAAACCGGTATACGCGGACACTGCCAGTGGCAGCTCGGGAGGACCGGGCTTGGGACCCTCACCGCCGGGTGCCAGTCGTGGCTCGGTGTACACGATGTTTTGCGGAGTTGCCGAGGGCGCCAGGAACGGGTTGACCGGAACTGGAAGATAGTTGAAGTTGAACAGGAACATCGGGTTCGCCACCCGCAGTCCCGGACTGAGGTACAGGCCGCACAACTTCGCCGACTCGCTCGCTGTGACGTTGCCGATGGCCTCCATCAGCGAGCAATACGCCCAGACCGGATTAGCCGAGTTCGAAATCGAAAAGCCGCCACGGATAGCTCCGTAGTCGGGGTCGTAGTCGTTGTAGGCGTTGGCGAGCGCATTGGGCGCGACGTGCAAGACATTCTCGAGGGCCATGCGGTTATCGACGAGGATCTGGGTGAGGTCGGCCAACCGCCGAATCTGTTCCGAGGCCTGATCGCGACTGCCGGCGATGAATCGTTGTACCTCACCGGTTGCCGTCGACAGATCCGTCAGCGCCGAATTCAAATCGGACTTGCTGTCGTCGAGCGTGCTGCTCAGCGTTGCGAGCCGGTTGTTGAACAGCACCAGTTGTTGATGGCTGTCGCGGAGAGCCGCAACAAAAGTCTGCAGGTTCTTGATCACGTCGACGAGGTTGGTGCTGCCGTCGGCGAGGATTCGCCCCACCCCGGATAATTCAGCAAGTGTCGCGCGCAATTTATCGCCGTTACCACCCAGCGCGGTGGCGGCGCTGTCGATGAACCTCGCTACGGATGGTGTCGATACCCTGCTATTTGGCCCTAAATCCGTTGCCAGTCGGGTCAATTGCTCTTTGATCTGGTCCCATTCGACAGGTATCGCCGTCCGCTCGATCGGAATCACCGCACCATCGCGCATGGTGGGGCCGTGTGACCGGTAGGCCGGCGTGAGTTCGACGTAGCGGGCAGCGACCAGGTTCTCGGCGACGATCACCGCTTTTGCGTCGGCGGGGATGCGTACCGAATGGTCAACGGTTAAGGTCATTTTCGCGCGAGTGCCGTCCGGTTGGATGCCCTCGATCCTGCCAACCTTCACCCCGGCGATCTTCACGTCGTCGCCGGGGTAGATCCCGGTCGCAACGGTGAAATAGGCGGTAAGCGTCGTCGAGCGAAATACCGTCTGTCGAACGATCAACGCCGCTCCCGCCACGGTGAGTCCGACCAGGACGACCGCGGCGGCAGCGACAAGCCTGTTGCGTGGAATCAACGTGGACCGCCCGGGAACGGCCCAGTTTCCGGCCGAATACCGTTGGACGGCCAGGGGAACAACGCCCGAGGCCCAGCGGTGTCCGGCGGATAGCCTGGTGTGCCGAAGGCCTTGAAACCCCAGAAGTAGTCGAAGAACGGTTGGAAAATCTGGCTGTTAAAGAGATTCGGCACCATCGCGGTGTAATAGAACCCGCCGGACACTGCCTCGCCCTGCGTAAGCTCGTACTTGGCCAGACCCGGCAGCGCCTTGGCGATGTTGTCTCGGTTCTTTTGAAGCATCGCGGTCACCGAATTCAGTTTCTCCAGCGCCGGGGCGAGCTTCGTCTCGTTGTCATGCACCAACCCGGTCAACTGTTTGGCCACCACGGACGTGTTGGCCAACAGCTGGTCGATCTCGTGGCGTCGCGTCACCAGCACCCCGAGGAGATCGTCTGCGTCGAGGATGAGCGTATTGAGTTGTTCGCTGCGTTGGGACAGTACGTCTGTGACATCGCGGGCGCCTTGGAGTACGTCGCCCAGTGTTTTGTTGCGGCTGTTGAGGGCTCGCGACAATCGCGTTACCCCGTCGAAGGCCGGCCCCAATTGCGGCGAGATCTGGTCAAGGGTTGCCGATAGGGTGTCCAGCGATTGGTTGAGCGATTCGGTATTCGTGTCGGCGAGATCGCTGGTGAGGTCGCTGGTGGCCTCAGTCAGCGAGTAAGGCGACGACGTGCGCGAGACGGGTATCACCTGCATCGGACGCAGCCTGCCTGTACCCCTTGGCTCTACAGTGAGCACCCGTTGCCCCAGCAGCGAACCGGTTCTGATGTGTGCGGTGCTATCCGACCCGAGCCGCACCTTCCCGTTGACTCTGAAGGTCACCAAGGCATCGCCGTCATTCAGCGAAACACCTGACACCGTACCGACCTTGATTCCCGATACCGTCACGTCATTGCCTACCGCCAGGCCGCCCGCCTGAGAAAACAGCGCCTGGTATTTGACTGTCGTGGCCTGTTGCAGCAGCTGATCGGGCGACAGCCCCACGAGGGTGACAAGAACCACCAGGACAGCGCCGAGGAATCCGGCGCGAATGAGGCGTGGTCCGCGGTACTTAAGCATCGGGTTCCGCGCACCTTCCGCCGTGTTCCTTCCAGACCGGCACCACGACGGTCCGATACTGCAGATCCGAAACACGCAGACTGAGTTCGCAGACGTAATAGGGGATCCAGCTGCCGTATGCGCCGAGCCGCACCAGTTTTCGGTAGTTCTCGGGCAGCTTGTGCAGGGAGGCGTCGATTTTGTCCTTGTCCTGATCGAGCAGTGGAGCCAACCGGCCGAGCTGGTCGATCGTGCCCGCCAGCGGAGCCCGCGTCCTAGTCAGCAGGTCCGCAATCGACGCGGTTCCCTTGTCCAGGGAGTCGATCGCGGCACCGATCGTGTCGCGGTCGCCGGAAAAGCCGGAGACCAGTCGTTGCAGCCGATCGATCGCGCCGGAGAAATCGTCGCGATCGTTGGCCAGTGTCCCCAGGACGGTCTTGAGGTTGTCGATCAGCCGCTGCACCGTCTCGTTGTTGTCGGCCAAGGTATTCGAGAACGAGGACGTCTTCGACAGCAAGGACTGCATGGTGCCGCCTTCGCCCTGGAAGATCTGCACAAGTGTTGCTGTGAGCGCATTGACATCTTGTGGATTCAGACCCGCGATAACGGGTTTCAGGCCACCCAACAACAGGTCGAGGTCGAGCGCGGGCGCGGTCCGCTCTTCCGGGATCTGCGCACCAGGACCCAGCGCCCTTGCCGAACCGGGACCGTCGACGAGTTCGAGGTAGCGATCACCGACCAGGTTGAGATAACGAACCACTGCCCTCGTGCCACTGGTCAAAACGACCTTGCGGTCGGCATCGAATTTCACCAGCACCTTGTTGTCGGGACGCAACGAGACGCCGCTGACGGTGCCCACTCGAAGCCCGGCGATGCGCACCGACTGGCCGGCTTTGAGGCGCGAGGCGTCGATGAAGACAGCGGAATATCCTGTCGTGCTGCCAGTGCGGTACTGGCCGAACACAAAGAATAAGGACACCGTCAGCAGCGCCATCACGATCACGAAGGCCGCGAATTTGATCATCGTCACACGTGCGCCGGTCATCCGGATTGCCCGCCTGGCCACGGCGGCCCAATCTGCATGCTGTTGCGTGGTGGACCTGGGATCGGCCCGTACAGCAGCTGCTTGAGCGCGTCGGAGTTGATCAGAACTTGCTGGTTGCCGTACTGCCACGGGTTAGCACCGACATCGGCGACCACGAACGGCGGCGCCTTGTCGAAGGGCACAAGGGGAAGGGTTTGGCACTGCGGGCCACCGGTTGCAGCGACCTTGGGCAGATGGACCGGGTAGCGATAGCGTTCGGCACCCAGGGCGAACTGGACAATGGTGGTGATACCCGGGTCCGGCAGTGGCGGGACCTTTGTTATCTCCACGACACCACCGATGCCGCATTGCAGCGCTTCGTGATACTGGTTGAGCAGATCGGTGGTCGGCACCAACAGATGCAGCGCGTCCGTCAGCGCATGCCGATTGCCGCCAATCACGTCGTTACCCAGGTCGGCCAAACCGATCGCGCTGATCAAGAACGCGTCCAGGTTTCGCTGTTCGTTGACGAATGTCTTACCGATCCGGGTCGCATGCTCGGCCGTCTGGACGATGTCGGGCGCGGCGTCGGCGTAGGCCCGGGCGACCGCAGGAAGAGCAGCCAGGTCGTGGCTCAAGGCGGGAAGACTGGGGTCCTGCGTGGCAAGAAACGCGTCCAGGTCGCTCAGCATCTGCCCGATTTTGTGGCCCCGACCGCTCAGCGCCGACGCCATTGCACCCAGGGTTTCGTTGAGCTTGGCGGGATCGATCTGTGATAACAGCGATGTCAGTTGCTGAAACACGGTGTTGATCTCAACCGTGACATGCTTCGCGTCAAGGACCTGGCCGGCCTGTATGTGCTGCGTCGAGGGCTCATCTGGCAGCACCAACCGAACGAACTTGGCGCCGAATACCGTCGAGGACGCAATGTCCACAAGCACGTTGGCGGGAATACTGGGCAGCACTGACGGGTCCATCGCAAGGTGGAGCGCCGCTTGGCCATTCGGCAATGTTTCGATCGATGCGACCTTGCCGACCTGCACCCCGCCGATCTCTACCTTGGCTTCCGGGTTCATCACCAGACCGGCGCGCTGCGAGAGGACGGTTACCGGTGCCGCGGATACGAAGCGGCCCTGGAACATACTCACCGATACGGCCACAATCCCAACAATGACGAGAACCGTCACCAGGCCCGCTATGAGTCGCACATATGACGTCGCGCCGAAATCACTCCCCGGCGATGGCGCGACGGGTGCTGCGGCGCTGGCGGCTTCAGATCGGTGAAGCGGGCCCGGCCCGAGGTTCTGCGTCACGTCACCTCCCCTAGGCCGGACAGGGTCGAAGTTGCCGCTGGCTACGGCTCTGTGTGCTTATAAGTACACGTAGTAGTATATTATTGTCAATGTTTCCTCTGCGTGTGAGGAACGGTGAAAAATTTTGAGCTCGGCCAAACACTCTCGTGATGGCCGCCAACCTATTTCGCAATCACTCCGGCTTGCAGAGACGCTCCTGAGGCGACCAACGGAGGGCTAGGCGAACGTCAGCATGCGCCGAGACAGTCGCCCGGCCCGCCGGGGTGCGTCGAAGCGGCGGCGTCACCGCGAGGGCCCGCGACTATTCGGAATCGTTGGGCCAGCTAAAAATACAGGGAGCCCTCACTCAGAGCCGCCGACGACGACACCAGCCGATCGCTCGATCGGCTTGATCGCGGCGGTGAAGTCGGAGTCAGGACCCAGTTCCTCCATCGCGCTCTCCCATAATCGTCCGACCGCCTCAGCGACTTCGCGGGATACCCCGAGGGCAATGGCTTCTTCGAGATAGAGCCGCACATCTTTCACCATCAAGCCCGTGGCGAAGCCGAAGTCGAACGTGCGAGGCAGGATCGATCGGGGGAACTTGTCCCGACTCGCGTGGGTCGCACCAGAACCGGCGTTGAGCACATCGATCATGACCTGTGGGTCCAGACCCGACTTGACACCCATTACGACGGCTTCGCATGTTGCGATGAGTCCGGTGGCCGCCAGCATATTGTTGATCAGCTTCATCGTCTGCCCCGAGCCTGGCTTGTCGCCGACGTAAAAGGGCCTACCCATCGATTCCAGGACAGGGGTCAGCGTCTCAAAATCCGCGCGAGGACCCGATACCATCATCGCGAGCGTGCCTTTCTCGGCACCGGCAACCCCGCCACTGACGGGGCTGTCGATCGCGGCGATGTTGCGTCGCGAAAGTTGAGCGTGGACGCGTCTAGCCGTTTGGCTGCCGATGGTCGAGAAGTCAACAAAACGCTTGACCATTGCGCCCTCGATTACACCATCGGCCAGGGCAGCCACCTCAAACGAAACCTGCTGCGACGGAAGGCTCGCCATCACGGTCTCGGCGCGATCCCCGACATCCCTCGGCGACGAGGCGGCTTGTGCCCCGAGTTCAATGAGACGGCCGAGGGCTTCTTCGCGCGTGTCGTATGCGATGACGTCGTGGTCTGCCTCGATGAGGCGCCGTGCCATCGGAAACCCCATGTGGCCCAGGCCGATAAATCCGATTCGCATGGCGTGTCCTAATGCTGATCAAGTTCCGCGAACGTTTCGCGGGCGATTCGGAAGCTGTCGACGGCGGCAGGAACCCCCGCGTAGATCGCTACCTTCATGAAGATTTCGCGGATTTCATCGCGGGTGACACCGTTGGTCAACGCCGCCCGAACGTGGGTGCGTAGCTCATGTGGGCGGTTGAGCACCGAGATCATCGCCAGCGTGAGCATGCTACGCGTCTTGAGGGGCAACTCGTCGCGTCCCCACACGGCTCCCCAACAGTATTCGGTGACGAGGTCCTGGAACGGTCGGTTAAAGTCGCTAGCGCTTTTGACGGCTTTGTCCACATACTCCTGGCCCAACACCGTTGTGCGGATGCGCAGTCCCTTGTCGAAAGTGTTCTCGCTCAATTCTTCTCCTCGTCCTACAACCAAGGCTCTTCGCCGGCGATCGTGGTGCGATGCAGGGTACGTTCTGAAGACGAATCGTAGGGCAGGGCGCGGTGCAGGATCCCGGTGTTGTCCCAGATGACGAGATCGCCGACCTGCCAGTCGTGGGTGTAGCAGAAGCGTTCTTCGGTCGCCCGTGCGAGCAGTTCATCCAACAGCTTGCGGCTTTCGTCTGGCTCTAGACCCACGATGTGGTCAGCGGTCGCACCGATCACCAAAGAACAGCGACCATCACGCCGCTTCCAGACGAGCGAACTTTCGTGCGTTGCAAGCGTGCGCCAGGCGGCTAGGTCCTCCTCCGCCGGGTCCCCGACCAAGAGGCGCTGCGCGGCCTCAAAGCTATGCACGACGCGCAGCCCCTGGTAAAGCTCGCGCTCCTGTGCGGACATGTTTTCCCAGACCGCATAGGTATTTGCGAACTGTGTGCCGCCCCCGGTCATCGCCACATGCCGCGCCGTAAGCATTGTGGCTTTCGCGGGCACATCGTTGGTGGTGTCGTCGATGTGCCAATTGAAAGTGCCCTTGAGGTACTCCGCGGCGGGGTTCTTCGACGGGTCGAGGCTGACTTTGAAGATCTCCTTGCCTCCCGGCGCGAGCACGGTGCCTAGCCTGCGCGCGAACTCTAATTGCTCGTCGTCGTCGAGATGTAGGCCCCGAATCAGCAGCACACCACGCCATTTGAGCGCCTCCATACACCGGCCGATAACCGCGTCATCAAGGAGGCTTTTGACACTGGTGACCTCGACGCCCAGCGCCGGACTCAGCGCCATCGTCTCAACCATCAACTGCGCCTTCCCGTTCGACAGGGGTGAATTCGAGGTGCAGTTCGGTGAGTCCGCGCAACTGGTAGGTCGGCTCGTAGTCGTAGCGACGGGCGTGAGCGGGGCCATGTTCCGCCTCGCAGATCCGGATATCGTCAGCCCGATCGAGAAAGTACTCGACCGTAATTCGTCCTTCCGCCCGAGCCAGCGGGGCGCCTGGGCAGGTATGGATGCCGCGGCCGAACGCGATGTGCTCTCGAGCATTGCGGCGATCTAGTTGAAACTCATTGGGGTTGTCGAACCGCCGAGGGTCTCGGTTTGCCGCCCCGGGCAGAAGCAGCACGGTGGCACCCGCCGGCACGTGAACACCCGCGATGGTCGTGGACTTTCGGACGAGGCGGAAATCGCTCTTCACCGGGCTCTCCATGCGCAGCGTCTCCTCGATGAAAAGCGGGACACGACTGGCATCTTCGCGTAGCAGATGCTGCAGACCGGGACGATCGGCGATTAAGTGCAGTGCGGCGGAGAGCAGTTTTGTGGTCGTCTCCGCACCGGCGGCGAACAAAAATGTCGCAAGGCGCACCGCGTCGATGACCTCGGGCGTCGACCCGTCCGGGTACTTGGCCTCGGCCAACAAAGTGAGCACGTCGTCACGCGGCTCGCGTCGACGCTGTTCGATGTAGGAGGTGAACTGTGCCTCGAGGAACGCCAGCGGATTGTGGGAGAACTTCGGATCGTCCTCGATCGCACCGACACTGGCCGCAGCAAGACGGGAACGGAACGCTGTGTGGTCCCCTTCCGGAACACCAAGCAGGTCGGCGATGACCAGCGTGGCGAAGGGCTTAGCATAGTCGCGCAGAAATTCACAACGACCCCGGTCCAGGAATTCGTCAAACTGCCGCTCGGCCAGACGCCACATAAACTCCTCATTCTCCTTGAGGCGCTTGGGTGTAATCAGCCTGCTCAGTAGGCCGCGGGCGCGTGTGTGTTCCGGCGGATCGAAGGTGACCATATGCTCGCTGAGGGGGATCTGGTCGCGGTACCGCTCGATGAGCGCACCGATGTCGTCGCCCTCCGGCTGAAACGGCAATCCCGCTAGGGGCCCGATCACCGACGTGCACGACGAGAACGCATCGGTATCCCGATACACCGACAGCGCTTCCTCGTAGCCGGTGACCGTCACGACACCGCTGGCTTCGTCACGGCGCACCGGGTATCTCGACCGAAGGTAGTCAAAGTATGGATAGGGGTCTCCGACCAGGCTTTGATCGGTAAAGAAGTTAGTGGAGTTGGAGAAGCTCATGGTGTGTCCCTTACCTTCCGTGAGCATCAAAGGTGCACTACAACGGTTTTCGTGGCAGTGAACGTGTCGAGCGCTTCATATCCTTTTTCGCGGCCGTAGCCTGATTTTTTGAACCCGCCGAACGGCAGCTCCACTCCCCCGCCGGCACCGTAGGTATTGACGTATACCTGTCCCGCTTCAATCTCGGCGGCCAGCCGGTGCGCGCGCGAGAGGTCGGAGGTCCATACGGAGCCGAGGAGTCCGTACGGTGTGCCGTTAGCCAAACTCACCGCTTCCTCCTCGTCGCCGAACTTGTTGACTGTCAACACAGGGCCGAAGATCTCTTCCTGCGCGATTTCCGAAACAGGGTCGACACCGTCGATCAAGGTCGGCGCGAAATACGATCCGTCAGCCAGGTCTGCCGCCGATGGCGCATCGCCACCGCAGATGATTTCGCCCTTGGTGTTGCCGGAGACTATCGACTGAACCCTGTGTTGCTGCTTGCGTGAGATGAGCGGCCCAAGTTCCTTGTCCTCGATGCCGGGACCGATCGACACTCGCATGAAACGGTGCTTGACCATTTCTACAAGTTCGTCATGGATAGCTTCTTGAACCAGCAATCGTGAGCCGGCCGAACAGGTTTGGCCGGCGTTTTGCAGGATTGCCTTTGCGATGAACTCGGTCGCGCGGAGAAGGTCGGCATCGGGGAAGACGATCTGAGCCGACTTGCCGCCCAGCTCGAGTAGCGCGGGAACAACCCGCTCGGCGGCGGCGTGCCCAACAACCGAGCCGACCTCGGCGGAACCGACAAATCCGATATGGTCGACTCCCGGGTGGGCCGTCAGGGCCGCACCGGCCTCGGTGCCGATACCGGTCACCACATTGAACACGCCAGCCGGCAATCCGGCCTCGAACGCTAGCTCAGCGAGAGCTACTGCGGTGCGCGGTGTTTCATTGGCCGGTTTGGCCACCGCACAGTTGCCTGTGGCGACCGCTGGAGCAATGCCCCTGCACAACAGCTGCATCGGATAATTCCAGGCAACGATATGCCCCGTGACACCCAGCGGTTCGCGCTTCGTATAGACATGCAGATCGGTCGACAGCGGAATGGTGTGTCCGTAGTAGCTGTCGATCGCATGACCGTAGAAGCGGAAGTATCGTGCCGAGACCAGGGCGTCGGCGCGCGCCTGCGACAGCGGTTTGCCGGTGTCTTGGCTCTCTATGAGCGCCAAATGCTCTTGATCGCGCTCGATGAGATCAGCTATACGGCTCATGACTCTGGCCCGGTCGGCTGGGGGCGTAGTGCGCCACGCTCTGGACGCCCGTTTTGCGGCTGTCACAGCGCGGTCGACCTCATCTCCACCGGCGCGCGCCACCGCACCTAGTGACTTGCCCGAGGACGGGTCGATATTGTCATATACCTGCGCCGAGGCGACGGACTCACCATCGATAAATGATTGAGTGACTGGCACTTTCAACTCCTCTGACCCGTTCCTTCGGTATTCCAGCCGTCAGGTGATGCTGCAAGGGCCGCCTCTTCGCCAGCGCGATTGCCGTTGACGCCGAAGATCACGATCTCCGTGCCGACGCAAGCGCCCTCCATAAAGATGTCAGTGTTGCGGATAGGCGAATCAGCCGGAGTCAACAAGTTGTCTCGCACACCTATAAATACACAGCTGCGTATATTTTGTCAAGGCGACCGCTAAATATACCTAGTTGTATAGTTCTCGGATGGTGACCAGCCGACGAGGTCGACCGACGCAGGCCGAAGCTGAGGAACTGCATCAGAAGCTTCGCACAGCCGCGGCCGCGACATTCGTCAAACAGGGCTATGACGGTACAACCATGGAAGCGATCGCCCGAGCAGCGGGCATCACACGGCGGACCTTGTACGCACGCTATCCCGATAAGCGGGCCGTATTTCTCGATGTGATCCCCTGGGCACTGACGCTAAGGACAGCGCGCGAACCCGACTCACACCGAAACAAGGACGATCTGGCACTCGCGCTCATCGCGATTGGACGTGGTGCACTCGCACGGGCTATGGATCCTGAAACGCTGGGCCTGACCCGGATCGCAATGAATGAATCGGCGCGGTTCCCGGAGTTCGCCCTCAGTGCCCAGACGATGACCTGGTCAGCGCGCCAGCGAGAAGTGATGGAGCTGCTGCGCCACCATCAGGAAGCGGGAACCATCGACGTGGACGATTTCGAGGTGATCGCAGGGCAATTCCTTGCGATGATCGAGCTGATGCCGCAACGGCTGGCCGACTTCGGGATCTATCGCACCAAGGAAGAAGGAGAGCGACATCTTCATCATGCCGTCAACCTGTTTCTCAGGGGTGTTTTGACGCGTGATTGATCGAGCGACGGTCCTGCCCGGTCTCGTCTTGGTGCACGGCGGCGCACATGCCGCGGACTGTTGGGAACTTGTCGTCGCCGAACTAGCGCAGCTTGCACCTGAACTGCCCGTCGTCGCCGTGGACCTACCGGGCCGGGCCGCTAGGCCAGCCGACCTGTCTGATGTCCGCATCTGCGACTGGGTGGACTCAGTGGTCACTGATGTGGACGACGCGGGCCTCGGTGACGTTCTGGTCGTTGGGCATTCGCTGGCGGGAGTGACGGTGCCGGGTGTGGTTTCCAAGCTTGGCGCTGATCGGGTGCGCGAAATGATATTGGTGGCGGCATTCGTTCCGCCACAGGGCAAGTCGGTGATCAAGACGCTTCGCGGACCACTGGCTCCACTGTCGCGGGCCGGGGTCTCGATTGGCCGATCGTTCCCGATGCCGCCCGCAGCTGCCCGTCTGGCGTTTTGCAACGGAATGAGTCGCGAGCAACGCAAGCTCACATTATCCCGGCTCTATCCAGAGTCCCTGAATGTCATCGTCGAGCCCGTCGATCGCCGCGACATGCCCGAAGCGGTGCCGCGAACGTGGATTATGACGCTGTCAGACAGAGCGTTGTCAGTCCGCCGACAGCGTCAGTACATCGACGCGCTTGGGGGCGTGGCAACGCTAATCTGTGTCGACAGCTGCCACGATGTGATGATCAGCAAGCCAAAGTGGCTTGCCAGGGTCTTACTAGAGCGCTGTCGGCTTCGTTCCTCGGCGTCACGCTAGCCAGGCTGACGGCCGCCAATACGGTCGCTCTCGGCGGGCACTGCAGGCCCCCACCGGGATTGAAATCCAGTTTGGCGCCCACCAAGGGAGCCGCATCGATCCATCCGGCCGCCGTCAATTAGTACACCTAGCCGTACACTTTGCAGGATGACAACGGCACGGCGTGGACGACCGACACAGGAGGAAGCCGCCCAACTTAAGGAACGAATACGCGAGGGTGCCGTCTCCGCGTTCCTGGAATACGGCTATGACGGTACGACCATGGAGGCGATCGCCCAGGCGGCCGGGGTCACCAAGCGAACTCTTTACGCCCGATACCCCGACAAACGGGCGGTATTCGTTGACGTCATCCCGTGGGCTTTCAGCCGTGCCGTGGACCGCGACCTAGACCGCCGGATCAACGATGAGGACCTTGAAGCCGCGCTGACCGAGATCGGGCGCGGCGCGATTAAACGTGCCCTCGACCCTGACACGAGGCGGCTGCACCGAGTGGTAATGAACGAGTCCGGCCGGTTCCCGGAATTCGCCGTCAGCGCTGAAACCCTAGGTTGGTCGCGTCGCCAACGCCAGGTGATGGATTTACTGCGTCAGCACCAAGAATCCGGGAACATCGAAGTCGATGACATCGAGATAGCAGCCGAACACTTCTTGGCGATGGTCGAGGCCCTGCCTGCTCGGCTGGCAGATTTCGCCGTGTTCCGCAGCAAAAGGCAAGAAGAACGCCACCTGAAGCTTGCCGTGAGCCTGTTTCTGAATGGCGCTCTGCCACGGTGACGAGGTTGGCCACTCCGCGGCCAGAAACTTCGTTGGTCCGCCACGTCGGAGCTGACTTCGCCCGGCGAGGAGCTTGCCCAACATACTTTGCGAAAGTCATTGTCAGGTAACTCCTCTCGCCGTTCGCCCTACGGGCAGCCTAACGCGGTGGGTTAGCCTGGGGCAGTTCGGCCAACATCGTGCACCTACTGGAATCGAAGCTGAGGTGTCGCGCGATCGGCAGGCTCTCTGGTGGTGGATCCTCGTAGCTCCACGCGACATCTTCCACTACGGCATCACCTACCGCAGCCGACCAGTACGTCGCCGCACCCTTGTAGTTGCAGTAGCTCGATGTCGTGGTTCGTCGCAACAGGTCGGTGCGGACCAACGTTGGGCTCACGTAGAGGCGGGGCTGAAGCGTGGTCTCGAAGACGATCACAGTGTCGTCCGTGTCGACCAGCGTCACGCCGCCCACTTCGACGCGCAGCCGGCGGCTCGTGCGATGGCAATCGACGCGATGATATGGGTTTGGCGGGTAATCGACGAGTAAGCGCCCCTCTTCCAGCCAGGTATCGACGGCTCCCCACGGCACGACGACGTATCCCGGTGCGGCGGGCTCGGGCTTGTGTGGCAAGTCGCCAACCTGATTGGCCGGGAAGGCATATCGGTGGATGCGGTCAGGGCGGTGCACCATCAGTGCCTGCTCGGTATCAATAACCGTGCGACCGTTTTGAATAGCTTGAACGCGTCGGGGATGCGGCTCGACATAAACGACCCCGATCGGTAACGGCTCAGAGAACCAGCCCGCGGGATCGGTGCCCAGCGGCCCCTGCGGTGTGGTCAGGGCCATCGAACCGCCCTTGCGTCGAACCGGCGCCGCTTTTCTCTCAAGGCGACCCCGCGACGACATCAAAAAGGCAAGTCACAGTGACAGTCTAGACCATCTCACTGACAACTGTCATTGAAATTTGTCATTGACATTCGTCATCTAGTGGGTTGACACTAGTCTGCGATGACAGCAGAAGTGAGCGACAAGCCGCGTGGACGCGAGGCGCAACGCCTCGAGACACGCCAGCGCATATATGAGGCAGCCAAAGCCGAGTTCAAGCGATCGGGCATGGGCGACGCCGACATCGGTGCGATCATCGGGCGCGCCGGCGTAGCACGAGGCACCTTCTATTTCCACTTCCCCACCAAAGAGCACGTACTAGAAGAGGTAGAGCGGGATTTGGTGAATCGCCTTGCCCGCGAACTGGCCCGCTTTCTCAAGACACCGCACGACCTGTGGTCTACCTTGTCGGAGGTAGTCAGACTCGTCACCGCCGCGGAGACGCGGCTGGGGAAGCGGCTGTTCAGAGATGTACTTGCCCTGCACTTCTCGCAGACCCGCCCGCCCGGGTGGGCCAAGTCAACGGAGCATCAACTAGTGGCACTCGTCGCCGAGGACATTCGGCAGGCCCAAGCCGCAGGCAAAGTCTCTGACCATGTCGACGCCGTGCACAGCGCCCTGTTCTTTCTGCTCGGTCTGTATTCGTTGCTGGTCACAAACCATGACCTCAAACCCACTCGTGCCCGGCTCCTCGACGCGTTCCTGGCAAGCACTCGTCACGGCTTGGAGCCCCGATGAGTTCACACTGTCACGCCCAACCGAGATGGAGGAATAATCATGTGGCTAGAGATCGCTCGCATCGGCTTTGGCTGGGGTGCAGCCGCCGGCCTGGTGGGGTTCTGGTACTGGGTCATGGGAAACATCGGCACCTTCTGATCCCGACTCGCAGCACTAGACGCGATTGGCAGCGGTGATGACCAAGCCTGTCACTGCGCCCGCGCTCGTCGTCGAGC
This sequence comes from Mycobacterium conspicuum, assembly GCF_010730195.1. NCBI lineage: Bacteria > Bacillati > Actinomycetota > Actinomycetes > Mycobacteriales > Mycobacteriaceae > Mycobacterium > Mycobacterium conspicuum. The sequence goes on from NZ_AP022613.1 coordinate 4,979,099, forward strand.
GCCGTTGTGCCCTATTGGCTGTCGCGCTGTCGCAAGGCCGGCGGCACGGCGTGCGTTTGGTATCGGGTGAGCGGCGAAGCTTCGGCATGAATGCCGGCAAAACCGTCGTCGAGGTACCCTACCCGGCTCTGGCGCCGGATTGGACTCGCCGGACTTTGACATGCGGGGTCGCACTCCAATGCGCACCGTCGAAGGACCTGCTGGCCGGTTACGCCCTGCATGAGCTAGCCCCTCGGGAGATGCGGGCGCTGGCCATCGTCGAAGGGCGTGTCGCACTGGGTTGGATTGCGTCACAGTGGCCGGGGCTGCTCCCCGAACTGCAACGACACCTCGTAGACCTAGACGCGATCAAGAGAAACCTCGACGGGCCAGCGATGTTCGATGCTGCAATCGAGCTGGCCCGCTCCGGCACAGAGTTGAACCGCTATCCGTTACTCGGTCGATTGACTGCATCAGCGCCAGGCCGTAACGGCCTGTCGGCGCGCGCTTTACGGATGCGCGGCCGGATGCCTTGGAGCTCGAAGAAAACCTTCAACAGGATCGGATACTCGGTGCCCGTCGCAGGCGACGGCGGCGTGCGAAACCCAAACTTGCCACCCCCCAGCCGACCCGAGGACGACGAAATCGAGATCCGGCCCGACCAGCGTGTCGGCATCCCCTATCCAGAATGGAACGCGTGGACGGCTAGTTTTCTGCCGCGCCACGTCGCTGTTCTCGAGCGCAAACACCAAGCTCCTCGGCAGCCCTGCCCGCCGGTATCTCCAGGCATCCGACGCTGGTTCGAGGAGCATACGCACCGGGTGATGACTACCGGCCTGGAAGACGGTTCGTGCGTGGACATCGACCGCTACGTCGACTATTACGTCGACCGAACCTGCGGCCACTCCCCCGAAGCTCGCGTCTTCCGAGAACTGCTTCCCGGATTCCGGGACGTGACCACCGCACTGCTGCTCGACGGCAGCTCGTCGCTGGGAGTACACCAGGGGCGGATATTCCGCCTCGAATTGGCTTGTGCCGATGCGCTGTCGCAAGCAATGAAGCTCGCCCGAGAGCGCCACGGCATATTCGTTTTCAGCGGCAACACTCGGCATCGCGTGGAAGTGCGCTGCCTGAAGGACTTCGACGAACCTCACTTCGTCGTCCCGAGTGGGGCGGGCCTAGCCACGGGTGGCTACACCAGGCTCGGAGCTCCCTTGCGGCACTTGACGAGTCGGCTTCTGCGACAGCCAACGGAACGACGGCTCCTCATCGTGATTGGCGACGGCCTCATGTCTGACGAAGGCTACGAGGGCCGATACGCATGGGCTGATGTGGCCCACGCCGTCGAGGAAGCCGAAGATGCCGGCATCGCCACCTACTACATCGGCGTCGGTCCTACCCGAGTGGACCCGCTACCCGAGGTGTTCGGCCCGCGCAGGTCAAAGCGGATCCGACGCATCGACGAACTACCCCACGTGCTGGCCCATGTCCACCGCGAACTCGTGGCGACGTAGGCGCCCATGTCTAGGAGTGAAATGACGGCAGGCTTCTACCACACCAACGGCAACGAAGTAGCGCTGTTCGAGCAAGCCTTCGCCCAACGGCTACCGGTGATGCTGACAGGCCCAACCGGTTGCGGCAAAACGCGTTTCGTCGAGCACATGGGGCACCTGCTGAACCGTCCCGTGGTAACCATCAGCTGCCACGATGATTTGACCAGCTCGGATCTGGTTGGCCGCTTCATGGTGACCGGCGGTGACGTCGTGTGGAACGATGGGCCGCTGACCCGCGCCGTTAAGGCCGGTGCAATCTGTTACCTCGACGAGGTAGTCGAGGCCCGGCACGACTCGCTAGCGATTCTGCATTCGCTTACTGACCATCGGCGGACTCTCTACCTGGATCGAGCTGACGAGGTCGTCAAGGCGCCAGATTCGTTCATGTTGGTGTCCTCTTATAACCCGGCTTACCGCAGCTCGCTGAAGGATCTCAAACCCTCATTCCGCCAACGCTTCGTCACCATCGCAATGGACTATCTCCCACCCGATCGTGAGGCCGAAGTCTTGGTGCACCAGGCGGCAATCGACATCGCCATCGCCAAGCGGCTGGTCAAGTGTGCAACCACGATCCGCACAGCAGACGAAGTCTTCCATTTCGAGCCGCCGTCGACGCGCGTACTGGTGACAGCCGGCCAATTGATCGCCGCGGGCGCCGACGAAGTCGAGGCTGTCGAAGCTTGTGTATTGGCGCCGCTGTCGACCGACGGGGCAGTCACCGAGGGCCTGCGGGAAGCCGCGGCAGCCTGCCTGATTGCGGCTAAGACATCAATTGACCGCGCTCACTGAAATTCCCCACTGACGCTCATCGAAATTCCCCACCCGTGTGGCTCCGCCGAGAAGGGCGGGCCTCCCTCGAAGCTGCTGGTGTCTGACGCCAGTAGCTCCACCGAAGGAGGCCCGCTTTCTCATGCTCACATGGGAGGACGATGTGGAAGTACATGCCCTACGCAAACGTGGTTGGTCGATCTCGGCGATCGCCCGCCACACCGGCTTCGACCGCAAGACGGTCCGGAAGTATCTGGCCGGTGACGGCGCGCCCGGGGTCCGCGCCCGGCCCGACCCGGACCCGTTCGATCCGTTCATCGACTACGTCACCGCCAGGCTGACCGAGGACCCGCACCTGTGGGCCCGCACCCTGTTCGACGAACTCGAGGACCTCGGGTTCGGGCTGTCGTATCAGAGCCTGACCCGCAACATCCGGACCCGGAACCTGCGGCCCGTCTGTGAGGCGTGCCGGACGGCCACGCAGCGCCCGAACGCGGTGATCCCCCATGCACCGGGTGATGAAACTCAATGGGACTGGCTGGAATTGCCCGATCCGCCGGAATCGTGGGGCTGGGGCAAGACCGCACACCTGCTGGTCGGCTCGTTGGCCCATTCGGGCAAGTGGCGCGGCTATCTGTCGCCGAGCGAGGACCAACCCCACCTGGTCGCCGGCCTGGACCGCGTCACCCGCGGTCTGGGCGGCGTCTCGCGGGTGTGGCGGTTCGACCGGATGGCCACGGTCTGCGATCCCGGTAGCGGCCGGGTGAGCGCCTCGTTCGCCGGGGTGGCCAAGCACTACGGCGTATCGGTGGCGATCTGCCCGCCGCGGCGCGGCAACCGCAAGGGCGTGGTGGAGAAGGTCAATCACACCGCCGCGCAACGCTGGTGGCGCACCCTGGCCGACGACGTCACCGTCGAGGCGGCCCAGGCGAACCTGGATCGCTTCGCCCGGGTGCGTGGTGACACGAGGCTGCGGGCCACCGCTGATGGCCGCTCCTCGGTCGCCGTGGTGGCCGAAACGGAGCCACTACAACCAATACCGGCGCAGGCGTATCCGGTGATCGTTTCCGAGGCCCGCACCGCATCGCGCCAAGCGATGGTGTCCTACCGCGGTAACCGCTACTCGGTGCCCCCGGAGCTGGCCGCCGCCAACGTGGTGGTGTCGCATCCGGTCGGCGGTCAGTTCTGCGACATCGCCACCGCCAGTGGGATCGTGGTTGCCAGGCACCGGATGGCCGCCGACGGGCTCGGCGTCATGGTGCGCGACAACGGCCACGTCATCGCGCTGGATGCCGCGGCGATCGCCACCGCGACCACCGGACGGGCGCACCGCCGCAAGGAACGCATCCCACCCGGCCCGGCGGCCAAAGCCGCTGCCGCGCAACTGCTTGCGATCAATCAGCCATCCGTCACCGCAATTGAAACATCCACTCCGTCAACCAATTCCACCGTCATCGATCTGTCCGCTTACGAGCGGGCCGCCCAGAACAGGACCATCCAATGACCCCCACACCGCGCACCGGTAAGACCACCACCACAACCGAGGAATCGCTGTCGGCGGCGGCGAGCCGCTATCAGCAGCTACGCTCGCATCTGGCCGAACTCAAACTGGCCGCGGCCGCTGAAGCCCTACCTGCCGTGCTCGACCAGGCCACCGCCGACGGGCTGTCGCTGACCGTTGCCTTGGAGCGGCTGCTGGCCGTCGAGGTCGAAGCCTCCACCGCCCGCCGACTGGCCGGACGGCTTCGGTTCGCCTGCTTGCCCACCCCAGCCACCCTGGCCGACTTCGACGTCGATGCTGCCGCCGGGATCGACCGCAAGCTCATCGACGAGCTGGGCACCTGCCGCTATCTGGAATCAGCGACCAACATCCTGCTCATCGGCCCACCGGGTACTGGAAAAACACACCTGTCGGTCGGATTGGCCAGGGCCGCAGCACATGCCGGCTACCGGACGTACTTCACCACCGCCGCCGATCTGGCCGCCCGCTGCCACCGCGCCGCCATCGAGGGACGCTGGGCCACCACCATGCGCTTCTTCGCCGGCCCGACGCTGCTGGTGATCGATGAACTCGGCTACCTTCCACTGCCCGCCGAGGCCGCTTCGGCGTTGTTTCAGGTTGTCTCCCAACGGTATTTAAAGACCAGCATCGTCATCACCACCAACCGCGGCGTGGGAGCCTGGGGAGAGATCCTCGGCGACACCACCGTGGCCGCTGCCATGCTCGACCGCCTGCTGCACCGCTCCGTGGTCATCAACCTCGACGGAGAGTCCTACCGGCTACGTGACCACCACGCCGCCGCAGAAACCCTGCGCCGAACCACCACCGGCACCCGCCAACAACTACACTGACCGCTGCTCACAGGTGAGGAATTTCGGCGAGCACAGCCGGGGATTTTCGATGAGCGCCGTCACAATCACTTGATCCCACAAGGAGAGGAGCACCTCAACGATGAATGAGAGCGACAAGAAGCGACGACGGGCGCTGATGGTCTTCCAGATCTTCATCTACGGCTACCTGGCATTGCAATTCGGCATCCAGATGTACATGTACGCGACCCGCAACTGGTAGGAGACACCATGAATCTGCCTTTGATCAACCGCTCGGGCAATCGCAAGACCGCCATCGCACCAGCCAGTGACGGCGGCCTGCACACCCTTGACGATCAACACGAAGAAAGTCGCAAGGCCCAATGGTCGGCCGACAAGTGGCTCATCGCAGGAACATTGCTGATGGGCACCAACGCCGCCGGCATCTTCGGACTGCCCTTGTTCCTATGGGGCCTGCGCAAGCTCCAAATGGCTACAAAGGCGGGCCTTTCGGTTCGCCCCATCATGGTTACCTTGATCGGCTACCTCGTCATCCTTGATGCCGGGCTCAACCTGCAGGGTTGGATCTTGGATTTGGTGGGCAACCACTCGCTGATCTACCGCGTGCTCTACACCGCATGGGGCAACGCCTTCGACATGGGCTACTTCTGGCACTACAACCAGCTGTGGATCGGCGGCGCGAGCGCACCCGGCGAGAAGAGCTGGGAGGTGGCGCTGGTTCTCGTTGTATTCCCGATGCGGATCGCCTCGTCGATCGCGTTCCTGCAGATGAAGCGCTGGGGATACCAGTGGCTAATCATCACCTGCTGGTTCGGCGTCGTGATCTGGGTCGGTTACGTCATGAACATGACGGTGTTCGCCGACCTTCGTTACACCGGAACCGTTTTCCCGGTGATCGGGTGGTGGATCTACGACATCATGTACATCACACCATTCTTGGCGATCCCGTATCTACACACCGTCAACCGCGAAATCTTCTCGGACTAAGGAGATCCCACAATGGCCAAGTCGAGCACCAACGAGCAATCATCGAAAACCGACGAATCAGCAACCGAGGACCTACCCCTTGGAACTACGAAAGAAACTGCACGCCTGCACAAGTTACTTCAGCGCGGGATCATGGTGTGCTTATTCGGTCTCGTCCTTGAAGGCGCCTTCACACTGCCGTTCCTGGCGATCTGGTTCGGCTACCCGACTCTGTCATTTACCGAAATATGCAGTGAGCTCATGAAGGTGCGCTACAGCAACGAGTCGCTGGAGTGCAAGTACCCCTACCCGTTCCCCGGCCCACCATGGGGCGGCGCGCCCGAGGGAGCAGGTATCAACACCGCCCAAGATCAGTGGGGAGTCCAGCCCAAGCCGCTCTATCCGCGGCTCGGTTTCCGCGAACTGGTAAGGATTCACGACCAACGCATCGCCCGCCAGCATGCCGCGCAACAGAACGGCTCCACTCCGCATCCGTGAAACTGTTGACGAGGCCGCCGAGGCGGAATCGCACCAAGCCCGCGGCGGCCGCTCCGCCTTGACCCAAAGTATACGGTGGCGTTTACTTAGCTGATGCGGGTAGCCGATTTGTAGAAACGACGCCGCGCCACTGCGGCCCGCGGCCCGCCCTGGGCAAAGTGTTGTTATGACGAAGAGGAGTACCAAATGGCATCGGCAGTTGCGCGCCTCATGGATATCGTGGGGAGGGACGATTGCTACGACGTCGCACCCGAGGAGCTATTGCCGCTCCAAATAGAGGCGGCCAACGAGCGGCTGGAAAGCCAAGTCCAGACGATCGGGCTGCTCAAGAATCGCGTCGAATCCAGCCAAGCGCGTGAGGTCAAGCAGCCGGCAGACCTGGTCCCATTACTTTTTGCCCATACTGCCTACAAGAGTTATTCAGAGAACTGGCTGACGGAGGGTCAGTGGGACCGTATGACCAGATGGCTCAACGCGGTTGCAGCACGTCCGGTCGAAGGCGTCGATTTCGCTGGCGTGGAGACTCTCGACGGCTGGATCAAGCAGATGGAGAGCGTCGGCCACTACCTGTCCTGCTCTAGCGGCACCACCGGAAAGCCCGCGATCATGAGTGGCACCGAGAGTGACATCGATTTCTCGGCCAGAGCCAACGCCGCAGGCATCGTCTGGGGGCTGGAACTCGAGCCCAGCGAAGACAGGAAGTTCTTCGGGATCGGTCCACAGTTCGCGGCGCCACGAGAGAACGCCATTAAAGACGCCATGATCGCGACGATCGCTCCTCACGTCGAGGCTTTCCAATTCGGCTCCGAACCGATCACTGTGGGTTCGATGGTGGAAATGATCGTGCTACGGCGGAAGATCGCCGACGGCACGGCCCGACCATCAGAGCTGGCGGAGTTTGAAAAGATGGCCGCCCAGCGGGGGGGCGACATGGCCGCATCAACGGAGAAGGCAGTCGACGCTCTGATCGAAGCGCGCAATCGTCCGATCATGGTCAGCGGAATGTACGGTCAGCTGTTCCCCATCGCGGAAGCCGTTCGCGCAAAAGGCTATAGCGGCAAGGACTTCCACCCGGGCAACGCGATGTTTGTCGCTGGCGGCCTCAAGGGCTTGGTGCTGCCTGAGGACTACCGCGAATACATCCTCGAGACGTTCAACGTTCCCGAACATCGCATGTATCACACCTACAGCATGCGTGAGATCAACGCGACGTTCCCGCTGTGCCATGAAGGCCGCTATCACATCTCCCCGTGGGTGATTATCCTGCCGCTAGACGTCAGCGGCGAACAGTGGCTGGACCCGGGCAACGGCGAAATCGAGGCGCGGGCAGCGTTCATGGATCTGTCGATCGAAGGCCATTGGGGCGGCATCATTACCGGTGACAAGGTCTCGGTGAGTTTCGGCAAGTGTAGGTGCGGACACCAGGGTCCCACCGTTGCCCGCGACATCCTCCGTTTTGCCGACCTTCCCGACGGAGACAAGATCAGCTGTGCCGGCAGTATCGACGCATATGTGCGAGGTGTGTCATGACAACTGCCGAATCACACGCTCTTTCGGCGCCGCACTTTGTTCAGGGTGCCCTGATCGAAGGTGACGCGGTCCGTCATCGGTCGCGCGACCTTGGGGCCGATTTCACCACTCCGGCCATCGACCTCGACGACATCGTGATGCCCCGTTCGGAACTGCCACCGCTGCTCGATGTGAAACTAACGGAGATCATCGACTTTCTGGTCGAGGTCGGCGAGTGTCTGCATCTAGAGCGCAACCCGTACCTCCAGGACTGCCTGGAATACATCGCTGCGACGAACCCCCTGCCGCGGCGCGTGGTGGAGAACCTGTATCGCGAGGCGCCGTACTACCTCAACCGGCAACTGTTGGAAAGCATGGTCGATTCGAACTTTGCCAACCGCGAAGCACTCGACGGCTGGGTCGAACGGGTCGATCCTTACGGCAGCAAGCTGGCGGTGCGCGCTTTCCCTTCGCGGATCGTGCACATGCTCGCCGGCAACGCGCCCGCCGGCTGCATCGCTTCGATCGCCCAGGGCGCGCTCGTCAAAGCCGTCAACCTGTTTAAGATGCCCTCCAGCGATCCATTCACTACGGTCGCGGTGTTGCGCACCATGGCAGACGTCGACCCGTCGCACCCCGTGGTCCGTTCCATGACAGCGGTGTACTGGCCCGGTGGCGACGAGACGATTGAGCGGACACTTTATCGCCCACAATATTTCGACAAGATCGTCGCGTGGGGCGGCGGACCGGCAATCAACAACGTCATCAAATATCTAGGCCCCGGGATCCAGCTGGTGTCCTTTGACCCCAAGTCATCGATCTCCCTGATCGGGCGCGAAGCCTTGGCCTCCGACGAGGTAATGGACGACGTCGCGGAGCGGTTGGCTGCCGACACCACGGTGTTTAACCAGGAGGCCTGCCTGGCCAGCCGCTTTGCCTTCATCGAAGGCGACCGCGCTGAGGTCGAAGCGTTCTGCGCGAAGCTGCTGGATCGGCTTGGCGCGGATCGGCAACACGCATCGGCCAAGGCCCTACCCCCGCCCTCAGAAGTGCGCGAAGAAGTCGAAATCATGTCAGCCATGGGCGAACTCAAGACGTGGGGGCGCTTCGACGGAAGCGGCATGGTGATCCTGTCGGACAGCCCGGTGAACTTTCACCCCTCTAATAAGACGTCGAACGTTGTGATGGTCGACTCTCTGGATGACGCCGTGCGCTACGTGAACGTCGCTACCCAAACCATCGGTGTCTATCCGTTCGAGCGAAAAGCCATGCTGCGAGATCGGCTGGCCGTCGCCGGAGCACAGCGTTTATGCCGGTTGGGCACCGCCGACCTGCATGCGCTGGGCAGCCCACACGACGCGATGTACCCGCTGCAACGACTCGTTCACTGGATGGCCGATGACGACGTCACAGCTACCGACGCGCCGCTCGCTTAGCCACGGAACCGGCGTTTCAAGCCTGCGCGAGCGTCGACTTGTGATCGCGCGGTAGATAGTGCGCGTCGGAATAATGATCGGCGCCGAGCGAGGTGACTCGGGGCGCAAGGTAACCAGAATGCTCGACGAGGTCGTATGGGCGGAGGAAGCAGGGCTCGACACGGTATGGGTTCCGCAGGTTCCCTCCGATTTCGACGCGCTGGTAGCCGTGACAATGATGGGCGCTCGCACATCGCGGATCGAATTTTTGACCGCTGTCATTCCTTTGCAGATCCAGCACCCAATTGCTTTGGCTCGTCAGGCATTATCCGCACAAGCCGCTATCGGCGGACGACTAGCCCTGGGCGTCGGCCCGTCGCACCACTGGATAGTGCGCGACATGCTCGGGCTGGCATATGAACGACCGGCCGCATACACCCGAAACTATCTTGAAGTCTTGAGCGCCGCCGTGACCGGAGCAACGTCCGTCGATGTCGAGAACGATGAATTCCGAGTACACAACCCACTGGACCTCGAGCCCGTCTCTCCCCTACCCGTCCTGGTATCCGCGCTTGGCCCCGTGATGCTGCGATTAGCCGGCGAGCGCGCCGACGGCACCGTTCTATGGATGGCGGACGAGCGTGCTATCGGCGAGCACGTCCTACCGAAGATCACCAAGGCAGCTGGCGATGCCGGGCGCCCCGCGCCGCGCATTGTCGCAGGACTACCTGTATGTGCCTGCAGTTCAACGGAAGTGGTGACTGCGCGAGAACGCGCCAATCGGATTCTCGCCGAGGCCAAAACCTCGCCGAATTATCAGCGCCTCATGGAAAAGGGCGACGCACGAAACGTAGGTGATCTCCTTGCGGCCGGTGACGACGACGCGATCCTCAAAAGGTTCCAACGCTTCGCCGATGCCGGCGTCACGGACCTATCCGTGCGCATCCTGCCCATTGGCGCAAACCGGGACGAATTGATCGCCTCGAAACGACAGACGCGAGACGTGATCGCCGCGCTCAGTGCTGAAGTGCGGTGAGCGAAAGTGATTTACAACCAAGGAGTTTCAAGAAGGGATTCGTCATGACGCTACAGACCGTACTTGACGGTATACGCAATCGCCCCGGCACAGGCGACGTCATTCCAATCGTCGATCCCGTGACCGAAGAGGTGATCACGGAATTTTCCGATGGCGGCGCCGACGCAGTGCAAGAAGCCGTCGCTCGGGCGCGGGCTACGTTCGAGTCAGGTGTCTGGCGCGTCAAGCCCGGAAATGAGCGGGCAAAGGTGCTTTGGCGCATTGCGGATTTGATTGAAGATCACGCCACCGAACTGGCGGAAATTGATTCACTCAACACTGGTATGCCGTTTAACCAGGCCCAGATCATTATGTCTACCGCGGCCGAGTTCTTCCGCTACTACGCCGGTTGGTGCACAAAGGTGAGCGGCATGGCTCACGATGTACAGATGACCGGTGGCATCACCGGTGCCCACTCCAATCTGCACGCCTACACCCTCAAAGAACCCATCGGCGTGGTGGGTCTCATCTTTCCGTGGAACGGACCGGCTTTCAACGCTGCCGCGAAGCTCGCCCCTG